>JBBRUC010000056.1:0-30238 GCA_038248205.1 Thermoanaerobaculia bacterium
AATCTGACCGGCGACGGCCCGCCGGAGCGGATCGTCGGCTCGCGCGTTTCGCGAGGATTCTTCCACGTGCTCGAGGTCGAGCCCGCGCTCGGTCGGTCGTTCGTCGCCGAAGAGGATGTTCCGGGCGGCGCGCGGGCGGTGGTGATTTCCGACGCTCTCTGGCATCGCCGGTTCGGCGCCGACGTAAAGGCGGTCGGCAGCACGCTCGCTTTAAACGGCGAGGGGTTCACCGTCGTCGGCGTCATGCCCGCCACGTTCCAGTACCCGGCCACGGCGGAGTTGTGGACGCCGCTCCAGGCGGATCCGGCCGCGAACGAAGCGGCGAACTACCTGCGCCTGGTCGGCCGGCTCGCACCGGGTACCACGCTCCAAGCGGCGGCCGCCGAGGCGCCTCTGCTGGCCCAATCGTTCGTCAAGCGCTATCCCGATCAACCCTTTTCGCGCGATGAATCGGCGACCGTCCAGAGCCTGCAGGAGCGGCTCGGCGGCCAAGCGCGCCCGGCGTTGCTGATCCTGCTCGGCGCGGTCGGCTGCGTGCTGTTGATCGCCTGCGTCAACATCGCGAACCTTCAGCTCGCCCGCGGCGCCGCCCGGTCTCAAGAGATGGCGATCCGCTCCGCGCTCGGAGCCGGCGGGCGCCGCATCGCGCGCCAGCTGCTGACCGAGAGCCTCGTCCTCGCACTCGGGGGCGGTCTACTCGGGGTGGCCTTGGGGGCGCTCGCGATTCGGCCGCTGCTGGCGCTGTCGCCGGTACCGCTCCACCCGCTGACGCCGATCGAAGTCAACGCGACGGTGGTCGCCTTCGCGCTCGGCCTGTCGCTGCTCGCGGGCCTGCTGTTCGGGCTCGCCCCGGCGCTTCAGGTACTGCGAGCCGGGGTGGCCCATCCCCTGCGCGCAGGCGCCGGCCGGGTCACCCTGGGCAAGAAGGGTCTGCTCGCCCGCCGCCTGCTGGTGGTAGGGGAGGTGGCGCTTGCGCTCGTCCTGCTGGTCGGCGCGAGCCTGCTCGCCAAAAGCTTCGTCGGTATGTTGAGCACGAACCCAGGATTCAATCCCGACGGTGTCCTGACCCAAAAGATTTCGCTGCCCGAGGGCAAGTACGGCGATCCGGCGGCGCTCGACCGCTTCGCTCAGGCGATCTCGGAACGAGCCGCGGCGCTGCCCGGCGTGCGCGCCGCAGCCTTCGCGAGTTCCCTGCCGCTCGAAGAGGGGCCGGACATGCTGTTCGAGGTCGAGGGACGCGACCCGAACACACTGAACGGATCGTTCGATCCGCAGGTCCGGTTCGTCACCGAAGGGTATTTCGCGACGATGGGCATTCCGATTCTGCGCGGCCGCGGTTTCGATGCCGGCGATCGTGCCGGTGCGCCACCGGTGGTGATTTTGAACCAGGCCGCGGCGCGGCAGATCTGGCCGAAGGAGGATGGTCTCGGCCGCCGCTTGATCATGGGCTCGGCCAGGGTACCGGAACTTTCCGACCTCACCCCGCGGCCGGTGGTCGGCATCGTCGGCGACGTGCGTGAAAACGGCCTGCAACAGCCGGTACCGCCGACGGCCTACGTGGTGGTGGGGCAGGTGCCGAAGGGTTTGCTCACCCTGTTGGTCCGTCTGCTTCCCACGGCGTTCGTGGTGCGCACCGACGGCTCGCCGGGCGCCCTGGCGACACCGGTCGCCAAGGCGATCTGGTCGATCGATCCGGCGCTGCCGATTACCAACGTGCTGACAATGCGCGAAGTGCTCCGCCGTTCGGTCGGCAGCGACTCGTGGAACGCCGCACTGTTGGGGATTCTGGCGCTCGCGGCCCTGGCGCTCGCCGCGATCGGCATCTATGGCGTGCTTTCGTTTCTGGTCGAGCAGCGCACGCGCGAGATCGGCGTGCGCATGGCGCTCGGGGCGAACGCGAGGGAAGTGACGGCGCTGGTCATGCGCCAGGGCGGCACGTCCGTGCTGTTCGGCCTCGCCCTGGGCCTCGCGGGAGCGTTCGCGCTCACCCGCTACCTGGAAAGCCTGGTCTACGGTGTGAGCGTCCGCGATCCGCTCGCCTTCGCTCTCGGTGCCGTAGCGCTCGGCGCGGTGGCGCTGTTCGCCAGTTTCGTTCCGGCCCGGCGGGCGAGCCGGCTCGATCCGTTGGTCGCCTTGCGGCGCGATTGATCGAACTAGGAAGCACTTCGGGGTTGGTGGTCGATCACCCCGAGCGCGATCCCGCCGAGGATTAAAACCATTCAGCAGGGTGGCCTGCGCCGCCCCGAACAGCAGCAGCGCGCCGGTGGCGGGGCGGTCGGCCCTCGAAGGCGGATTCATCGGCCGGGGAGTCTATCGGTTCCTTACCGCGCCGAAAGCGTGGGTCGAAGAGAGGCTTTTTCCTGGTATTCTTCCCGCGACGCCAGACGGTCGCCCCCCCAAACTGCTCCCGGAGAGTCTGCCATCGTGACGGAAGTGTCTTCCTCTGCCCCGACGACCCGCATCAACTGGACCAATCTCATCTTCCTCGTCGGCACGTTCCTCGCCGCCGTCATCACCGTCCCCTGGTACCTCTGGACCCACGGCTTCGGCTGGCCGGAATGGCTGACGTTCTTCGGCATTTGGATCGCCGGGGGCATGTCGATCACCGGCGGCTACCATCGCCTCTGGTCGCACAAGACGTACGAGACCGTGCGCCCGGTTGAGCTGTTCTACCTACTCTTCGGTGCCGCGACGTTTCAGAACTCGGTGATCGAATGGGCGGCCGACCATCGGTTGCACCACGACCACACCGACGACGAGCGAGATCCGTACAACATCCAGAAGGGCTTTTGGTGGGCGCACGTCGGCTGGATCTTCTTCGAGACCGAGGAGCACGTCGATTCGATCGTCCGCGATCTGGTCGCCGATCCTCTGATCTCCTGGCAGCGGCGCTGGTACAAGTGGATCGCGATCTCGGTGGCGGTTGGCATCCCGGCGCTCGTCGGCCTCGCCACCGGCCGGCTGCTCGGTTGCATGATCATCGGCGTCATCCTGCGCATCGTCGTCTCGCACCACGGCACGTTCCTGATCAACAGTGCCTGCCACATGCTCGGGCGCCGACCGTACAGCCGCGAGGTCTCCGCCCGCGACAGCGGCTTGATGGCGGTCTTCGCCTTCGGCGAGGGGTACCACAACTACCATCACAGCTTTCCGTTCGACTATCGGAACGGCATCCAGCCCTGGCACGTCGATCCCGCGAAATGGTTGATCTGGGGCTTAGAAAAACTCGGCCTCGCCCACGGGTTGCGCCGCGCCTCGGATCTGCAGATCCTGCGCGCCAAAGCCGCCGTGCAGTACGAGGGCGCCCGTGAGCGGATCGCCCGGCTGGTCGCCTCGGTCCGCACTGAAAAAGAGCGCCGGATCGCCGCGGCGCACGGCGCCTTGGATGGCGCGATCGCCGACCTGCTGCGCTGGGAGCGTCAAAAGGTTCGCGCCGCGGCCGAGGATCTGGAGCACCGCGCCGCCGCCGCCCGCGAAGTGTTCGAGGGGGCGCTCGCCGAGTGGCGGTCGGCGCTGCGCGATCTGTCCCGCGTCTCGACCGCCGCATCGTTTTAGATCGACCGCTCGGCCGAGAGCCGACCTTAGAGGAGACGTCCGCGATGGCACACGTTCACCGCATCTCGATCGCTCTTTCTTGCGCCGCCGTCTTGGTCGTCCTGTCCGCTTCCGGCGGGTTCGCCGCGTCGACGGAGGGGCTGTCGCCATCGGTCGCTACGGTGGCCGAAAGGCTCCGCACCGAGGCGCTAGCCGGAACCGAGAGCTACGACGTCGTCCGCTCCTTGACCTTCGAGGTCGGGCCGCGCTCCGCCGGTTCGGCTGGCGATGCGCGGGCGGTCGCCTGGGCGACGGAGAAGCTCAAGGCGCTCGGCTTTAAGAATGTCCACACCGAGCCGGTCGAAGTGCCCCATTGGGAGCGGGGGAGAAACGCCGGCATGATCCTCTCGCCCTGGCCGCAGCCGGTGGTGCTCACGGCGCTCGGCGGCAGCACGGCGAGCCCCGCGGGGGGGATCGAGGCGGAAGTCGTCGGGGTTGCGACGCTCGACGACCTCAAAAAGCTCGACCCGGCCCAGGCGAAGGGGAAGATCGTCTTCGTCAGCAACCACATGGAGCGGAAGTCCGACGGCTCCGGTTACGGCGCCGCCGTGGCGGTGCGCGGTGTGGGCGCCTCCGAAGCGGCGAAGCGCGGTGCGGTGGGCCTGCTGATCCGCTCGGTCGGCACCGACTCGAACCGGCTGCCGCACACCGGCGCGATGCGAATCATCGAAGGGGAGCCCACCGTGCCGGCCGCGGCGCTCTCGGCTCCGGATTCCGACCTGCTCGAAGCTGAGCTGGCGTCAGGCAAGCCGGTGCGCTTCCGGCTGGAGCTCGAAACTAAGCGCTTCCCGAACGCACAGTCGGCCAACGTGATCGGCGAGATTCCCGGTCTCGACGCGGGCACGGCGAAAGAAGAATTCATCCTCCTCGGCGCCCATCTCGACTCGTGGGATCTCGGCACCGGCGCGATCGACGACGGCGCGGGCTGCGGCATCGTGATCGAGACCGCGCGCCGGATCGGTCAGTTGCCGCCGGCTGAACGGCCGAAGCGGACGATCCGCGTGGTCCTGTTCGCCAACGAGGAGTTTGGCCTCTCGGGCGGCAGGGCCTACGCCCAAGCGCACGAGGCCGAGCTGCCGCGCCACTTCGCCTCGGCGGAAGCCGATTTCGGCGCGGGGCACGTGGTGCGGATCAAGACCCGGATCGCGCCTTCGGCCCTCCCGGAGTTTGCCAAGATCGCCGAGATCGCCAAGCCCCTGGGAGTCGCTTTTTCGGACGTGAATAATTCGGGCGGCGGCGCCGACATCTCAACGCTCGCCTCGGCCAACGTGCCGGTCATCTCGTTCGACCAGGACGGCACCGAGTACTTCGACCTCCACCACAGCGCCAACGACACGATCGACAAAATCGACCCCAAGGATCTCGATCAGGTGGTTGCCGCCTGGACCGGCGTCATCTACGCCGTGGCCGCGGGCGCGTTGGAGCTGCGACCGGCGCCCGCCCTGACTGAACGCGAGTAGGGCATCGATATGTCGGTTCGCCGCTTTTCTCTATCGGCGGCACTCGGCGCCCTCTTCGCCGGCCTCATGGCGGTGGCGCTCTATCTGCCGACCCTCCACTTCGGCTTCGTCTTCGACGACCGCCCGCTGCTGATCGAAAACCCGGTGGTTCGCGCGCCTGCGGGGCTCGGGGAGATTTTCTCGACCGACCTCGACCCGCATGCCCGGACCAGCGAAGCGCCAACCACCAACTACCTGCGGCCGCTGTTTCTGGCGCTGGCCGCCGGTCTGTTTCGCGCGTTCGGCGACGCGCCCCTCGGCTGGCACGCGGCGGCGATCCTCCTTCATGGCCTGCTCGGCGCGCTCGCCTTCCTGGTGCTCAAGAAAGAGGGGCTGGGGGTCGCGACGGCGCTCGCCGGCTCGCTCCTATTCAGCTGCCATCCTTCGCACGCCCAAAGCGCGGCCTGGGTTTCCGGTCTGCAGGATCTTTTGTTCGGTGCCACCAGCTTGATCGCGTATCTCGCCTATCGCTCTTCGGCGGAGCGTTCCAGCCCCAGCCGGGTTCGGCTCCTCGGCCTCGGCCTCGCCTACGCGATCGCCCTGCTCGCCAAGGAGCCGGCGATCGGTCTGCTGCTGTTCGTCGCGGCCGAGGCGGCTGGGCTGGTTCGATCTTCACGTGCCGGCGCCGACTCGACGATCTCGGCGCGCCGGCCCCGCGCGGAGTTGTTGGCGCTCGCGCTCGTCACCGCCGGGTACTTTGTCTATCGGTGGCAGATTCTCGGCGGGCTCGCCCATCGATTCCCCACCGCGCCGTCGATGCCGCTCGCGCTCGCTAGCGTTCCGATCGCGGTGCTCGCCTATCTTCGGGATCTGGTCCTGCCGGTCGATCTCTTTCTGCTCCATCCGGCGCGCCCCGTCACGTCCCTGTTCGCCGCCGGAGCCATCTTGGGGCTACTTGGCTTCGCCGCCGTGGTCGCTCTCGCGCTGTGGGCCGTCAAGCGCCGGCCCGCGCTCGGCCGGCCGTTGCTCTGGTGCGCGGTATGGCTCGCGCCGGTGCTCGCGCTCTGGGCGGTCAATCCGGAGTGGATGGTGATGGATCGGTACCTGTTGCTGCCGAGCCTCGGCCTTTCCTGGGCGTTCGGCGTCCTCTGGCCGCTCGAAGGGAAAGGCCGGCAGGTCCGGCTCGTCCTCTGGAGCGGCGGGATCGCGCTCCTCGCGGGTCTCTCTCTGTACGCGCAACGGCCGTTCGAGAGCGAAGATCGATTCTGGACCCGGGCCATCGTCGCCGATCCCGGCAGCTCCACCGCGTGGACCGAGTGGGCCAAGCGCCGCTCGGAAGCGGGCGACGACGCGGCGGCGGCCGAAGCTCTCGAACGGGCGATCCGGCTCGATCCGCGCGCGCAATTGCCGCGCTTGCGCCGCGCCCTGCTCGCCTTGGAGCACGGCCAGCCGAACGCCGCGGCGGCCGAACTCGAAAGTCTCATCGCGCGCAATCCGGGTTACCTACCGGCATGGCGCAACCTGGTCGTCGCCCGCGCCCGGGCTGGGGACGGTCAAGGTGCGCGAGAGACCCTGGCGCAGGCGCTGACCCGCTTCCCCGGCGACCCCTTGCTCTGGACGCAGAGCGCCGTCCTGCTGCGCGAGGTCGGGCAGCGGGAGGAGGCGCTCGTCGCGATCCGTCGCGCGCTAGCGCTCGCCCCCAACGACGCGGCGCTCTCCCTGCGCGAGGCCCTACTGCTCGCCGAGCTGGGGCGAGCGGCCGAATCGGCCGAAGCCGCCCGGCGCGGGCTATCGGTCGGCGGAGGGCTCGCCACACCGCCCCAAGTCCGCGAAGCGCTGGAGCGATTGGCACAATAGGACCGCGGGTTATGGCTCCGTTCGGATCGTCGCCCGTTGGGTTGCGATCCGCGCGAGGGCGAGGCGCGCGCCTTCGTGATCGGGCTCGATCGCGAGCACCCGGCGCAGCTCCAACTCTTCTTTCGGAAGGTTTCCGGCCCGTCCCCAAGCGAGCGCCGAGGCGTACCTCGCCAGAGCGGAACCGGGCTGCGCCGTAGCGGCCCGTTCGAGAATCGGCGCCATCGTCGCGGCATCCGGGGGGGCCGGTGAATCCGGCGCTTGCGGCGTCTCCGGCGGCCAAGGCGCTTCGAGCAACGCGGCGATCGCGTTCCACGGTCGCGGATAGGTCGGCACCCGATCGAGCGCACGAACCAGATGGAACAGCGCCGGTCCGGCCTCGCCTCGGGCGTAAAGCAGGTATCCGAGATTGTTGTCGGCGAGGCACGAGCCGGAATGGGAGAGGACGTGTCGCCAGAGCGACTCGTCGGTCCGCCAGACGAGCGTCTGCCGCCGGGTGGCGGCCGCCATGCCCCCCAGGATGACGACCAGGGCGAGGGCGGTCCCGACTTCAAAAACGCGGGCTGCGCGGGTCTTCGGCCAGAGAGTCATGGCTGCGACGGCCGCACCGGCCACGAGCAATACGAGCGGTACGGTCGAAAGGTAGGCGTAGCGATCGGCCACCAGCTGAACGCCCGATTGGGCGATTCCGAGCACCGGCAGGACCAAGAGCGCGTATCCGGCAAAAGCGAACGTGACCGCGGGCGCCCGACGGCGCAGCAGCCAGAGAGCGATGAGCGCGCCCGCGGCGGCGAGGGCCGGAAGCAAAAAACGCGGTTCGGAAGGGACGAACGGATACGGCCGTTCGTAGAGCGGTAGCCAGACGCGGTGGAACAGCGCGGCCGGATAGAACGACAGGCCATAGCCCGCCTGCACCAGGCGATCGAGGAGACCGTGCTCGCTCGAAGCGGTGAGCGCCCCGGCGCGCGCCTGCGCCCAAATCGCCGCCGCCGCGGAGGCCGCGGCGATCGCGAACGACAAGGATTTTTCGCCGATCAGCCGCACCGCGTTCGATCGCCGATGCCCCTCGTCTCCCAAGCGGCGGAGCGGCCAGGCGTCGAGCAGTAGGAGCACGAAGGGAAGCGTCATTTGCGCTCGCGAGAGCGCGGCGAGGACATGGAGAAAGGCGACCTTCCCGCGGGCGGGCCACCGCACGGGCGACTTCGATTCGTCGATCGGCGCAGCGCGCAGGTAGACCGCCAAGGTGGCGAGGACGAACAGGGTCGAAAGCAGATCTCGCCGCTCGGTCGCCCAGGCGACCGACTCGGTGTGGATCGGATGAAGCCCGAAGAGCGCCGCGGCGATTCCCGCCAACGCCGCGCGCTGCCTCGGGTCGGCAAACCTCGCCGTCCGCCGCACGGCGGGGCAGGCGGCGAGGAGCCAACCGAGCCAGCCGACCAGCGCGGTGTTGCACAGGTGGAGCAGCAGGTTGGTCGCGTGGACGCCGCGCGGCGAGGCGCCGGAAACGATCGCGTCCGCTTGATAGGAAGCCCACGTGAGCGGCTGGTAGTGCCCGGCGTACGGTCGAGAGAACGCCCAGGCGAGCCCGGAAAGGCCGCGATCCCACTTCGCCCGCGCGGCGACGAGGTTCGCGCCGTCGTCCCAGACGAAGGCGTTGTCCAGGATCGGCCGGTACGCCCAGACGATCAGGCCGCCGAGCCCTAGAGAAACGAGCAGGAGCCCGACGACGAAAGGCCGGCCGAGGTTCGAAGACCCGTTCACCGACTCAAGGCTCCGTCATCTCGGCGACCTGATCGTCGCTCAGGCGAAAGAGGAACAGCGAGGTGCCGATGCGCTCGTCCGCCGGACGCGAGGCAAGCCGCGCGATGAGCCGCAGCCGGCGGAAGGCTTCAAACGGTTCGATGTCGACGGGGATGGGACGATCCCCGTGCGCCAGACGACTTTCGCGGGCGATTCGCTCGTACCGCTCCTGCAGGCGAGGATCTCGCCACGAAGCGCTTCGGGCGAGTGGCCGGTAGACCCCCACGAGGTCGGTCGCGCTGATCGCGAACAATCCACCGGCGATCGGCTCGGGGGCGGGAGCGTGGCTCCCTTCGCCGAGCAACCAGCGAATGCGTGGCGCAAGCTCCTGGGGCAGCGGCGGATCGCCGGCCTGGGCGAGCCAGACGGTCCGGCCGGCGGGCTCGGTGCGCAAGCGCTCCGCCAGCCGCAAGAGATCCTGGCCCCAGTCGAGATTGCTGTCGGCCAGGTACCGGTGACCGTTTTTATAGCCGCCGGCCGCCTCGTTGAAATATCCGAGCAGAAGGGGAGAGGCGTAGAAGGTTCCGGCCGCGAGCCAGACCAGCGCGCCGCCGAGGCCGATCGCGAGGATTGTGCGAAATCGAGCGGGGAATCGGGACGGCGCGAGCCCCCCGGTGCCGATCGCGAGAATCGCTGTAACCGGCAGGAGATGGCGATAGCCGAGGTTCAAACCGCTCGCGGCGAGCGCCACGAGATAGCACAGGGCAAAGAGCACGAGGCCGATCGCTAACGGCGAAACCCGGGCACCGCGGTCTTCTCCGGAATCGGCGGAATCGGCGCGGGCGAAGCGGGCGGCCGAGAACAGGGCGGCCAGGATTCCGGCGGCGAACAGAGCGAGAGTCGGGAGCGGTGTCTTTAGAACGAGCGCCCAGAAGAAATAGTCCGGAAAGCCGGTGAGCGAGTACCGGCCGTGGAGGTATGAGGCACGGGTCTCCGCCTTCTTGCCGACGTAGGCGATGCCGTAAAGGTACGCCTCGGGCAGCAGCCGCGCCGCGCGGAGCGCGCGCACGACCGGTACCGAGAGACCGGATCGGTCGGCGCCGGTCGCCGGATCGTGCAGCACGCTTTCCCAAGCGCCCTCAGGGGTGGTCGGAAGCGGCCGCCCGAAATCGCCCAGCACGTGCATCGTGGCAGTCGTTGCGTCGGTGCCGCGCGCGGCGGTGTAGCGAAAGCCGTAGGTCGTCCAGATCGCGAAGACGGAAGCGAGGGCGAGCGCCGCGGTCGCGATCCCCAGAGTGCGAAGTCGCCGGGATTTTCCTCTTGGCAGTTGTAGCCCAGGGGCGAAGATCGCCATGCCGAGCAGCGCGGGAACCAAAGCGAACCAGGAGAACTTGACCAGCGTGGCTACGGAAAACGCGACCGCGAGAAGCGCGAGCCGCCCAGGTGTCGGCCGTTCGAGCCAGCGATGGGCGGCGAGCAGGGTGAGCAGAACCGCGAGGACGAATGGCACGTCCATCGTGGCGAGATGGCCGTGGGCCAAAAATGCCGGATCGAATGCCGCGACCCAGAGGGCGAGCAGCCCGCCCGCGGCACCGAACAGCGTCCGGGCGGCGGCGGCGATCGAAAGCAATAGCAGCAGCAGCAAGGCGATCGCGATCGCGCGGCTCGGCAGCGCCATCTTCTGGCCGTCGGGTAAGGATTCGAAGAATCCGCGGCCGAGCGCGAAAAAGTCCCCCCGTTGCCAAGCCGGCGTACCCTCGGCGTTCCAGGATACATCCTCCGCCAGCAGCGGCAAGGCGAGCAGCAGGCGGCCGAGCGGCGGATGGTCCGGGCTCAAGCGGAAGTCGCCGGTCCGGAGCGCGGCGTATCCCGCGATCAGATGGCTCGGCTCGTCCACCGTTACGCTGTCGGTGACCGCGCCGCGCCCGGCGAGCGCGGCAGCCACGGCGAGCGCGGCGACGGCGGCCAGCAGGTATGGCGGCCATCGGCCGGAGGATCTTCCCGCGCGCTCGATCACAAGGCGCCTAGAATACCCGCGCCGGAGCCTCAACCGATGCCTTTCCCCGTCGCCACTCCTCGTTCGCGCCTGCGGCGCTACTCCTATCGCCTCCTCTTCCTCGGCGCGCTGGCGTTGCTGCTCGAAGCGGGTGCCCGGTGGGCGCTGTCCTCGGACGCTTTGTTCCAGCGGATCGCGACACCGTACGACGAGCCGTCATGGCGCTTGAGCTGGCTGCGCCGCCACGAGCAGGACGAGGCGCCCTATCGCTTTTCGTTCGATCGCTATCACCCGGTGCGCGGCTGGACGCTCGTGCCGAACCTGCGCCGGACGCCCGTGTTCGATGGCAAAAGCCTGAGCTCCAATTCGCGCGGCCTACGAGGAGAGCGCGAATACGCGCCCACCAAGCCGGCGGGTGTCACCCGCATCGCACTGTTCGGCGATTCCTTCACGTTCGGCGAAGAGGTGAGCGACGAGGAGACCTACGCGCGGCGGATCGAGGATGGGCATCCCGAGTTCGAGGTCTTGAATTTCGGCGTCCATGGCTACGGCCACGACCAGATGCTCCTCTATCTACGCGAGGTGCTCCCGATCTACCGGCCGGACGTCGTGCTGATCGGTCATGTGACCGATGACTCGTTGCGCAACGTGCTTACGTTCCGCGATTTCGCGAAGCCCCGCTTCCGGTTGCGGCATGGGCGCCTTGAACTCGAAGGAACCCCCGTGCCGACGCCTGAGCAGGTGCTGGCCCGTGCGCCTTGGCGCCCGCGCCTGCTCGATCTATTGAGCATGGGACTCGCGCGGGTCGCCTGGCGCTGGGGCGACCGAATCGCCGAGGTCGATCGATTGACCGACGCGATTCTCACCGAGATCTTTCAGGAGGCGCTCGCGGCCGGCGCGCGGCCGGCGATCGCCCTGCTGCCGGTCTGGGGGGAGCTGTCGGTCGCCGATCCCGCCCCCATGGCCGGCGAAGCTTTCGTCCTCGGGGTGGCCGGGCGCGCGGGCGTCCCCTGTCTTCGCCTGCGTCCGCTCTTCTTGGAGCGCGCGCGACTCGGCGCCGAGTACGAAAAAGTGGGGCATTGGGGTGCCGCCGAGCACCGGGTCGCGGCCGGGGGGATCGTCGATTTCCTCCGCCGGGAACGGCTCGTGCCATGAGCCGGCGCCTGGGGTGGATCGTCGCCTCGGCGGCGCTTACGGCGCTCGTCCTATTCGCCTTCCTGCCGACCCTCGGGCACGGTTGGGCGCCGATCGACGACGAGCTGAACTTCGTCACCAACCCGCACTATCGGGGCCTCTCCCCGGAGAATCTGCGCTGGATGGCGACGTCCCGCCTGGCCGGGCACTACATCCCGCTCTCCTGGCTCACTCTCGCGGTCGATTACGAGATCTCGGGGATGGACCCGCGCGGCTACCATCGGACCAATCTGCTGCTCCACCTGGCCAACGCCCTGCTGTTCTTCGCCCTCGCCTGGCGCCTGTTCGGAGCGTCCGCCCGCGCGCACCGGGAGGGCGAGCCCGCGGCGGATTCGCCCGCGGCTGGCCGCCTCCTCGGCGCCTTCGCCGCCGCGGCGTTTTGGGCGCTTCATCCCCTGCGGGTCGAGTCCGTCGCTTGGATCACCGAGCGGCGCGACGTCTTGTGCGGCCTGTTCTGCGTGTTGGCCGTTCACGCGTACTTGAAAGCCGCCAGGGCTTCGGGCCGGGGGCGCCATCTCGCTCTCGCACTCGCCCTCCTCGCGTATCTCGCCGCCCTGTTCGCCAAAGGGCTCGCGATCGTCCTGCCGGTCGCGTTCGTGGCGCTCGACGTCTTTCCTCTCGGTCGGTTGGATCGCGATCCCCGGCGCTGGTTCGCCCGTCCGTCGCGTGGCGTGCTGCTGGAAAAAGTACCGTTCTTCCTGCTCGCCGCGGCCTTCGCCGCCGTTACGTTCTGGGCGATCGCACCGGTGTTGAGCGACCGCTCGCAGGCGGGGATCGAGCATCGGCTGCTGTCGGCGGGCTACGTTCTTTTCTTCTACCTCGAAAAGACGCTGCTGCCGGTGGCGATCCCGTTTCAGGTGCCGGCCACCCATCTTCTCTCGGTCGCGGGCGATCCGGGTGTTTTGTGGCGCGGGATCGCGTTTCTCGCCCTATGCGTCGGCGCCTTGACGCTCTGGCGCCGCCGTCCCGCGGTGCCGCTCGCCCTGGGGGTGTTCACCGCGTTCGTGCTGCCGGTGAGCGGTCTGTTGCAAGCCGGGCCGCAGCTGGCGGCGCATCGGTACACGTATCTCTCGACCCTGTCGATCGCTCTGGTGCTCGGCGCCGGCCTGGACGGTCTCGCGCGCCGTATCGGCCGCCACGGGTTCCTCCGGCCCCTCCGTCTCACCGGGCTCCTCGCGATCGCCGGGGTCGCCCTCGCGCTCCTCGGCGTTTCCCTCGCCCTCGCGGGCCAAGCGCGACGGCAGGTCGGCCTCTGGCGCGACGACGTCACGTTCTGCCGCGCCGCCGTCGCCGCCGCACCTGGCGCCTGGGCACCGGTCGGCGCGCTCGCCCGCGCCTACCTTGCGCGCGACGAGCAAGGAGAGGCGTTGGCCGCCCTGCGCGCCGGTCGAGAGCGCCTGCCGGAGGCCCTCTTGCTCACCTATTTAGAAGCCCTTCTGCTCGCGACCAGTCCGGATGACGAATTGCGCGATGGCGATCTCGCCCTGGTGCTCGCGGCGCGGGCGGCGCAGGCGACCCGCTACCAAGATCCCGCCGCGCTGCTGGCGCTCGCGGCCGCGAGCGCGGAGTCGGGCGACACCCCCTCGGCGCGGCGGCTGCTCGAATCCGCCCAGGCGCTCTCGCGCGCCGGCAGGAAACCGCAGCTGTTGCCGACCCTTGAAGAGGCCCTGCGCCGGATCGAAACGCGCGGCATTCTTAGGCTGAACGCCGCGGACTGGCGCGCCGCGCTGCTTTGACCCTCGGTTTGGGTAGAATGACCGCCTCCGAACTGGCGAGAGGAAATACCATGAACTTCAAGCATTTACTGGCGAGCGGGGCGCTCGGCCTCGCCCTGGCCGCGGGTTGTCGTGACGCCTCGACCGAGACGGTCGCCGACCGCTCCGATCCGCAGGTGGTGATCGCCCGATGGAAGAACGGCGAGATCCGTCGGGGCGCGATTCAAAATGCGCTCGCTCGGCGTTTGGCCGCCGTGCCGCAGCCGGTGTCGCCGGAGGCGAAGACGGCAATCGTGCGCCAGGTGATCGAACGCCGGGTGCGCACCGCCATGCTGTTCGCCGAGGCCAAGGCCCAAGGGGTTCCCGAACGGCCGGAGGTGAAGATCCGCCAGGCGGCGGCGGCGGAGCGGGTGCTCGCCGAAGATCTGCTGGGAAGCGATACGGCATCCGCCAAGGCGACCGATGCCCAGGTGGCGGCGGAGGTCGATCGCCGGCTCGCCGCCGTCCATCCGGAGGAAGCCCGGAAGTTCAGCCACATCTTCTTGCGCGCGCCCGAGGCCGCCCCGGCGGCTCGCGCCCAGGCCCAGGCCGAGATGGCATCGATCCAGAAGGAGTTGGCCGGGGGCACCGGATTCAACAAGCTGGCGGAGAAGCATTCGACCTCGGTGACGGCGCGCGGCGGCGGCAAAATCGAATGGACGCAGCGTCGCTCGCTCCCTCCCGCTCTGGCGGAGATCGTCTTCGGGCTCAAGGAAGGGGAGGTGAGCGACATCGTCACTTCGCGGGATGGGCTTCATCTCTTCCGGCTCGACGGCATTCGGGCCGGCAGCCCCATCAACGTCGAAGCGATCCGGAGCGGCGTGCGCCAGGAGCTGGACTCGGAGGCGCGCCAGGCGGAGGTGCGGGCGCGCCGGCAGCAGGCTCTGGACGCCGCGGGCGTAGAGTTCGATTCCCCGGCCCGGCTCGCGCGCCTGGAGTCCGCCGGCCAGGAACTTCCCGGATCGGATCGGATCGCCCGCTGGCAGGGGGGCGGCGTCACCGCCGAGGAGATGGTCGCTCTGCGCGGCTGGGTGGCGCGGAGTTCGCTGCCGGTAGAGGCTGAGCTGCGCCTCGTGGCGGAGAACCGGCTGCTCGCCGCGACGCGCCGCGCGCAGGCTCTCTCTCCGAAGGTCGAAGCAGCGGTCGCCGAGGCGCGCGACCTCGCGGTGATCGATTCCTATCGCCAGTCGTTGATCGAGGGGCTCGCGACCGAGCCGACCGAAGAGGAGATCGCGGCCTACCACCGCGACCACGCCGAGAGCGCCCTCTTCCTGCGCGATTTCGAGGGGGACGTGCTGTTCTTCCCCCAGACCGGCGACAGTATCGCCGAGGTCTACGCGGCGGGCGAGGAGGTGGGAACGAAACTGCGCGACGGCGCGCCGTTCGACGACCTGCTCGACCATCCGGCGCGCGCCCAGGCGAAGACCTGCCGCGCGGCCCACGGTATCGATCTCGAAGCGATCGGGCGCACCTCGGTCCGTCTGCGCAAGGCGATCCTGAACCTCGCGCCGGGGGAGATCTCCTCGGCGCTCTACCTGGACGGCCCGACCACCGAGGTCGTGCCGGGCAAGTGCGTGCTCGCCGGAGCCGGGGTCGCCTTCGTCCGCCTGCGCTCGCTCGGCACCCTGCCGCTCGCCGATTCGCGCGCATCGATCCGCGCCGCGCTGCAGCAAGAAAAGCAGGGCGCGGGGGTGACGGCGATCCAGCAACGGCTCCTCGCGCAGTCCGGTCTGGAAATCCTGGTTCCCGAAGGGTAGGAAGGACGATTCCCAGCGTGGTCGCCCTCTGGCAGGTCGTCGGCGTCGCCGGGGCGCCCGGGGCGCTCGCAGCGCTCGTCGGGCGGACCCTTCCGCCTTCGGCCCTGGCCGCCCTCTCGGCCGCGGCGCTGCTCTTGTTGCTCGACCATCGGCGGGCGAACACCGGCGGCGGGGAGACGATCGCCTTCGTAGTCGCCTCGGTGGGCTATGGCTTCGTGCGCTCGCGCTCGATCGGCGCGCTCGCCGAAGCGCACCTTGGCGGCATGCCGTACCGGCTCGGCGCGCCGCTCGCCCGGGTCGCGGGCGTGCCGCTCCAAGAGCTGGTCGGGTGGACGCTGGCGGCCGGTCTCGCGGGCTATTTCGCCGACCGCTTGCTGCGCCGTTTCGGCCAGCCGACCGACCCGTACCGGACGACCCTGATCGCCGGCCTCGCGATGGCCGCGATCTGTCTTACGACCGAGACCGCCGCGGTGGTCGGCGGGTGGTGGTCTTGGAGTCTCGCCCATGCGACCGCCGGTCCGCTCCGCTTTCCGCCGATCGCGCTGCTCGATTGGAGTTTCGTCGCGATCGATTTCCTGCTGCCGTTCGAACTCTGGCGCCGCCGCGCTCCTTGGGGTGCCCGGTTCGCCGGATTGCTCGCGTTTCCGCTCCACCTCGCCGGCCATGCCTTCGCCGCGCCACTGCCGGGGCCGCTCCCTCTGTCGGGCTTCGACCTCGTCCATGTCGGTCTGCCGGCTGGTCTCCTCGCCGCCGCCGCTGCCGCCGGAGGGCCGCTCGCGGTCAGCCGTTGGCCCTCGCTGCGGGAGGAGACGCTGCGCGGCCGGCCGGCCGCGGCCGTGGCGATCCTGGTTACCACGGCCGCGGCGCAACTGTTTCTCGCCGGGGAACCGGCGCTGGTCTGGACCGCCCTGCCGCTCGGCCTGCTCGGTGTTTTCGCCGTCACGGCGCGCCGCGAGCCCCGCCCGGGTTGGCGGCCTCTTAGCCGTACCCGGGCGTTCGCGCTGTTCGCCGGGCTTCTCGTCGCGGGCTTGGGCCTGCGTCTCCCCACGGCGTTTCGCGCGCGGGAGTTCGAGCGCGCGCTCCACGAGGGCGCGCGCCTTGCGGCCTCGGGACACGGCAGGGAGGCGCGCGCGCCGTTGGAACGAGCGCTCGAACTTCGTCCCGGACATTCCGAGGCGCTCTGGCTGATCGGCTGGACAGAGCTCGAAGCGGGGAGGAAGGCCGCGGCCCGAACCCACCTCGAAGCCGCTGTCGCCGCGCGCGCCGGTTCGCTCGAAGCCGTGCGCCTGCTGGCGCGGCTCGACCTGGAAGAGGGGCGCAAAGCCGAGGCGGCGGCGTTGCTCCACAACGCTCTCACGCTTCACCCGGGCCGCCGTGATCTGCGCTACCTCGCCTGGAAGGCGGAGGAGAAGAGCTTCGGCACCGAGCCCGCTCCGGCCGACCTGCTCGCCGGGGCAAGCCCTACCGAGCTGGGAGAAATCTTCGCGCTCGCGCGCGCCCTCGGGGATCGCGAGACGCAGAGCGCGGTGCGGGCGTTGGCGATCGGCGGGGAGGGGCCAGGCGGCGGCCCCTAAAGGTTGCTTGGCTTTATGGTTTGGCGTCCGCGCGCTGCCGTGCCGGGGCGCCAACCTTTTCGCCGCGGGCAAGGCGCTCGGCCTCGGTCGCCGCTTCCGCGAGAATATTGGCCGGCAAATCGGCATCGTCGGCGATCTCGGCGAGGATTCGCCGCGCTTCGGACCGGCGATCCGTGGCGATCAGAAAGCGCGCGAAGCCGAGGCGCAGCCAGCCCGCTTTCGGGTTGATCGCCAGGCCGCGCCGCCATTCCTTCTCGGCTTCTTGCGCGTCCCCCGTGGCGAACAGCGCCTCGGCGAGGATGCGGCTGGCGCTTGGGGCTCGCGGGATCAGCTCGACCAATCGCTTTGCGCGCTGCACGGCGGTTTTCGGATCGCCGCGCAGGTGGGCCAGGGTCACCAGCTGAGCCCACGCCGAAATCGCCTCCGGATCGTGCTCGACCTCGCGGAGGAAGATCTCCTCGGCCTCTCGGTTCCGTCCTTCGAGACGGGCGATCCGCCCCAAGGCCGGCAGGGCGAAATCTTGCGAAAACGTGGAGGCCTCGGCGAGCGAGAGAAAACTCTTCTGCGCCTCTTGAAGGCGTCCCTCGGCGAACAGTTGGTAGGCGCGGTCGAATTCGGCCAGTAGGCCGATCTTGTCTTTCGGATCGGGCGGCGAGGCGGGGGAGAGGGGGGAGCCGGGCGAGGACGGCGGAGTGCCCCCGACGTAGCCGAGCGCCTGAAGCTTTGCCCGCGCCTCGGCATCGGGCTCCGAAGTCAGGCGGGCGGTCAACCGCTCCTTCATTTCCTTTTCAATCGTCCGTGCCGCGCGCCCCAGTTCGCCTGCCCGCGCGGGCTCCGCGGCGATCCGGTCGAGCCGTTCCGCGGGATCGAGGTCGACCCGGTAGAGTTCGGGCCGGGGTGCCTGCACGTACTTCCATATCCCCTCGCGAATCGCCACCAGGGTCGCCCAGCCAAACCGGCGATGGGGGGATTCCGAAATGGCGGCCAGGCGCCGGGAAGGTAACGCGGGACCGAACAGGTCGAGGCCGTCGGTTGGCGCCTTCGCCGGAAGGCCGGCGAGCGCGAGCACGGTTGGCGCCACGTCGGCGAGGGTGACCGGTTCGGAGCGCACCGTTCCCGCCGGCAGCGCGCGCGGCAGACGAAAGATCAACGGCACGTGGAGCGTCGCGTCGTAGAGCAGGATGCCGTGGGTCTGCTCGCCGTGCTCGCCCAGGGACTCGCCGTGATCCGACAGGAGGACGACGAGCGTATCGTCGGCCGTCCCAGCCCGGTCGAGCGCGGCAAACAGGCGCGCCACCTGGGTGTCCACGAACGCCACCTCGCCGTCGTACGGCCGCTGGGCATAGCGCGCCCGGAACTCGGCGGGCGGGTCGTAGGGCGCATGGGGGTCGTAGAGGTGGAGCCAAAGGAAGAACGGTTTCTGGCGCTCGCGCCGCAACCAGGCGAGCGCCTGGTCGACCCGCTCGCCCGCCCGCCCGGTCGCGTGGAGCAGTTGGTCGAGCGCCCCGTCGGCGGCCGGACCGTCGTCGTAGCGAGAGAACCCCCGATCCAGGCCGAACGTGCGCTGAAGGATCGAGGCGGAAACGAACGCCGCCGTATCGTAGCCGGCCGCTGCGAAGCGCTCGGCGAGGGTTTCGCCGGGGGGGGTATCCAGCGTCATGCCGTTGTCGACCACCCCGTGGTGCCAGGGCTCGAAACCGGTGTGGATCGTCCAGTGCGCTGGCAGCGTCAACGGCACGGGGCTGTACGCTTTCGCGAAGCGCACCCCGCCGCGGGCGAGCGCGTCGATCGCCGGGGTCTCTACCCGGGTACCGCCATAGCTGCCGAGCCGGTCGGCGCGGAGGGTATCGATCGAGATCAGCACGACGTTGGGCGCCGGACGACCCGTGCGGGCGCAACCCAGGGCGAGCAGGGCGGCGACCAGCCCGGCGACGAGACCGAGGGCGAGTTGGCTGGGTGGAAGTCTGGTGCGTCTCAAGCTCGTTACCGCCGGGCCCTGGGGAGGGCGAAGCGTACAACGCAAAAGGCCCCCGGCGGTACGGCCGGAGGCCCTGGAAAATCAAACAAAGGGCGCCGCCCTGCGAAGGGGCGTCGCCGCTTCGAGGTACGGCTGGCCTAGCTGCCGATCTCGAAGTTCATCAGCTCGACCGGCAGCGGGGGAGCGCCGTCGAGGGTGAGCGACCAAGCGTTGAGCGTGCCGGTGCAGATCGACGAGTCGTCGGCGACGTTCAGGGTCCACACGCCGCCCGACATGCTGGCGTCGAACGCGTCCATCGTGCCCGCGGCCGGCGACTGGAAGCTGCCGGTGAACGGCGTACCCGCGATGCCCGCGCAGGGAAAAGCGCCCGCATCCTCGTCGATCACGGTGTTGGTGTAGTTGTCTCCGCTGCCGCCGCAGTTCTGGATCAACAGCTGCCCGGCGATCGTCGGGCTGGTGAGCGTCACGGCGATGTCGGAGTCCCAGGTGTGGGTGATGTCGATGGTCAGGTTCGCGTCGGTGATCGTGCCGTTGACGCTGAAGTTGAGCGTGCTGTTGACGTTGCCGGCGTCGGGAATGGCCAGCGGCACGTTCGTGCTCGACTCGGTCACGGCGGCGAACAACTGCACGGCGCCGAAGGCTACCAGCGCGAGGGCCAGCAAGGGTACAAAGATTTTCCGATTCTTCATGTGATATCATCCTCCTAAGGGCTTGTTGGCATGTCGCGGGATGAAACCTTCCGGTTCCGAACCCTCGATCTGCTGGTGGCGCACACTGGGCTAGAACTTGGGGCAGAGTGTACATCAAGCCCGGGCAATATGGCTAGCCGGCATTTTTCGGAAAATCAGCGCGTCGCGATCTTCGAGACCAGCACCGGGCTGTGGACCGAGAGTTCCTCCTTGGCGAGTTTGAAGCTGATCCGCGCCGCGACAAGGGAGCCGGGCAGCTCCAGACCGCCGAACAGCAGCCGATCGCCCGGGCAAAACTCCTTGGTCGTAGAGATGGGAATGCCGATCTTGCCGCCGTCCTCGGTCTCGATTTCGAGCATCGCGTCGGTCAGACAACCTTGATTCCATTCGGGATCGATCTGGCCTTGGAGGGCCGCCATGCCGCTTCCGCCACCGCCGCCGAGCGAGCAGGCGGGGCACGGATTCGCCTCCGGCTGCGGGCCGACGGGGCCGCGGTGCTCGCGGGTGGGCAACAAATCGGCGGTGCAGACGGGCGGGGCGCCGCCACAGGTGTAATAGGTCCGCTGGGCGCAGCCGACGGGAACCTTCTCCGCGGGAACCGGCAGCAGATGGCAGCCGATCGCCTGCACCGGCGCGGCGAGGGCGGCCTTGGCCGCGAGCGCCGCGCCGAGCGCCGCGGATAGATCGAGGCGGCGCACGGCGGGGGCCGGAGCCGGGTCGCCGCCGCCGGCACCCGCCAGCCGGTACAACTCCGCGCCACGGCCCAGGTCCGAGCCGGAGTTTCCCAGGAGGGCCATCACCTCGCGGCCCGACAGTTCCGGGCGCAGGTACCAGACGAGCGCCGCCGCCGAGGAGGCGACCGCCGCCGAAACGGAGGTGCCGGTGAGCGGCTTGGTGTAGCGCCCGGGGCCGAGCTTGACCACCGCGTGATCGCCGTAGGTCACCAGGGCCGGTTCGGAGCCCGGCCGGGCATTGGCCAGGCGCTGGCCGCCGCGAGAGATTCCGCCGACCGCCCAGACGACCGTTTCGGTGCTCGGCGGCAACAGGGAGAAGGAAGGCGGCGAGGCGTACCAGCCGGCGGGCAGAGTCGGGCCGACCTCCGGGAGCTTGCTGCCGATCAAGTTGCCGGCGGCGGTAATCGTGACCGCACCGCGCTCCGCGGCGTAGGCCAGAGCGTCGTAAACGGCTAGCTCCTCGGAGTTCAGATGGTCGTCCGGATCGGTCGCGCCGAGTTGCTCGTGGAGCACTTTGGGATCCCAACCGAGCGACAGGTTGAGGATCAGATGCGGCCGCTTTCCGCCGTTTGCAGAGGCGGAGGGCGTTGCGAGCCAGCGATCGACCGCGTTCCGGATGGCCGCCGCGAGGTCGCCGGGTGTGCCGTAGCCGCCGCACGGGGACTTTTCCACCGTTTTTCGGGTCGCACCGGACTCGGGCAGAGGCAGCGCCAATTCGGTCGCGAACTGTGCGGCGCAGCCGGCGTCGCCGCAGGCGAGCGTACGGGCGATGTGGGCGATGCCGAAACCGTGATCGATGCAACCAGCGGGCAAGACATCGGGCACTCCTTCGCCGGTCGCCACCGTGTCGAGCACCACCAGGCGGACGTTGTGCGCTGCGTCGCCGCGCAGCGGCAGGTCGGTGTCGCCCACCTCATAGAGAAAGTCGCGCGCGAGCTTCGAGCTTTGGATCTCGTCGAGCTGAGCCGCGGAATCCTCGGCGGTAGCCGTCGGAAAAGGTGCGCTCGAATCGCCCTCTGCGATCGCCTGCACCACGCCGCAGCGCTGGACCAGGGCGTGGAGATTGTCTTGCTTGCGCAGGGCGGCGACCGCGCGGTCGGAGGGATCGGCTGAGGCTTCGTAGCGGCAAAACGTGAGCGTTGGGTAGCCCGAGCGGCGGCGCGCCGGGCTGGCGCCAAAGAGCGAGGCGGTCTCCCAGCCCCGGACCTTCGGGCACGTCGGACCCTCGGCGAGCGCGAGCCAAAGGCGATCGGAGCAGGCGTTTTTCGCCACCACGGCGACGGTGGTGGTGACGGTGGTGGTCGTGGTGTGGCGGAAGGTGATCGCCGGCAGGCCGATCCGGATGCCTGCTGCTCCTGCATCCAGGGGAACGAACGCAACGGCCGCCAAGGCGACGACGAAGGGGGGGAGCCAAAGTCTGGGGGTACGCATGGCATCTCTCCTCAAAGTAGAGAATGGAAGGAGTCCACCATGGATTGGCGAACGCTTCCCGGCTTTCGTTGCGGAGAGCGGGTTTCTGACAGAAAGGCAAGATGCCCGGGCATCATTCGATCGGAAAGTCGAAATACGTCTCCGGAAACGGCTCGCCTTCGAGCGTGAAGTGCCACCATTCCTGCTCGTACGGACGGAACCCGGCGCGCAGCATCACCTCGCGCAGGAGCAAGCGGTGGGCGCGCTGTTCCGGGGAGACGACCGCGCTGTCGGGCCAGGAGACGGGATCGAACAGGTCGTACGAGCTGCCCATGTCCAGCTCCGAACCGTCGGCCGAAACGATCAGCGTGAGGTCGACCGTGCTGCCGCGCGAGTGACCGGATTTTTCGGCGATATAGCCCAGCTCGAAGAGTTTGGATTTGTCCACCTTCGGGTAGAACTCGGCCTTCATCTTCTGATCGGCCGGATCGCGCGACCAGCGGACGAAGTGATCCACCGCGCGCTGCGGCCGGTAGGCGTCGAACACTTTGAGCCCGAAACCGAAAGGCCGGAGTTCTTCTTGAGCCTTCGCCAGAGCCGTCGCCGCGAGGTGGCTGAGTAGCGCGCGCGCCTTGCCGTATCCATCGATCGGCACACCGACGAAGTTGTGCGAGCCGCTGTAGCGAAGATCGAGCGCGATCCCCGGGACGGCCTGAGCGAGATCGACGAAGCCGGGAGGGAGCGCAGGTTCCTGCGCGGCGGCCGGGACGACGGCGAGAAATAGGGCGAGGGCGAGAGTACGGGGTGGCATGGCGTTTCCCCTTAACCGAATGGCGCAGCCGGACCTGCATCGTATCCGGTGGGGATTCCAGGACACACACACAAGGTGCGCACCTACGCCGCCCACCCAACCCCAGGGCAAAGCCCCTTCCCGCTTCGGATAGCCGCTATCAGCCGCGGATAGCCGCTATCTGGCACGGATAGCCGCTACCTGGCGCGGATCGCTTTACGGGAGGCCCCCCGTGGCCGCCTTTGGCACGGGCTTCGGCTCTCGCGAGGGAATGGGCGTCCCGTTTTGACCGAGGCATCTTGGCGGGTGCTTCCGGGGTGAAACTATTACGAGCTGCCGCTCAACAAGGCCTCGAAGCGCGGCTCTTCGAGGCCGTCGGAACCGTCGCCTGGCTGCCACATCTCCCGTGCCCGGCGAATCTTCTCTACCGCTTCCTCGGTGTCGCCGCAACGGGAATCGACCTGCGCCATGTGCGCGAGGGCATAGGCGATCAGGCGTTGGCGCGTCGTTTCGCCAGCCGAAAGGTTCTCCGCGATCGTAAGGGCCTCCTCGGCCAGCTCCTGGGCGGTCGCGGGATCGTCCGTCATCGCCTGGAGACTCTCCTCGCAGAGGCGCTCGCACAGAGCCCAGTTGCTGAACTCGTCGAATTCGAAGGCATCCTGGCGGATTTCATGGGAGAGCGGCAGGAGGCGCCGCCATTGGCTGGCGGCGAGATCGCGCGCTTCGTGCGGGGAGAGGGGTGGATCGCCGACGGCAAGGGCGGATTCGAGCGCCAGCAGGGCCTCGTGGATTTCCGGTTTCATTCTGCTCGCGATTTCGGCGGCGACCTCTTCGAGATCTTCCCGAAACTCGTCTTGCTCCGCAAGCTCCGCTGCCATGGGCTCGGCGGGGGAGCGGGCTTCGATTTCGCCACAGATCTCTCGATAGAGCGCGAGGAGCTGGTCGAGCCGCGCGGAGGAGACACCCGTTCCTCGGGCCAGGCGTTCGAGCGTCGGCCGCCCCGGCCGGACATCCCGGTTCTCGTAGCGCGAAATACGCCTCTGGTCGATCCCGGTCCGGTCGCTCAGATCCTTTTGGCGTCCCGCGAGGTCGCAAAAGAAACCTACCGCGAGGCCCAGCGCGCGGCGCTCGACGTCGTCACTCATTCGTCGCTCCCTCCTGGAAAGGCAGGTGCTGGTGGCGATGCCTGGGAAGGGTAGCCGAAAGGAAGAGCCTCGAAGCGGGGAGGTGTACTGTACGTGTCTCGGCGCAAAATTTTGCGCTGGTACCGCCCTGGCGCACCTGAAAATCCATCCGAGGGGTGCCCGCACGGCCATGGGGGTCGCGCAGCCGGTTCCCCTGCCGTGAAAGGAGCACCCGCATGTCCCCTTCGAGGCTTCGCCGTCTATCGCTGTTGGGAGCATTGGTCTTCGCCCTCGCCTTCCCGAGCTATGCCGCCGCGGCCCCCTGGCCTTTGGAGGATCTGCTCGGAAGGGTCCGAGGATTCTTCTCTTCGATCTGGGCGCCGAGCGGCTGCGAGATCATGCCGGACGGCCGCTGCGGGGCCGCGCCGAAGCTAAACTTTGGCGAGGCTGGTTGCGTAATTGAACCGGACGGCCGCTGCGGGGCCGCACCGAACCACATCTTCGGGGCGCACGGCTGCGAACTTGAACCCGACGGCCGCTGTAAAGGGTAAGGCGGAATACGCGGTGGTCAAGCCGCTTCGGCGTTTCCACCACCGGAGCGGCGCATCCGCTGGGCAAGATCCCTCGCTTCCTGGGCGGAAGCTATTTCTTGCCGAACCGCTCCCCAGAAAAGCTGAATCGAGGCCAACAACTCGGCCGAAAGGATCTGCGCGGTGAACACATAGGCTGAGGCGGTCGCGAGCTTTTTGACCTCCCGCGTGTTCCCCCGGTCCAATTCCACGCCGGCCAGCTCTAAAACGGCGAGTCCGGCTTCGAACCAGATCCGCCGCTCGGCCATAGCTTCCCAAATCCCATGGAGAAGGGACGATGCCTCTACCCATCGCCCCTGGGAAGACGCAACTCTCGCCGTGAGCCAGCGAAACCGCACTTCGTCGAGCGCACGGCCCAAATGATGCGCCTCGGCTCGTAGAGTATCGAGACGGGAAGCCGCTTCTTCTGTGTGGCCCGCCTCCCAGAGATAACTGGCTTCGTTGAATTCGATCGCCCAAGAAAGGCGACGTTCGGTTGTTCCTTTAACAGACAACCGCGCTCTAGCGAGCACATCGAGCGCTTCTTGGAATTGAAATTTGCGCTTGAGTACATCTGCGCGGTTGATCAGGATTCGGGTTCTCTGAAGGGCCGTGCCCGCGATGATAAAGGCTTGGCCTGCCTTCTGGAGCGCCAGATCGAGTTCTCCCTGGTATTTTAGGAGCACGGCGAACAGATGAATCGGCCGCGACTGGTCCATCGACTCGACCGGAGTGCCGGTTTGGAGCTGGGCCTCGGCATCAACGAAGAACTGGCGAGCCCGAAGCAAATCACCCGAGACTCGAATCACGTTCCCTTCGAAAGCCGCGGCATAGCCGGCGAGCCAGGTCTGATAGCCAGCAGCCCCCGGCGTGTGTGCCGCGGCAATGCGGGCAAGTGCCGCGAGCTGGGCGGCGTCTTCCACGTCGTGCGACGCCGCTCGGGCGCTCTCCTCGCACAGCCGTTCGACGACGGCCCAGGTGTGAAAGACGGAGACCGCAGCGACCAGCGGTGCACGGTACCCTTCGGGAGTTCTGCGCAGACGCCCCCACGCCGCGGTCGCCGCCGCGCGCTGGACCTGCCACAGGCGCTTGCGGAAATGCCATTCCATCGCTTTCCGGATCGTGATCGCGCTCCTGCGACCGACTTGTTCGAGAAGCTGCTTCTGCTGCATGTCGAGGCCGGCCGGCGAGCCGAAGGGCTCTTCCGCCGCGAAGTAGGGCGCCAGAGCGGTGACCATCCCCTGCACCCAGCCGGGGGGAGACTTGAGGACCACTGCGAGTTTGTCGAGCTGCCACCGGTCGAGGTACGCACCGTTCTCCCATCGGGAAACAGCCCCTTGGCTCAGGCCCGCCTCCTGCTCCAACTTGCCCTGGGTCCAGCAGGCCATCTGGCGCAGGATACTCAAGACCAAGCCGTGCAACTGCGGTGACCTCTGCGCCATCGGACCTCCCTCGTACTCACCCCTGTTGTGCTGTCTCTGCAATACTAGGTGCAATTGCCCGATATTGCGAGACTACATGCGGGTACGTTTCCTTCGGCGGCAAGATTTTGCGTCAAACACCCCTGCTGTAGACCTGTCATCACAGCGAGGGACGCCTGCCGGCGTGCAACGGTCGTCCTCGCGCAAGATTTTGCGCTGGAACGCCCTGCCATACCCCTGGGCCGAAAGACCGGGATAGGTGCGGCTACCGTTCGTTGCATGAACACGCCATCCCCCCGCGGGCGTCTCGCACCCCCTCTCGCGCCCGGCGGGCTCGCGGATGCGCCGGCATCGGTACCGGCGCATTCGCCCTTTTTCGTCCTGGCTTGGCATTCGATCGAGCGCGCCGAACGGGCCGCCGCGGCCGGCGAGCTGGCCCGGGCGGAAGAGGGATTCCTGATTGCGGTCCATGGCTTCGGCCAGTCGCGAAATGCCTGGCTCGAAGGGATGTCGATCCTGGCGCTCGCCACGGTGTATCGACTCGAAAGCCATCCGCTTCCGGACTGGCTGGCCGGCCGGGTGACGTCCCTCTCCTTGAAGCCCGAAGTGGTCGAGCATCTGCTCGAATTTCTGCGGTTAATCGAGATCACCCCTGCGGATTCGCCGCACCTTTGGGACCTGCTGGCGGACGTTCACTGCCATCGGACCGGCGGCCAGCACACCCGACCTTTCGTACAGCCATGGGACGGCCTCGACTTGGATTCCGTCATCGGCGGGCTCGGTCCTACGGGTCGATTGGTGATCGGTCGCCGGGCGGCGGCGGCGGGCGACTTCGACATCGCGGAGTTGGCGTTCTCTCGCGCCGCGAATGAATACCGACAGAAGCATCAGCCGATTCCTGAGGCCTTCGTGCTGGTCGAATTGGCGGCGGTGTACCTACGGCAGAGTCGCTTCGATCGCTTGCCAGCCCTGATTCGACGGGCGCGGGGTGTCAGGAAACGGCCTTCTCTCTCTTCCGGCCAGATCGCCATCGTCCAACTCGCCGTCGAGCTGATCGAGAGCGTCCACGTAGATCCAGCAGGGCTGGAAATCTTCTGCGCCTGTTGGGTGAGTAACGAGGCAGGTGGAGACGGGGGCAATTCATGACAGCTTGCCAAGCCTCCGATCGTCAGAAATTTCCTGCGAATGCGCAAGAGATCTTCGCCCGTGCCGAAGCGGCGCGCGAGCAAGACCGGCTGAAAGATGCCGCAAGGCTCTTCGGGCGCGCCGCTTCGAGTTGGGGCGCGGCCGGCAAGGTGTTCCTGGCGGCCGACGCCTACTTCGAGTTGGGGGCGATCCTCCTGCGGGAAGGGCGGGGAGGAGTGCTTGCCGGTCTCGCCGACCGGCTGCTCGAACTCTTGCATCACAGTCCGCTGCCGTCGGGTTCTCGATTGAAGCTTCGGATCTTCGCCTCTTTGATGAGACAGGGCGCCGCGAACCCTGGCGCATTTTTCAGCCTGGTTCAGGAACAGCGCCGCCAACGGCAGACACGAACGGAGCACGAAGAGGCGAATCCCGGGCTGGAAGCGAGAGAGGTTCCTCTGGGTTGCCCTGAGGAAGGAGTTGCCCGTTGACTGACACCAAGCCCGAGATCATGAAGGTCCGGCTGGTCCTCGACTTAGACGTGGTGAGAGGAAGGCGCTGGCGCGAGTTGGCGCCGTTTCGGGAAGCGGTGCTTTTCCACTTCACGCCGTCCGCCCTTCGCCAGCAGGTCGTCGTCTTGAGCGAAGCGCTGGCGGATCAAATTCTGGAGGAGGTGACCGAGGCCCCAAGCTTTGCCGAACCCAGCTCTCGAGCCCACCTTCGGGCCGTGATGGCGGATCTTGCGCATGACGGGGGCAGTCTTCGCGAGTTCGTCGCCGCGTACTCGGACGAAATGGAGGCGCCGGATGATCGAGAAATCCTGCGCATCTCGCTCCAAGTGGCCGAGGTTCTGGAACGCGCGCTGGTGGAACTCAACGTCCTGATCGGCCCGGCCCCCTCGGAAACCACGGCCGAGCCCTAGCCCTCCTGGGCGCACACGCAGGTGCGCCCCTGCTCGCGGTCGCTCCCGTCGATGTGCGAAGCTTCGCCTTTCCCGGGAAGGATGCACCTCGATTGAACCTCTTTGGCGGGCAGTCCCTGATCGGCTGGCAGGATTTCGGCGTCCTGGCCGTGCTGCTGGTGACAATGGTCGCGGTCGGGGCCTACTTCGAGCGGCGGCAGACTTCGACCTCCGAGTTTTTCTTGGGCAAACGAAGCATCCCGGCCTGGGCGGCGTGCCTGGCGTTCGTGGCGACCGAGGTGAGCGCGGTGACGATCATCGCGGTGCCGGCGACGGCGTTCCGCGAGAATTGGCAGTATCTGCAGATCTTCCTTGGCTCGATCGCGGCGCGGCTCGCGATCGCGTTCTTGTTCATCCCCGCGTTCTACAAATTCGATTGCACCTCGATCTACGAATTTCTCGGCCGCCGCTTCGGCCGCATGACTCAGAGCACGGCGGCGATCTTCTTCTTCGTCACCCGGCTGCTCGGCTCCGGGGTCCGCCTGATGGCGGCGTGCCTCGCGGTCTCCGTGCTGCTCGGCTGGCCGATCGCTCCGGTGATCGTCGGGTTCATCGTCGTGAGCATCCTTTACATGGGGCTCGGCGGCATGCGGGCGGTCATTTGGACCAACGTGATCCAGGCGCTGGTGATCGTGGTGGGCGGATTGGCGACGCTGGTCTTCCTACTGTCGCGGATCGACGGCGGCCTCTCCGGCGTGGTGGCGCTGGCCGAACCGGCCGGCAAGTTGAGCCTGTTCCATTGGGGGCCTGCGTGGTCCGACCCAGGCTTCGCGCGGAAGTTCTTCTCCGATCCCAACATCGTCTGGATCGCCTTGCTCAACGGTCTGTTCGGTTCGATGGCCGGGTTCGGCACCGACCAGGATCTGATGCAGCGCCTCTTGACCGTCGAGACCCGCACATCGAGCCAGCGGACGATGCTCTGGACGACCGTCGTGAGCTTGGGCGTTCTGGTGATCCATCTGGCGATCGGCACGGCCCTGTTCGCCTTTTATCGGCAGCATTCGGCCGAACCGCTGCCGGCGAATCTGGAGACGATCTTTCCCCATTTCATCGGCCACGTCATGCCGAGCTGGCTGCGCGGGCTGCTTTTGTCCTCGATCGTCCTCGCGAGCATCGACTCGCCGCTCGCCGCTCTCGCCACCTCGTTCGTCACCGACATCTACCGGCCGCTGCGAGATCGCCTCGGCCGCCCCGCCGGGGACCGGCACTATCTGAGTGCCTCGCGCGTCAGCATCGTCGGGTTCGGATTCATCCTCGCCCTGCTCGCGTTCTGGTTCAGCTCGTTCGACAAGATCCTCTGGCTCGCCTTCAAGATCGGCGGTGTCACGTTCGGCTCGTTGCTCGGCGTGTTCCTGTTGGGGCTCACCACCAAGCGCCGGGCCAACCGCGCCAATCTGATCGCGATGACCGCGAGCGCCGTTCTCATGCTCACCCTGTTGATCTTGTCCGAGAAGCAGATCGTGCCCCTCGGCTGGACCTGGCTGGTCGTCCTCGGCACGGTCGGAACCTACGGCGGCGCCTGGCTGCTCGCTCCCTGGATCGACCACCGAGACGAGGGCCTCAGCGGGCCGGTCGTTCCCGCGCCTGAGGGATAGGCGGCGACTTTTTCGCGGGGGTTGGGCTGAAGTGCAAGGTTGAGAGGGGTCAATTACGTCTTTAAGGCGGCAGGAGGTACGTGCCGCTATGACCAGCCACGACCAGTTGTGGAAGGATCTGTTTCGCACCTTTTTTCCCGATCTGCTGTTTCTGCTCGACTCCGACCTGGCTACTCACCTGGTCGGGAACCTCGGCCCGGGAGACATCACGTTCCTGGACAAAGAGGTGTTTCACGACTTGCCCGAAGGCGAGCGCCGGGAGGTGGACCTGCTCGCCGAGATCCCTGACCGCGCGGGCGGGCGGAAGTTTCGAGTCCATGTCGAGATTGAGCAGCGCTTCAGCGGCAAAATCGCCCGCCGGGTCGCGCGCTACTCGCACCATCTCTACCTGCGTGACCCGGGGCCGGTCCTCTCGATCGTCGTCTTTCTGCACGGCGGCCCGCCCGGCGCCCGCTGGACCTCTCACGTCGAGCGGGCGTTCGAGCGGGAGGTCCATCGCTTCCACTACCTGTCGTTCGGGCTGTCGAAGCTGCCCGCGCAGACCCTGATCGACCGGCCGGAGCCGCTCGCTTGGGCGCTCGCCGCCCTCACCTGGGCCGGCAAAATGGGACGAGCCCGGCTTAAGCTGGAACTGTTGCGGAAGATCGCGACGGCGCCGTTGAGCGAGGTCGAACGATTCCTGCTGGCCAATGGCGTAGAAACTTACCTACAATTGGCCGGGCGCGATGCGGAAGAGTTCGCCGCGTTGCGCCTCGCCGAAGAGAACCCGGAGGTCGAAGCGATGGAAATGACATGGGCTGAACAGATGGCGGCGGACTACCAGAAGAAATTGCCTCTCCTCACACAGGTGTAGCTGATCGCAGGTTTTTTTGGGCCCCGGGGGTGGGGTTGGAGAGTCGCAGTTGGCCAGCGGGATGATCGTGTCCGGGTATCGGCAGGTATC
>JBBRUC010000057.1:0-29520 GCA_038248205.1 Thermoanaerobaculia bacterium
CGTTCGAACAAACGGCAATCCCGGCGGGAAGCTCCCATCGGGGAACCGAGCCAGCCGGTCGCCGGCCCGTAGGTACTCCGCCGCTTCTCGAAAAGCCCTGACGAACCAGGCGTAGGCGATCTTGATCTCGGTACGAACCCGCTTGCTGGCTGCGTGCACGAGCGGCGCGGGCGACTTCTTGGTCTCCGCCGGCTGAGAGAACGGATGTTGCCGGAGGATCGTGGCGGTGCCGAGGGGTTCGATTCCTGTCGTCTCCCGCCGTACGTCGGCCTGGGCAATGATCGCCTCGATCAACTCCCCGATTCGGTCGCGGTACTGTTCCGCCGAAAGATCAGCCCAGCAGGGCAAGGGCGCGAGGGTCACGACTTCGGTTTCGGCGAACTGCCGAACGCCAAAGTCCTCACCGCGCAAACGTGCGTTCCATTCCTTGGTGCGATTGAACCAGGTTCCCTCGATCGGCGCGCCGGAAAGCAGTGCGGTGACGCAATGCACCCCCGGCCAATCCTGGGGCCGAGCGACGAGATTCTCCTTGCAGCCGTGCGACAGGACGTAAACCAGGCGCCCCACCTGGGCTTCTTCTTCGTCGCTCACGAGAATCGCCTGATAGCGGCGAGAAAAGACCTTGTCCCGCCAACCGGTCAATCGGGCGACCTCACGGGCGAGCTTCGAGTTGAAGTGGCCCATGAAACGGGCCAATCGCTCGCTATCCTCAACTCGGAGCAAGAGGTGAAAATGGCTCGAGGCGAAAAAGTACGCGCAGATCTCGAGCGGGTAGAGGCGCTGCGCGCGGCCGAGCGCGCCGATGATGATCTCGTTGAGCAGCGGCCCGGGCCGCAGGAGGAATCGGCTGTGGACCGTGCGGCAGGTCACCTCGTAGAGGGCTCCCCCGTCGGGCGTGAATCGGATCTTCCGGGCCATTTCGGTAGCCGGGTATCTCAAGAACCCTGCCACGCGAGCTACCTCGGGCCAACCTATAGAGCCGGTGCGACTTGCGTCGAGCGAAGAAGATCCCAGCAGCGACTCGACCCTGCAAAAGATCTTGCAGGATAATCGGGTAAAATCCGGCAGATCCGACGGAAAGCTCTGATAGTGCAGGGCTCACCCAGATGTCAAAAGATCTGGACAGGTGCAAAATCTTTTGCAGGGGGTCAAACACGGGCGGAGCCCCGCCGTAGGTCAGGGTGGCACCTATCTGGCTTGAGATCGCCCGGTAGGCGACGCACATCTCTTCGACCGCCGTCGCCGTGTCCCGTGCGGGAGTCGGCCGGAAGCGGATACGCGGCGCCTCGCCGCTCAGGATCTCGACGATCTCATTGTCTACCCGCTTCCACTGCCCCGCGTCGCCTGCCCCTTCCTGAACCAGGCCATGGAGGTCGAGCAACAGGCGTGGCTCGATCGCCAGATCGCGCGCTTCTCGGTGGACCCTCGCGAGCGCCCGGCGGTAGCCGAGAATCTCTTCCTCCGACCGATCGCGAGGTCGGTCGTCGCCGAGCACCAAGGGCCGTAGGCGTCCCGGCGCGACGGTGATGCCTTCGATCCGATTCGAGGACTCAACACTTTGGACCAGCGCCGTCTCTCGGAGCGTCGTAAGCACCTGCGGCACGGCGCGAATCGAACTCTGCCGGCCTTTGGCCTCCGCGATGTCCGAGAGCAACCAGGCCGCGCTCATCGGAATCGGCAGTCGGCGCAGGAAATCACCCCGGAATGAACTCATTGCTCGATAATACCCTCTCTCGTACCCTCTTTAAGGAGACAGTACCCTCTTTCGGCGGCGGCTTCTGGGCGGAAGCAACGAGAGGCAGCCGGATAGCGCAGCGGCCAAAAGTGCGGAGACGAGGAGGTTTTTCTCGGGGGTAGATTCATCGGCGTTGCCTTGGAGGGAGTGCGGGGTGCTTGTTTTCGCAAAAGTCTGCGATGCTACTGCCTTGAAAAATGTTTGCGCTTCCGCAAAACCTTAGAGAGGCCAACGCCATGCTTCACCACAAACCCGAGGTCACTCCGGTCCCTCATCGAAGGCTCGTCGCCGGTTTCGCCGCAGGGGTTCTCTTCCTCGCGCTCGCCGCGCCTCTCGCCGCTCAGCCGCCGCCCGGTCCCGAAGAAGAAGATCCCGCGGCTTATGGCGACGATCCTGGGACCGGCACCGATCCGGCAGTCCCATCGGAAAAATGGACCCTCGGCGACGAGATGCTCCCGTTCGACGGCGACCCACTCTCCCTCGACTCGACGGACCTCTATCCGCCGGAGCTGCTCGGCACTCCACCCAGCTATCCGGACGATTTGGCGTTCCTGACCACTTCCTGCGCCGACCGGGCCGCACCGGTCGTTCCCCTCCTGATCGCCCCAGCGACGACGGCCCTGCCGAATGCTTCGCGGTACTTCTCCTTCCGGACGACTCCCATGGCCCTCTTCGGAGTTTCGGCCGACAACGGGTGTCACCTGGATCTCCCCGCCGACGTCTGTCACTACGGTCCGAACGATGCCTACAAGGCGACGATACAGGCGGCGAAGAACGCCAAGCTCAACAAGCTGCGCCTCTGGGTGGCGATCATCGGCGAGAAGAACCCTTCGAACGTTCCCTTCCTCCAAGCCACCGACGCCTCCGGTACGTTTTGGAATCTCCTAGAACCGAATCCAGACTACTTCCTTCGCCTATACAATGTGGTGGCATTCGCCAAAAGCTTGGACATGATCGTCGAGGTGACGTTTTTCGCTCCCTTCGAGGGAAAGTTCTTTTCCGAAGGCCCTTGGGGGGGCAAAGGGAAGCTACCCAAAGCCCAAGGCGGATTCGAGGCCGTGAAGTTCTCCCTGCAGGAGTACTTTGTGATTCACGATCCCCGGACCACCGCCGATGCGGTGATGAACGAAAAGATGCGTCCCGCTCAGGCGAAGATCGTTGAGTGGACGGTCAAGACGCTTTGGTGCTTCGACAATGTCTACTGGGAGATTGCGAACGAACCGGAATTGGACACGGTCGATCCGCTGGAAGTGGCCAAGTGGCAGAATGAAATCCCGCCGCTGATCACGCAGGAGGAACGGAAACATCCGCTCCTCGCCCAGCGCGGGCACCTGGTGGCCGTGCAGCCGTTTACTCGAGAAGGTACCGATCAGTACCGTTCGAATCCCAACATTGATGTCATCAATGGGCACTACACCGTGGTCGGAACGGATCCCAAGCTGACGCTGCCAAACAACAAATCTAAGCAACTGGATGCGGGAGCGCTCAGACTGGCGCAGACCTACGGCAGTACACAGAAGCCCTTCGGCTTCAACGAGAGCAAAATCACCCCGCTTCCCGGGCAGACCGGAACCCGATCCCACCTGAACGGCGCCTTGACCTGGGCGCTGCCTGAACCCGCCCGAGCGGAGGCATGGGAGTTCATGTTCGATCTAGGAGGGACGTACGACCACTACGGCTACCTGGCCGGCGCCAACGCCAACACCCCAGGCCAGATCCGTACCCAGATCGGCAAGCTCCGAGAATTCTTCGACGGGCTGCCGCTCGGGAATCTGATCTCGGCACGAAGCCCGGTATGGATCAATATCAATCGCTATCCGTCAAGCATCGAAGGTCTCGATACCGAGCGCCTGGCACAACGGTTCTGGGCGGTGCTCCAAACTCCCCCCACCGCCTCCTCGCGCCTCTTCCTCCTCTACCTTCACCACAGTACGCCTCGATGCGTCAAGATGAATGCCCAAGGCCCCGGCACGCAAGAGGTGGAGTTCACATCCCAGGGTTGCCCCCAGGATCCGCGGGCCAACAACCAGCGGCGTTTGATGTCTCGGCAGGGGTACGATGCCCGCATCTGGAATGTCCCGGCGACGATGAAGTATCAAGACACCCTTCGGCTGCTCGACCTCGGGCCCAACAACGGCAACTTTGATCTCCAGTGGATCACTCCGGCGACCTTGTCGAAGACACCGACGCAAACGATCGCTTGGAATGCGCAGAACAAAACTTGCAACGGCGGTAGCTGCCAGATCATCTCCCCTGCCTACGCTTTCGATATCGTTCTCCAAGTCAAACAAAAGTAGCCGGAGACCCGTCATGACGAAACGAGCGTACCTATCGATCGGGCTCCTCGGCCTCTTGATCGCCGGAGCCGGACAGGCGCAGCCGTCCCTCGGCGGTCCCCTCACCCCCGAGCAAGTGACCTGCCAAGAGCGCCACATGCGGCGGTTGCTGCATCGGATCTCCACCCCGTATAGCGGATCGAACCTTTTTCTCTGGCGAGGTTCATCCACTGGCGGCGACTACCAGGGTCTCGCGACGACGAGCCACTTGTATTTCGACCCGAGCACCGTGGTGGACATCCGTCTTCGCGACGAAAAACAATTGGCCTTCAATCTGATTCTCCGCGAGGACGAAGATTTCTTGAACCCGCACCGAACGCGTCTGCCTCAGGCGACCCTGGTGCGCCGGGAGGCGGCCTCCAATTTCGACGTGCCGACGGACCTCAGGGGCGCCTTGAAAGTGCGGATGGCCCTCGACCCGACGACGGCCGACCCCACCGCGCCGGACCAGGAAATCGTCATCTCGACCTTGCGGCAGCCAGGCGAAGCCCAAGCCGACGGCGCCGGCCGCGGTCTCGCGATCGACGACCTGTTCGAGCCGTGCGGCGTAGAAGTCACCGATTTCGACCGAAAGATCTTCTCAATCCTCGCGCGCACCGTACGCCCTTCCGCCTGCCTGGTGAAACCGATGAATACCTTCGGGTGCGACGCCGACCAATTCAAGACGGCGATCTATCGAGCGGAAGAGCCATTGACTTATCGCTTTGACATCTATCTCTATCTCGTCACCTGCGATGACGATGGAACGTGCAGCTACGGCGAAGCCCGAACGCCCCTCTTGTTTCGGCTGGCGACCGATTCTCAGGCCAGACTCGCAGGTGGCACCGTTGATCCCTTGCCCTTCTGTTCGGTCGGCGGACAAACCGGCTGCATCGAGCTGGCATACCCCTCGATCGCGATCTACGTCCTACCTCCATTGCGCGCCGGATTCGAGATGCAGGGTGAGGAAACCTTCCTCCGGGCGGCACACCTCAACATCGACGGCGAAGGCAGTATGTACAACGTCCTCCACGCCGACGTGAACTGGGCCGATCTGCTGAAGGACACTGCGTGGAACGGCGGCTTGCAGCCATGAGGCGGCGCGCGGAGATCAGCCTCCGACGACGGCCCGCGCTCAGGGAGTGATTCGAGCCTCCCCGGGGGGATCGGCTAGGTCCAACCGTAGGACCAGCCTTCCCAGCCGCCACCTTAACCCGAAGGTGCCCGAGAAAACGATACGTTTTGGCGCACGAACCATTCGTGGCGGGCCGCAACGGTCGACGCCAGTGAATCGGGCGCGCCCACCGGTCGGCTGGTGGAGCCGAGGAGTGGTCTGGATCCGACGCGGGGTGGGCCAACTCGGGATCGGTGTGGTCCTGGCCAGGCCGTTGGCGGGCTGGCGCAGAACACCGGTGGTCTCGACCCGGCGGGCGGTGAACTGGAGGAGATGACCGGCGGGCTGGCGAAAAGACACGTAGGTCCGATTCCGGCAGGCGGTGGCCGAGTGAAAACCGGCGGCGAGCCGAGCCAGACCACCTGCGAGCGGAAACCGCTGAAACGCCCTCTCGGGTGAGCTTGCCTGATCACGCTGGCGGCGGGTCTCGACTTGCGGCTGCCCAAAGCCTGCGGCGCTCGGGCGTTGAGTGGGTATCCGCCGTGCCGCCAGGCGGGTGATCGACTACACGGGCCAAAAGAAAAAAAAGAAAGTTTTCCCAAAAGTGTCGTTTTCTCAGACCCCTCTGGTTTAGGGTAGCTCTCAACGCGGCACGACACACCCCGGCAGCAGTTTCCGTTCAGGCCCCTTTCCTGGACGGACCGGCCGGTCCCCTAGCGGTTCCCCTTTTCCAATCGGTCGAGAGACCACGCTCGGACGGATTTCCCGCCCGGGCATTTTGAAGGAGGCGCTCTATGAGCTCCCGTGCGAAAGCTGTACCCGTCTCATCCACTCCGTCCCCGCTCCCCCTCCCCGCCGGCCTCAAGGCGGAGCGGATCCAGCTCCGGCAGCTGCCCGGATGGACCCTGTCGTCCGACCGGCGAACGCTCAAAAGGGCGTTCCTCTTCACCACCCAGAAAGCGGCGTTCGCCTTTCTGCAACTCGCCCTCGCCACCTCCGAGCTGGCTCCTGGCGGCCGTCGCCGGCCGGTTTTCAAACTCCGCGGCGAAGTGGTGACGGTCGCCCTGCCGGCGCGAGGCCCGGAAGTCACCGCCACCGACATCGAGCTGGCGCGGTCGGTGAGCCTCTCAGCCTAAATCCACCTTCCCTCACGAACCGACCGGGCCGCCGAGAGCGGCCCAGAAAGGAGAACAAGCCATGAAGGACAGCTCGTATGCCGACAAGATCAACCGGTGGCAGATCACCGTCCAGAACATCCAGGACGCGGTGCCCACCATCCCGGGGATCGAACCGCCGTTCACCGATCTCCGCCAGAAGGTCACCGACCTGCGCTCCGCCCACGATAATGCCCAGATGCTGCGCGGAAAATTGCGGGAAGCGGTAATTCTGCGCCGACAGCTCGACCGGGAGACGCGCCGCTCGGCGCGGCGCTTGGCAGCGGTTGCGCGGGGTCATTTCGGCTTCGACAACCCGGTGCTCGAAAGCTTCAACATCCGGGCCGAGGGAACCCGAGCGCGAAAGCCGGGTGTCTTTGCCAAGCCGGAGGAGAGCTTCACCCCGGGGGCCTGATCCGGAAGGAGCACCTACGCACGGGAGTCGACCGGGGACTCTTCGTGCTTACGTTGACCGTAGTTGGCTGGACAGGCTGGGGGTGCGCACCCCCTCCTTGTCTCACTGTCCATCCCCGCGCTTGCCCACGACAAGTAGGTGACATTCAGCCAGGTGACAAAATCGCCACAAAAAGCTAATATCGACACGCCCAGCCGATACGTGCGGGTCGAGAAGGTTGAAATGCGCCGAAAAGAGAAAACGGTGGCACATTCGTGAATCGAAGGCGAATGAGCCGCCGCGCTCCGGGCAAATTCGATGACCCTAAATCTTCACCTACTCCGCACCTGAGGCGGGCACATGAAAGCACACGATCTTCAAAAGTCACGAAGGACGTACCGAAAAAGCGTAGACGCATACGCCCAGCTGGAGCGGACCCTCCGGGTCGTGCGCCGAGCTGCCGAGAAGGTTCCCCACATGCAAATGGCACTCGACCAGCTCAAGGAGGCCGACCGGGCGCTCCGAAAGATCGGCGACGCCGTCGCCTTGGTGATCGAGACGACCGACGAGTTGGAAGAGCAGAAGGAGCGTTGCGAGTCGTTCCGCAGGCAGGCCGAGGCGGCCGGGATTTCCCTGCGCTACGAACGGCCGACGGCGAATGACGATGCCGTTTTTGACACCACCCCGTTTTCTGAGGACGACGGTCCAGAGATTTAACTTGGTGCCGGCATCCCCAGGTACGTTATAGGAGTCAAAGGCATGAACGGAGGACTGAGGAACGGGGACGAAGAGGAATCGCCCGACGATGGCTTGGATCTGGCCTGCCAGCTCCAGTCGCTGGCGGTCCTGCTCGAAATAGGTGCGCAAAAACAGCCTCTGGATCGCGCTGCTCGGCTTCTGGACCTCGCGAGGCTCGCCACATACACCGGCTGGGAGTTGGAGACTCTCCTGTGGACCGCGGCCGAATCCACCGAGTCGTAGGCGGCGGCATCGTCTCTCTTCGCCCGTTCAGTGGTCACCTTCTTGGATCGATCGGTACTTCTCCAGTGCGGAGGAGGCAAACCGATAGGCCGTTTCCACCTCGGCGGCGTACCCCACTGCGAGGACATAGCGCTCCAGCCCGATGCCTGTTTTCTCGAGCAGGGCGACCAGCGCGCTAGGCTCTTCCTTGCCGATTGACAGCAGACTCTGCTGCAAATCGGCGAAGCGGACCGCCTCGCTTCGGAGCGCGGCGTATGCCTCTTCGCGCGAGGCGCGGCTCGCTTCGAAGAAAAGCTCGGCTTGCGACTTTCCCGTCGATCCCGGCGGGTTCGCTCCGGGGCGGACCCGCGACCGCGCGGCGCGCACCGCCCGCTTCAATCCGGTGGCCGGCACGTCGAACAGCGCGGCGATGTGAAGAATGGTTCGGCAATGCGCCTCCAGGGCTTGCTTGTTGCCGGGGGTGGGCGCTATCTCGTCGCAGCACGAACGGCGCTCGGCGGGAGCGGGTTGCCAGATCCCCTCCTGCCACTCGCCCGCCGGGCTCTCCGAGCGAGACTCGCGCTGTAGAAACGTGTGGACCGCTCGCTCCATTCGCTCGGCGTCGGCGCTCGGCGGGGTTTCGGTCGAAGCTGCGGACGATCGATCAGCGGCAGGGGTTGCAACCATCGCCGACTCCTCTATTTCTGATGCATGGCCAACAAAGTCACATGACCTGGTTCAAGATTGGACGACACTACACCTACACCCACCTTGAAAGTGCCCAATGGTCGAAAAAGCGTGACTTGGGATGCGACATACGCCTCGGCCGGGATCTCGACACCATTCCCGAGGCACGAAGGCGGGCGCATCGGCCTGTGCCGAGATCATATCGCAAAGTATCGCGAATGGGAACAAAGATTACCGAAATAGATCCAAGATGGAGATTTTTGAGCGCAAACAGGCATCTCTGGCACTTCTGAGGCTCTGCGCTGCGAGAACATCCCCGAGTATTCAATGAAGGCGCTGCGCGAGGCGATCACCAACGCCGTGATGCATCGAGATTGGTTCATGGAGGGCGCCGTGGAAATGACTCTTCCCGAGAAACCGCGCAGCAAGAGGCAGCGATATCGAATTACCGGGCTAGGGCTCGACGCCCTCCAGCGCGCGAAGGATACGCCGCCCTAGGCATCGAAGTTCACAGATGTGATCCGATGTTCACGCCGTTGTCCGGATGAGCCGGCGGCCTGCGGTTCCGTTCCGAAACACGCAAGCGGCTTACAGGGCAAGATGCTCCCTTGTCGCCCGAGCGACGCCCGTTCTGAGGCGGCGCGGCGCTTTCCGCGAAGGACGGCCGGCGGGGGAACGGTAGAGCGGAATTCGGCACGCGCGAGCCGCTCTCAGCCGCGAAAAGCCCTGTTCTGGATCGGATAGCGGCTATCGGCGGCGGCAAGCGGGTTTCCGGGAGGGAGCGGCGCTTACGCGCGCTCATCTTCCTCGAACCGCGGCGACCAACGGCGGCGCGGGCACCAAGCGCTTGGAGAAGATCAATTCACGGCCCACAACGGCGTAGACGATCGCCGAGGCCAAGGCCCAGGCGCCGAAGAGTTTCAGGTCACTCCTGCCAGACAACAACATCAACACCCCGGTGGAGAGGTTGCGGTAGACCCCGATGGCGCAGCGGAGCGCCAGCAGCCAGCGCGCCCAGGGGTATCCTCGAGCCAGAAAATAGGCCAGGCCCAGGTTCAGGGCGAGTGGAAACAACAGCCAACCGTCGAGGAGGCTGACACCGCCCCCAAAGATCACCAGGATCAGGGCATTGAGAACCGAATAGCCGACGATCACCAAGGCCCAGCGGCGGGCCACCCGACGATCCAAGCCCTCCGTACTCTCCGGCAGGGCCGTCCCCCGAGCTTCCTTTTCGAGCCGAACGGCGCCGACGACCGCGAAGGCCGAGAGGAGAAAGAGCGCCGGCCAGACGAGGAAAAGATCGACGCGGATCGCACCGCTCACGGTCTTCGACCAGGCGGCCATCCGCAGCTCGTAGACAGTGTAAGCCACCCAGGCGAGCCCTGCCCAGAGGCTCCGGCGAGCGAAGCGGGCCAGGCCCGGCGGCGCCGCCGCGCGGATGCGGAGGAGGAAGAAGGCCAGAAAGATCGCCGCCGGGATCAGCGACAGCAGCGGATAGACCAGCGGAGCAGCGATCCACCTGAAGATGATTTCCATACGTACCTTCGTGCCTTTCGGTGGGGCAGAAGTTGAGCTGAGGTGAATGTTGGATAGATAGTTTACTCCTCGCACGAATAGAGACACGCCGTTCGGTGATCCGGTTGAGCGAATTGAAAAAACGGCCATCTCTCGCTCGGAGAGACACGAGCGAAGGCATAGCCAGCGGTAGACTCCACGCCATGCAGCGCCGCACTCACCTAGCGCTCCTCCTTCTACTCGTCGGCTGCGCCTCGGCGCGGACGCCTTCTTCGGCCCCGGCTTCCAACCGGAGCGAGGCCGCGCTCACGGCTCGCGTGGCGGCCGGGGGGCTGTCGTTCGACGAGACCGAGCGGCTGGCGGTCGCCTGGGGGCTGGTTCCGCGGTCGAGCGCGGCGCGGCACCTCGCATCGGCGGCACCGGGCGCTCTGCGCTTCGACGACGACTGGACACGCGAGATCGCGGCCTCGGTGTACTCGCTGCCGTCGGGCTTTTTCTCGGCCGCGGAGGCCAGGGCGTTCGTTGGCGCGGTCCATGACCTGGCGCCGAAACGAGAGATCCTGGTGCTGGCCGATCCGTCGTCGCGAGAGGCGCTTCGGGGCCTGACGCAGGTCCGGACGCTTCCCACCTTCGGGCGCGCCTACTCCCCCTGGCCGCGCGATCCGCTGAGCCTGACCCGTCGCGCGGACGGCGGGCTCGCCGTGTTGGTCCGCCCCAATCTGCAACGCAGCCGCGAGGAGGATGCCACCCTCGGCCGGGCGCTCGTCGAGACCCTTCCCGCCGATCTTGATCGTCGGTTCCAGCAGCCGGTCTGGACGGTGGCGGACGTGCCGTTCCACAACGGCCAGGCGTTGATCGCCCCCAAAGCGGTGTGGATCTCGATCCACACGCTCGAACCGCGGGTCTTGGCGATCCTCGGCACCGGCCGGGTGCCGGTCGAAACGTTCGGCACCGCGGCGGGGATCGATCGCTATCTGGCGGCGGTGCGTCAGGCCGCCGACGAACTCAAGCTCCTCTACGGCCGCCCGGCCCGGTTCGTTCATCCGCTCCCGGAGGGGGGCGAGTTGGCCGACCGAATCGAGATCCTGCGCACCTTGGGCGGCGGCGCGGGAACCGACCTCGACTCGATCGTGACGCTCGTGCCGCGCCGGCCGGGGGCGCCCGACGGACCGCTCACCGCCCTGGTGGCGGACGTCACGGCGGGAGAGGCGCTGCTCGGCCGACTCTCCCCCGCCGATTTCGCGTCCGTGCGAAGCACCTACGGTTTCAGCCCGGGGGTCGATGCGGCGGGCATCCTCAAAGCGGGGCTCGCCACCCCCTCGGCGCGGGGATTGGGATCTTTTCTCGATGCCGTGGCGGCGCATCTGTCGTCCGAGGGCCTTACCGTCCACCGGCTCCCTCTCCTCTTCGCCCCCTTCTCCGCCCTCGCCCGGGCGGACGAGCTGCCCGAGGGCGGCACGTTCCTGATCGGCTGGAACAACGCGGTGCTCGAAACCCGCGGCGGCGCCCTCCGCGCTGAGATGTTCGCGAGCGAGCTGCCGACGGCCGATCGGGAGGCGGTCGCCGCCTACGCCGCGGCCGGCGCGCGGCTCGCGTTGCTGCCGGCGCTGCCGATGAGCGTGATCCGCGGCGGCGGTTATCGGTGCGCTTCGAATCATGTGCGGGAGTAGGCCCACCCCCCGCCCGTGCCCCCCTGCGCCGAGGGGGCTTTCGCCTGGCCCGGGCTGCCCTCCGGGCCTTAGGGCACCGTCACCGTCGTGCGGGCGAATCCGACGTTCGTCTCTTGCGCCTGCACCGCCACGACCCATACGTCGAACGTTCCGCGCTGCATGTCCTCCGAGCCGGTAAACGTATTCGTGGCCGTACAGGTGAGCGGGATTGTAATGTTGCTCCGGCCGTCTTGCGGGCGGACTTCCGCCCTCACGTCGAATTCGCTCGACGGCCAGTAGAGTTCTATGTTCGATGGCGGCGGCGGCACCGTGATCGGGCATCCGCACATCATAGTCACGGTCGCGGTGACGCTCACCCTGAAGCCCATGACCGAGGCCGCCACCGTCGTGAATAACCCCGCGACCGACAGCACCAGGCCCGGATCATCGAGAAGTTGCATTCCGGGCAATACCCACATGGTCGCCGACGCGTACACCGGATCGGGGGCGAACGCGGTTGCCGTGAACTCGAGCAAGGACGGCTCGGTGAGGTGGAGCTGCACGATCAGCTCCCCCTCGCCGGCCGGTGGTTGCAACCAATAGTGCCCGGGCGGCGGATACCCGGGGATCGCTGGCGACTCGACGACGATCGCGCTACGCGAGACGCCGCCGCGGAACGACGGCACGACCGTACCCGAGGAGCCATGGTCGACCTTCGCGTCGGAGATCAGGATCTCTTTCGTGACCAGGTTTTTGACCGTGACGAGCGGCTGCTGCGCCGCCGGTCCGAGGATCTTTCCATCGCGCGCCTGAACCCGCACCTTCACCTGCGCTGGAAGCATGGTCTCACCCTTTCTTGGAAGGCCTTTCGCGCTAGGCTGACACACCAGGAGCAGTAGGTCGAGTTGGCCCCGAGCCGCTCGTATAGAATGAAACCTAGCGCGAGGGTGTCTGAACCATGTTGCTCAATGCCGACCATTTGAAACGCTGTATCGGAACGCTGGAAGCGTCCTTGGCGATGTACCTTGACGCGACGCCGGAGAGCATCGACCAGGAGGTTTTCCGCAACGCCATCGTCAAGGGCTACGAACTCACCCAGGAGACCGGCTTCAAACTGCTCAGGCGAGCACTTAAGGACTTCGGCTATGGCACCAGAAAGTTGGATGCTACCCCGGTTAGGGAGATCTTGCGCCTCGCGGCTACCCATGACCTGATGACCTTGGAAGAGGTTGAGCGCTGGTTCGCTTATCGTGACAACCGCAACAACACGGCTCACGATTACGGTGAAGGTTTCGCCAAGGAAACCTTGGGCCTGCTACCGGGTTTCATCGCCGATGTGAAAATGCTGGAAGCCGTTTTGTGCGACCGCTTCGCAAAAGAGGCATGAGGACACAATGGACCTACCGCAGCGATACCTCGACCAGGTGTTGGTTCTGTTGCGCGCCTACGCACCTCACGCAGAGGTGTGGGCCTATGGCAGCAGGGTGAACGGCGGCGGGCACGCGGCCAGCGATCTTGACCTGGTGCTGCGCAATCCAGGGGATCCTACCGCGGAGGTCCCCAAGCTGGGCAACCTCAGAGAGGCATTCATCGAGAGCAACCTGCCGATCCGGGTGGACATCATGGATTGGTCGCGAATCCCCGAGAGCTTTCACCGCGAGATCGAACGGGCGCACGTCGTCCTCCAGGCCGGCGGCAACGGCATAAGGTAAGGGGTGGCCTCGTAAAATTCGAGGACTTGGCCGGCCTCGAGCGCCCGCTGGCCGTAGAAGTCGACGAAAAGCGATGCGAAACGGAGGTCTCGTGGCGAAACCAGGGAGCGCGCGGGTTCGAGAAGTGCGGAACTCGGGAGATCGCCCGAGGGGCGCGACGATGGCGAAGGCCGCGGGGCTCGCGGTCGCTGCCGGCTTGCTTCTGGGCGCCGCCGCGGACGATGGTCCCCTCTGGCGCCCGGCCGGGCCCTTCGGCGGAGCGATCGTCTTCGCTCAAGCCGCGAGCGAGCCCGGGCGTCTCTATGCGGGAACCATCGCCGGGCGGGGCTTCGGCAGCGGGAACGGCGGGCGCAGGTGGACCCCTTTGCCCGGGATCACCCCGTTCTTGGGTCTTTCGGTTGATCTCGCGATCCCACTCGCCGTCGCGCCCAACGACGCGGAGACCCTCTACTTCCGGGTCCACCAAGACGCGACCGAGCACCTCTTGCGGAGCCGCGACGGCGGGAGCCGCTTCGTATCGATCGAGACCGGGCTCGATCTCTCGCACCGCTTTTCCTCGGGCCTCGCGATCGATCCCGGCCACGCGGCGCACCTTCTGCTCGCCACGAGCGACGGCCTGTTCGGAAGCGACGACGGCGGGGATTCCTGGCGGGAGGCGGCCTTTGCCGGGAGCTTCGTTTCCTCGGTCGCCTTCGATCCCCGCCAGCCGAGCAACGCGGCAGCAACCGTCGAGAACCGCGGGGGCGAAGCCATTTGGCGGAGCACCAATTCCGGCGCCACCTGGAGCCACACCGCGAGCCCGCCCCGCTGGACCTCGATCAGCCGGGTGGTGTGGAGCCGGAGCACAGAAGGAACCTACTTCTTCACCGCGAACGGCCGCCCTTTCGTGACCCACGATCTCGGCGCGAGCTTCACCCTCCTCCCGCTCGGACGGCGCGACGTGCTGGATCTCGCGGAGCTGGGCGACGGCACCCTCCTCGCGGCCACCACGTCCGGCATCTTCCGGAGCGGCGATGGCGGCATCTCCTGGTCGCTCTCAGGGCCGGAAGAGGGCGATCCGGCCGGCTCGCGGGGGGCGGTCTTCCGTGTCGAGGCCGCGAGCGGAACGCTCGACAGCGCCTACGCCGCGGGTTCCTCCGGGCTCTTCCGGTCAGAGGACTCCGGACGGACCTGGAGCCCGGCGAGCCGTGGCATCCGGGCGCTCTCGACCGTGGCGCTCGTAGGCGGAGCCGCACCGCATGCTGTGTTGTACGGTTCGGGCATCTTCCGGCTCGGCGAGACCGGCTGGCAAAGCACCGGATCCGGCCCGGTCGTGCGCCTCGGCGCCGACGAGTTCCCGGTCGGCGAGGTCCGTCTGGTCGCCGTCGATCCCGCCGATCCAGAGAACCTCTTGGCGAATCTGGGCAACAAGCTCGGCGGCAGCCGCGACGGCGGCAAGAGCTGGCAGATTCTCGTGCCCACGCCTCCGGCGGGCCCGTTCAACTTCAACGCGAGCGTCGCCGTCTTCGCGCCCGGCGACTCGCGCCGCGTCTACGCCGCGGGGATCACCTCGATCGGCCTGGGCCATGGTCGCGAGCCCGCCCTCTTCCGGAGCCTGGACCGCGGCGTGACCTGGACCGAGCTCGACGTCTTCGCTTCCCTGCTGGCCTTGGCCGTCGATCCGCGCGATCCCAACGTGCTCTTTGCCGCGGCCGAGGGCGGCTTCGCCAAGAGCCGCAACGGGGGACGCCATTGGCGGTTGACCGGGAGTGGTCTTCCTGGCGGCTTCGAGAGCATTCCCAAGGCTCTCCGGATCGACCCCGCGAATCCGGATCGCCTTCTCCTCGCCAACGACCACCAGGTCTGGCAGAGCTTGGACGACGGTGTCAGCTTCCTCCGCATCGGCCAGGGCTTCGCGGACGCCACGATCGAGCGCCTCGAACTCGACGCGAGCGGGGTCTACTTGAGCGTTGCGTACAGAGGCATTTTCCGCTACGAACCCGCGACCGGACGCTGGGAACCCGTCGGCCGCCGCTTGCCTGCGCAGCGTTTCTTCGGCGACTTCACGCTCGATCCGTACCATCCCGGGCGGCCGTTCGCGGCCATCAGCGACGGCGGGCTCCTGCGGCTGGACCTCGCGCCTTGAGGAAACAAGCCTCATCCACGATTGGCCGGGCGTTCACTGCATCGAAGGCTCGTTGGCGGGCGCCCGGCAAAGTTCTCGTCCGCGCAAGTGCGAATCCGCACCGCGTACTAAGCGAGGACTCGTCCCATGGGATCTCTCCCAGAGGAATCAGGTGAACTCTGGGTAGCGTCCGATAAACCGGGTCCAGGAATCATCCAGGCCGAACCGCCCGATGAGGCTCGCTACGACGCTCCTATCGACGGCAGCCTCGCTGAGCAGACGCGCCACGCGCTCGTAGTCTTTCGAGCGGTGAACGTCGAGAGCGATCGCGATCAGATACTCAGGGGTAAGAACCCAAGTTGGAACTGGCTCCGCGCCGCCTTCATAGGAAACGGCGACCGCCTGATCGAGAGCTTCCTTGGTGAGGCCCTTGGGATCCTCGGCGGGGAGGAACTGCACCGGGATTCCTTCGACCACGAGGAACTCACCCTCGAACGAAAAGCCCTTCTGGGTAAGGTCGGCGAAGAGGGCTCGCAGGGGGTCGAGCGGGGGCGCGTCCGCGGGCACGACGATGAAGACATCGAGATCGATCGTGTCGAAGGGCTCGACCCAGAAGATGGCGCCGACGGCACCACCGATCGCGTATTTCTCGATCACGCCGCGCGCGACCAGATCGTTCAAGACTTCGAGGGTAGCTTCCATACGATTCGGCCCGGCAGCCCCCGCGAGCGGAGGATTCCATCGGCTCGTTTCTGCATCGTGACGAGCATCTCGATCTTTTCGTGGAAAGGTCGGCGGGCCAGTTCCTTCCGTCGCAGTTCTTTCGCGCGGTAGATCTGTTCGAGCACCGAGGGGTCGATCGCCATAGGCCAAAATTTAGCATAGCGGCTGCAAGGAGAACCTGGTTGAGCTTCCTTTGTTCACGGCGAGCCAGGGCCGCGCCCCTCGACGCAAGCGCGCTTCCAGGCGTATCCTTCTCCTGAGAATTATGCGCAACAGAGCATGGGCTTTTCGCTGGGCCTTGTCCCTTGCTTTCGCGGGGGTATTGATGCCATCCGCCGCCTCTGCGCAGGAGGTTGTGCGGCCCCTGCCCTACGAGCTGATCTACGTCCGCGCGCCGTACTTCGGTCCCGGGCCGGCGGCGGAGAACAGCGTCTGGCCGGACGTGGTGAGGCCGTTGGTTCCCGATCCGGGGGCGCAGTTGGTGCTGATGAAGACCTCCGGCGCGCGCGAGGTGATCTTTCCTCTTGAGCGCTACCGGGGGCAGATCGATACGCCCGCGGGCAAGGCCTTGTCGGCGGGATCGGTCTCCGATCCGAACGTGTCGTTCGATGGCCGGTCGGTGCTGTTTACCTGGTATCACGACCTGACCGAGCGGAACGACCAGCGCGGCGGGCTGTCGCGCCGCGGCGCGGATCTCTACAAGCTCGATCTGGTGACCCGCGCGCTGGTGCGGCTCACCCGCCAGCAGCTCACGCCGAACACCGGCAACGGCGCGCGCTTCGGGCCGAACGATCCGGGGAGCAACCATCCGCGAATCGGCGTCTTCAACACGGGTGGAACTTGGATCTCAGGGGGGGCCGCCGGCAACCGGATCGTCTTCACCTCTACGCGTGACAATTACCTGCCGCCCAAGGCGATGTCGTCGGTCCAGCGCGCGCTCCAGCTATTCGCGATGGACGCCGATGGCGGCAACGTCGAGCCGATCGGGCCGTTGAACGTCGCGATGGCGCTTCATCCGATGGCGCTGCTCGACGGCCGGATCGCCTTCACCAGCTGGGAGGAGCAGGGACTGCGCGACACGCGGCAGTTCGCGCTCTGGGTGATCGCGCCGGACGGCCGGAACTGGAACAGCCTCTCCGGCTTCAGCGAGAACGCGCTGGCGCACCATTTCATGACCCAGATGCCGGGCGGCGACCTGGTGGTCTGCCGCTACTACAACCTGAACGACAACGGCTTCGGCGACCTGATCCGCTATCCCATCGATCCGCCGGGGCCGGACTTTGCCACGTCCGATCCCGATCCGCTTTCGGGCGCGATCCCGTTCGAGCGGATCGGCCAGCGGCGGCTGGCGCCCTGGACCACGCCGGAGGATTACCCCGCCCCCTGCCCCGGCCGGGAGGACAATCCCTACGCTTCCTCCGGGCCGGAAAATTGCGCGGGCGCGGACCGGCGCGGCAAGCTCACCCACCCGGCGGCGACCCCCTCCGTCGAAGGCGATCCGGCGAAAGCCGATCTGCTCGCGGTCTATTCGGCCGGGCCGGTCATCCACAACGGCGCGTTCATCAGCTCGGGCAGCGCCTTCCCTTGGCCGCACGGCGAGATCGTCCTGTTTCCCGACGGCGAGCCGGTGGCGATTCCGCCGGCCGGCGTACCGGGCAAGCCACCTGGGTTGATCACGATCGTCTCGGAGCCGGGCTATAACCTCCAATGGCCGCGGCCGGTGGTCTCCTGGCGCCAGCTCTACGGGATCGACGCGCCGCCGCTGCGCCCCGAGCTTTCGGACGCCGCGATCCGCGCCGAGCGGATGACCCCCGGCGAGCCGTTCGGCCTGATCGGCAGCTCGTCGCTCCTGTGGCGCGAAAGCGTAGGCGCGCTCGGCCCGTTTCAAACCGATCGCGATCCGTTCGACGAGCCGACGCAGAATCCGCTCCGCTGGACCCGCCAAGGGGCGGACGCGGGGATCTACGGCGACGACGACGTGGTCGCCGTGCGCGTGCTGATGCAGCAGGCGCAGACCGACCGCAGCTACCCGGCCAACGACCCAAACTATTCGGTGATCGGCGGCGAGCGGCTGCGCATCCTGGGCGAGATCCCGGTCCGGAAACCGAACGCGCCGCCGGTCCGCCATCCGGACGGTACGCTGCACCCCGACACGAGCTTCCTCGCCAAGGTGCCGGCCGACGTGGCGCTCACCTTCCAGACGATTGACCGGCGCGGCATGGTGCTCAACATGGCCCAGACCTGGCACCAGGTTCGCCCGGGCGAAGCGCGCTACAACTGCGGCGGCTGCCACGCCCACAGCCTCCCGCCGCTCGACTTCGAAGGCACCGCGGCGGCACGCCCGGACTTTCCAATTCCCGATCTTGCGCGCTCGACTCCGTTGTTGACGATCAACGCGGCAGGCGCCACCGCGATTCGCCTGCTGCCGGCCCACGCGACGACCGTCGAATACCGCCGCGACGTGGTGCCGATCTTCGAGCGCCGCTGCGCCTCCTGCCACGGCGCCGCGAGCCCCGCGGCTGGGCTGCCGCTCACCGCCGCGGCCGGAACGATCGAGCGCAACGGCACCTGGCCGCGCACCTATTGGCAGCTGACCCAAGACGTGGCGGCCGAGCTGTCCGAGCCGCCGCCGTCCCAATATGGCATCTGGTTCGTGCCGCAGCTTACCCGCTACGTCCGGGCGTTCCAGTCGCGCCAGAGTCTCCTCCTTTGGAAAGTCTGGGGCGAGCGCCTCGACGGAAGAACCAACGCCCTCCGCACCGACGATCTCGATTTCGCCGCCTCGGCCGCGCACCCGGGGGGAGTCGGAGTCCCCGGCATGACGGTCGACGAGAAGATGACGCTCGCCCGCTGGATCGACCTCGGCTCCCCGATCGATTTCGGCCAACCGTGGGGTTTCCTCGAAGACGACCAACGGCCGACGCTCGTCGTCCGCCCTTCGGTGCGCAGAGCCCGAGCCGCCCGCGCGTTTCGAATCCTGGAGATCGCCGCCTTCGACGTCGAAAGCGGCGTCGTGCCTCGGAGCCTGACGGTAACCTGCAATCTGAAGCTAGGAAACGTTGCCGCGGGCGGCAATCTCGCAGCCGGCAAAGCAATCCACGCGGGAGGGGGGGTCCTCCGCTTGACCCTGCCGCGCAAGGTGACGACGGCGGAGAAGCCGGTCTTCACGATCACCGTCCGCGACACCGCGGGGCACCGGACGCAGGTGGTTCGGAGTTATCGGCCGTAGGGGATGGATCGACCTCGTTGAGGATTCACCGCTCAGGAAACGGGGCGACGAACTCGGACGGGATTCGGGAGGCGTCAATGTAGCAGTTCGAGTCCAGCGCGTACTTGCGCACTCGAAGGAACCTAGCGGACAGAGTCGATCTTGAGGTTGCTGAGCGCCTTCATACCGTCGAGGAGCTCGTGCCGGAAGGCGACAAGATCGAGGGCCGCCTCAACAGTTTCGCGCTCGGTGGCGGTACCCAGGATCGTTTGGGCGCAGCGAAGCGCCTTAGGATCCAACCAGAACTCCTTCCGGATCTTGCCTGCCCGAGATGGACGGGAGACAGGGCTTTTCTTGGCGGACGGTTGCATACGGATGATCGTAGCGTATTGCGTGAGATCGCTTCGTCGTGGCGTTTCGATGGGGCTAAGCTCCCAGGATGATGCGAACCCGAATTGTCTCCTTTGGGCTGGTGGGACTCCTCGTTGCGCTCCACCGGCAAAGCGGTCGAGTTCCCCCTTCCGGCACTCGCGACCCACCGCGTCGCCCGTTCGATTTCGGGTGGTACGTGCTCACCGTCGATCACGGCGATCTCGCCGGGCTCAAATCCGGCGAAGTGACGATCAAGCTGCGCAACCGGCGGGGCCAGGTGCTCGCCCGGCGGTGCTTTAGCGGTAGCAGGTCGCTCGAGCGAAGAATATCGAACCTCCAAAAGTTGAGAGTCGTGCCCACGAGACTCGGGGGTCTCCTTCGCCAGGTAGGTTTCGGCAAATCCGAAGAGAGCGGCCGTCTCATACGGTGACGCCACGCGGCCTCATTTTCCGAGCCACGTGATTCTTCGGGAGACTTAGATGGCCACCAAGAAAGCGGCACCCAAGAGATCAACCCCCGCCAAGAAAGCTGCAAAGGCATCCCCCAAGCCCAAGGCAAAATCTAAGTCCAAGGCAACAAGCCCCTCCATTCGCCGGATGGCCGTGATATCCGCCGCCTCGACGCTCGAGATGTCGGTCGCGAAGACGGGCGGTCCGATGTCGACCTACGCCCGCGTTGTTTCGACGGGGACCGACTCCCGCTCGTTCGCGGATTCCGTCCTGACCCCCGGTCCAGCCCGGATGCCTCTGGTGGGGGAAAACTCCTATACCGTCGTCTGGACTATCGCTTTCGTCGAAGCCGGCTCGGCGACCCTCGACGCGGAGGTCATGGGAGATCAGCCCTCCAGCGATTCGGTGACCGTCCAGGGAGAAGCCGGCGACATCTTGAAGAGATTCGTGGTGATCCCATGACCGGCCGGGTTTCTTTGCGCCGGCTCGCCCGGCTCCTCTCGCTCGCGCTTCTTCTCCTGCCGTCCTCGACGGTGTTCGCCGCGGTGGATCCTTGCGCCTTCGGCGGGACGCTTCAAGACCTCTTTAACAATGGCGCCGGCTCGCCGAGGCAAGCGGTGGCCGGGGCGGGATTACAGGCGGCGGCCGCCGCCGACGCCGAGTCGCTCAAGGCAGAGCTGCTCAACCGAGCCAACGGAGACGGCTTGGCGGGCGGACGTGTCGACCTTCTGCGCCGGGCGTTCGTCGCTTTCGGACTGGGCGAAGTGAGCGAAGAGAACAAGGATCTGATCTTTAACTTCAATCCCGACTTTTTGAGTCTGTCGTCCGGCCAGCTTTCGCCGCGCGTCATCGTCCATGAGACGGTACTCTACGGCGCCCTCGACGAGAGAATCGATACCTTTCCCGAAGGAACTCGCGCGGATCGCAAAGACGCGTTGAAAGCCGAGTTGCGCGACCTGGACGACGTAGAACTCAAGATTCGCTGGACCAACACGTCGGGAGGCACGAAAGCGGCGCTCCAGCCGATCGTCAACGAGCTGTTCGAGGAGGGTTACAAGACGGCGGGGGGCGAAGCGTCAGACGATGAGTTGGGGAAGCTCTTGAACGAGGTGACCACGGTCCTGCTCCAGAAGCTTTCGAAGGAGGAGGTAAAGAAGATTTCCGTTGTAAGGATCTGCCAGGTTCCGGAAGCCAAAGCGGTCCTGGTCAAAAACTTCGCGGAGATCGAGGTCAGGATCGCCAAGGACATCGAGACCTTGCGCACCGCTCTCGACGAGAGCCGCTTTTTCGCGCTCGCCGACCTGATCGAGGGACAGCCGAAACTCATCGTGGACGGATCTTTCCGGCGGCGGGAAGGTCCTGCTGGCCCGAACGAAAGCTCTCTCAGCCTGACCTACCAGGTGAGTTCCGTCTCGTACAACGACGCCCAGAGATGGGCGAAAGGGGAACTCACCGCGGCGGGCGCGCGACAGTACCTTCAAGCGAAGGGACGACTCAAGGATTCGTTGCCTTTGTTCTCGCTCTCCGCGCAGTACACGAAGACGAACGAATTTCGAATCGCCATCCCCAGCGTCGCCGAGGAGTTTCTCGCTCCCGGGTCCCACCTGTTCACCGGCAAGATCACCGCTGGAGCCTATTTCGGCGGCGGCCGGGATCGGCGACTCGATCTTGAAGCAACCTACGACGACGTAAGGGACGACCCGACCAAGAAGGACCGCTTCCTCGCCAAGTTGAGCTGGACCGAAAAGCTGAACGGCGAGATCGCCAAGCTCGCCGGCGGGAGCGATTTTGTGGTGACCTTGATTTATGCCAACAAACCGGAGTTCCGAGGCGAAGTGAACGAAGATTTCGGTTTGCGCGCAGGCCTCAAGTGGGCGTTGGGAGGAAGCTGATCCCAATCCGCTGGCAACGAGAAGAAACCCTGGTCCGAGCATTCGGGCCAGGCTTTGTCGAAGGGCGTCGAAATAGCCCTGCTGCCTACCCCCGGGAGCGGAGGATTCCATCGGCACGTTTCTGCATCGTGACTAGCGTCTCGATCGTTTCGTGGAAAGGTCGGCGTGCCAGTTCCTTCCTTCGTTGTTCCTTCGCGCGGTAGATCTGTCCGAGCACTGAAGGGTCGATTAGTTCACTACTGAGCGGACCCCGATCCCTGGTGGCCTGGGTCGCCGCCCGAGGAGTGCGCGGCCAGGGCCTCGGAGCGGCAACGGTTCTGGAACGCCGGGGGGACGGGTGCCAGTTCGGCGACGAGCCGCGCGGTCTCGGCGAGGGCCGCCGCTTCGGCGGGGTCGGTCGGCGCCTTGGCGCGGCTCCTGGCGCAGATTCGCTCGAACATCGCCTCGGTCTGGTATTCGGGTCCTTCCTGGACGATCAAGCGGCGGTAGCGGTCGGGCAGGCCTTCGATCATTTCCCAGAGCGCCGCCGACTGGCGGCGCGCCTCTTCGGGAGAGGGCGGCGGCTCCGGCGGCTCTGGCGCCAAGGCCATGGCTTCGAGGTCGCCGGCCGCTTCGAGGAGGACCGTTTCGAGCCCCTCGGCGATCTCCGCTGCGATCCGCCGAAGGTCCGCGCCGGCTTCCGGCTGGGGATCTTCGTGATCCGCCGGCCGCGGCTTCGGGGATCGCGTTCCTGCGGATTCTTCGAGGATCTGGCGGAGGAGGCCGAGTAGCTGATCGAGCCGCAAGGGCGAGACCCCTACGGCCAGCGCCACCCGTTCGAGCGTGGCGCGGCGCGGCGTGATCTGGCCCAGCTCGTAGCGCGACCATCGCCGCTGATCGACGCCGGAGAGCAGTGCGAACTGCCGTTGGCTGCGCCGCGTGCGGTAGCGCAGCAGCACGACCACCAGCCGGACGGCTTCCCGTTCCACGGTACGAAGAACCATGCGCCGCCTCCTTCCGCGGAGCCCTCCCGGGGCGGCCGGCAGTCTGCCGGCCGCGGGGAGTCTCCCCTTGGAAGCGGTGTGCGCGCCCGGCCCTCCAGCGCGCGCTTTCCCTATGATGGGCGTACCTGAGGCCTGTTTGCGCAAAATTTTGCGATCCCGGCGCCTTACCCTGGTCTGTGATCACCCTACCGGAGGGCGCCGCACGGCCATCGGGGTTGCCCGGTCGACCCTCCACGAAAGGAGCTTCTCCATGTCGACCACCCCCCGTCGCCTCGCCCTCGGTCTGCTCGTCGCCTTGCTCGCCCTACCCTCCGCCCCGGCCGCCGCCGCGCCGCTCGACCCGGGCGCACTTCTCTCGAAGCTTCGAGGCTGGCTGTCGTTCGTCTGGGCGGAGAACGGTTGCGAAATCGAACCGGCTGGGCGCTGCGGGTCCGTTACAATTCCTCCGGCCGAGAGCCCCGTGCGCCGCGAAGCCATCCTTAGGGACAACGGCTGCGAGCTCGAACCCAACGGCCGCTGCGCAGCGATTCTGCGGGACAACGGCTGTGAGATCGAACCCAACGGGCGCTGCGGCAACTGATCAACCGTGCGCCGGGGGTCAGGCCTCTCCGGCCTCTCTCCCGGCGCGCCGCAGATCCTGGAGCAGCCGGCGCGCGGCCTCCGCCGAGGCCACCTCGCGCCGGGCCGCCGCCCAGAATAGCGTCAGGCTCGCGAGCAGCTCCTCGGGAAATTGCTGCGCCGCAAACACCGGCGCGGCGCTCTCCGCGAGAATCCTTACGGCCCGGGTTCGTCCCCTGTCCAGCTCGATCGATGCCAATTCGAGGGCCGCGAGCGCAGCCTCGAACCAGAGCTTGCGCCGGGCGAACGCTTCCCACACCTCGGCGAGTTTAGCCGCGGCTTCGGGCCGCTTGCCCAACCCCGACTCCACCCGGGCCTCCAGCCACTGGAGGCGGAGGATGTCGAGGGCCTTGCCGTTCCGGAAGGCGATCTTGCGCAGAGGCGGCAGGCTTTCTTCGGCCTCGCCGAAGCTGCCGAAATCACAGAGGTAGGTCGCTTGGTTGAAGATGATCGCCCATCGGGACCGTTCGTCCCCATCCAACTCCGCCTGCACCGCCGCCTCCCGGAGGGCCTGCAATGCTTCTACGTAGTCTTCCTTTCGCTTCAGGATACTGGCTTTGGTGATCAGCAGGCGGGTTCGCTGGTCCGGGCGGCCGGCGAACGCGAAGGCTTCGTCAAGAATGGCCAAGGCTTCGTCATAGAGTCGTTGGTATTTCTTGAGCACCGCGCGGATGTCCAGAACTCGGGTCGGGTCCAACGGGCCGAAACCGCCCTCTCTCGCTCGAAACAGCTCTTCGGAACGGATCATCGTCCGGTTGGCGGCCTGGAAATCGCCGAGCACCCGCCAGGCGTTCGCGACGAAGGCGAGGGCGAAGCCGGTGAGGACGTTCCGCCAAGTTTCGCTGCCGGGCGAGCGTTCCGCCACGGCGAGGGCCAGCTCGGCCAGATCGCGCGCCCGGTCGGCGTCGTGACTTGCCGCGCGGATGCTTTCGAAGCAGAGCCGTTCGCAGACCGCCCAGGTCTGGAAGTCCTTGAGGTGCTCCACGCGCACCAGGCGTTCCTCCTGCGGCGCGGTGGAGAGCGTCTTCCATTCCCTGGCGGCGGCTTGGCGGTCGGCGCTCCAGCGCTTCTCCCGCAGGGCCGCCCCCCAGCTGGCGCGCACGTCCGCCGCCAGGCGGCGCGTGGTGGTAAACACAATACCTTCGATCACCCCGTGCTCGGCCGGGGAGAGCGCGGTCGGCGAGTCGTCCCGCGGCACCAACCGGGGAAGCTGGTCGATCGCCGCGAGCGCCTGGTCGACCGCACCTTCGGGGAAACCGAGAATCCGCACCAGGCGCTCGGCCAACGGGCGGCTCAGATGGTGGATTCCCCGTTCGAGCTTGGACACCGCCGTAGGGGGCAGACCGGCTTCTTGCTCCAACTTGGTTTGCGTCCAGTCGGCCTTTTTGCGGTAATGGCGCAACACCTCGCCCAGGGGCGGAGGCGGAGGGTGGGGGGCGGCGGTCTTGCGGGCCATGGCAGCGATCAGAACCTCGAAGGACGCAAAAAAGGACGGCTTGGGAGCACCTTGAAGTCTACCTTGCTTCGCGCAACCTCTGCCAGGGGGAGGAGTCAGGACCTCGTCAAAGTCCTCAGCCACGTCAGCCCTCACCCCCGGCCCGGGGGTGAGGGCTGGTGCGGCAAGCCGCCGACGACTTTGTCGGGGTCTTGGGGGGCCGGCCGGGCGCCAGAACTTGCGAGAAGACATCCTCCCTGACATCTATTGATGGATCTCCAATGCGCACCCGCCGAAAGGCGCCTACCCTTCGGCCAATGGGCTACGCTTTTTCCCTCGAAGATCCCCTGGAGCCTCGCGTTGACGCCGACCCGTCCCGCTTGCGCCGCTTCGGCAGGATGCTGATGTATCGCGGCGAACGGGCGACGCGAGACGGCGACTTTCTAGACGCCGCGGCCGAGTTTGAACGGGCCGCCTGGGCCTATGAAATCGCCGGAGAGCTGGTCGCCGCCGCCGAGGCGACGCTGGAGCTGGGTAGCTGCCTGCTCTATTTGAACTTGCCCGAGCGCCTGTCCCCGCTGGCCGGACGGATCGCCAATCTGGCTGCCGAGGCAGGGGCCTTGCTACCGCCGGGCGGCTACGTTTCCTTGCGCGTCTGGGCCACGATTCTGCGCCGGGGCGACATCGAGCCCGACCCGCTGCTTCATCTGATTCGCGAGCGGCGGCGGATTCGCCGCACTAGGGCGCCACGATTTTCCCATCCTTGGGCGCTGGAGGGCTTGGCGCGATGAACGAGAAAATCGAAAAGCACCTGGAACGGATCGAAAAAACCCGTCGGCGATCCGGTCCCCTGCGCGAGACGGTTGCTTTAGGTCTCCGCGGAATTCCGCACATCCGCCGGATCATCGAATTCTTCGTCGAAGGGCTGAAGCGCGAAGCGCCGCCCCCCGACCCGCGGCAGCTCGGCGAATCGACCTACCGGGCAGAAGTGCGCGCGGCGGCGGCCGACCTACGCTACCTGCCAGATTTCCTGGCCGAGTCGACCCGCCGGCTGGTGGCGCGGGAAGAAGTCGAAGGAGCCACGATCGATCCCGCCGACCGGCGGCTGAGCCGATGGGTGGAAGAACAGCGCCGCGAGGTGATGCGGCTCGCCGTCCGGTTCGAACGGCGGGTCGGGCCGGCGCCGGAGGGCGGGGAGCCTTAGCCGGCACCAGCCCGGTTCGGAACAGAGTCCCGTGCGAAAATTGAGAATCTGCGCTATCTTCTCGTCGCTCTTCTCGCCCATCCGAGAGCCCACTGGAGACTCGCATGCCTCGCGCCTTTGGCTTCCTTTTACTTCTGACGGTCCTATTCTCGATCCCAGCCCACCTCATCGCCCAGCCGCCTCCGGGGCCTGACGAGGAACCCACCGCCTTCGACCCCTACCCGGGCGCAGCCTTGGAGGAAGACCCGGGCTCGTCGCTTGATCCCACCCTGCTCGATTATGTCTCTACCCTCGGCCAGCCGCAGGAGGCCTACGATGGCGATCCGTCGCTCCTCGACTGGCCCGACCTCTACCCTCCCGAGTTGGTCGGCACCGGGCCGTCCGTCGGCTCGACCTATGACGACTTTGCGGTCACCGCGACCCCCGACTGCAAGACCTTTCCGCGCACCGGCAGGTCGGTTATTCCCATCGGGGTTTCTGGCAGCAATCCCCGGTATCTCTCGTATCGCGGTAAATCGAGCGTCTATCTTGGTTGGTCTGCGGATGCCGCCTGTCATTTCAAGACGAACAATCCGGACAACTGCCACTCGGGTCTCGAGTTGCCACCTCCGCAGACATCGATTCCGCCGAACTACGCCGCCGTCCTCACCGCCCTTCGCAGCTCGGTCGCCCCCGCCTTGCCCAGGCTGCGCAAGCTGCGGCTTTGGGTAACGCTGTCCGGCGAGGATCGCCCGGCCAACGTGCCCTTTGCCGCCGTCGGCGACCCGGCGGCCGGGGGGTATTGGCGCCTCGACCTGAGCAACCAGGATTACTTCAATCGACTGCGTGAGGTGGTCAACAAGGCCCGCCAGCTCGACCTGCAGGTCGAAATCACCTTCTTTGCTCCGTTCCAGGGGAAAAAGTTCAGCACCGGCCCCTGGTCGTACGCCGCCAACCGGGCAAAAGCGCTGAAAGGTGCCGCCTTGGAGCGCGTCGGCTTCAGCGAGAAGGGCTACTTTGCCGTCCTCGACAAGCACACCGACACCAATGCGGCGCACAATCTGCGAATGCGGGATTTCCAGGCGAATGTGATCCGCTGGACGATCGACGAACTCTGGTGCTACGAGAACGTCTGGTACGAGATCGCCAACGAGCCGGAAGACCAAACCGTCGAGCCAGTCGCTGTCGCCGAGTGGAGCAAGACGATGATCGATCAAGTCGAAAAGGTCGAGAAGGACTACGTGAAAGACCCGGCTCACCTAACCCGGTCCCTACAGCGGCGGCATCTGATCGCGGTGCAGCCATGGACCGACTTGGGCGCTGTGCCCGCCTTTCTTGATCCACGGATTTCGATTGTCAGCAGCCACTACACGACGGTCTCCACGGATTCGGCGCCAACCCTTCCCAACCAGGAGATGCGCCAGCTCGATCTCGGGGCGATCACACTCGCCCGCAAGTACGCCGACAAAATGCGGATCCTCGGCTTCAACGAAACGAAGATCACCCCTCTCCGCGGACCATCCGGCGACCGTAGCCACCTGAACGGGGTCCTCCAGTCCGCTCCGAGAACCGAAGGCACACGCGCCGAGGCGCTGGAATTCCTGCTCAGCCAGGGCGGCACCTACGACAACTGGAGCTACAACTCGGCTGACGGCGTAGTGAGTCCGGCGACCGGTCAGGTCCGCAACCAGCTCGGGAATGTCCAGGCCTACTTCGACGGTCTGCCCCTCGACGATTTGACCATGACCACCCCCAAACCTCCAAAATCGTGGGTGACGAACATCTCGAAGTATCCGGAAAACCGGACGCTTCCATGGGAATCGAGCACCAGCTCGAGGCGCTATTGGGCTGGCCTTCAGACACCGGATCGTACAGGCGGAAGGATGTTTGTTCTCTATCAACATCACAGTACGCCCCGATGCCACAGCTCCAGTGCCTCGAACACCGAGACGGAGTATGGTGCGACAGGCTGCTTCGGTTCCACCGACCAGAACCCGCTCTTTCTCTCCTTCGGTGGCTACGACGCGCGGATTTGGACACAAGCTAGCAAACGTTACCATGACTCATTTACCGTTAACCTGGGCACCAGCCCCGGCAAATTCATCGTACGCTGGAAAGATCCAAAGGACCTGACGGCGCTGGTTCCGCTCAAGGAGCAAGTCGTGTTTTGGAAGCAGGCGGCAACTGGGTCCTGCACGTCGCCAGCCTGCATCGTCTGCTCCAACCCCGCGGTTTGCACTCTTGAGTCGCCCCTCTATGATTTCGATATCGTCCTCGAAGTCAAACAGCAGCCGTAACCTGTCGAATTGCTCCGCGAGGTTCTACTATGTCCATTGAACGAAAAATCCTTCTTGGGCTCGCGCTCTTCGGAGCCGCCCTCCCGGGCGCCGGTCAGCCCTACGGCCAGCCGCTAACCCGTGCTCAGGTCGACTGCGAAGAGCGGCAGATGAACCGGCTGGTCCATCGAATCAACGAACGGGTCGGCGCATCGGCGTTCGACGAAAATCTCTTTCTCTGGCGCGCCTCGCCGGAACCGGGTTCCTTTCGGGGCCTCGCCACCTTTGGGACTTTGGACAAGGATACGCTGGGAAGGTTTCGAGAGGAGGAACAGGTTGCCTTCGACCTACTTCTCAAGCGAGACGAGGACTTTCTCAATCCGCTCAGACCTCTTCTTCCCCAAGCGACTCTCGTGCGGAGAGATGCCGCCTCGAACCTTCACGCCGCCGATATTTCCTTGCCGTATCTCATTGTAAGCTTCGATATGGCACCAGAGGTTCCGAACCCTGGGGCACCTACCCAGCCAATCAACATCACCAGCCGCAAGGCCGCGGGCGAAGGGCAGTCCGACCGCGCGGGCCGGGGGCTCGAAATCGACGATCTCCTCTCGGTCTGCCACCACGAGGTGACGCCGTTCGACCAAAGGGTTTTCTCGATTCTCGCCCGCACAGTCAGAGCCTCGGAATGCCTGGTGGAACCGTTCGGTTGCCAGGTCTTCATCGCCGGTCACAAGAGTGTGATCTTCCGCGGTGAGGAACCCTTGAGTTATCGGATGAACCTCTTCTCCTACTCCTCCTCGTGCGACGACGATGGAAACTGCTCTTACGGCGAAGCCGACACCGCCCTGCTGTTCCAGCTTCAGGTCGATGCGGCTGGACGGTTGACGGTCGGCGACGTACGAGCCCTACCCTGGTGTGAGGGCGGGCCGGTGGAAGACCAGATCGGCTGTACGCAAAACGGTAGCCCTCATTTGGGGATCTACGTGTTGCCTCCGATCCGACCCGGCGCAGAACGCCAGGGCGAACCCGAGTTCGAGCGCGC
>JBBRUC010000058.1:0-29500 GCA_038248205.1 Thermoanaerobaculia bacterium
CATGCGTCACCCCGGGTCGTTGAAACCCCCGAGCATCGCACGAAAAAATTCAAATCGTGGACACACTTTAACCGCCTGAACGTACTGCTACCATTGGCTTTATGGCTCGATGGTCGCAAATAAACCGGACACTAGTGAAGAATGGATTTCTTTTCGTCAATGGCCACCCGGACGACTTCGCCAACGAAGAGTATTTCGGGCTCGCAGATATCGACCGCAATCCCCGTGAGGTCTACCACGCCTTCCGACTCGCTTTCGCGCCTGGCGCCCCGCCTCTCACGCTGCCCCCAAATCGGGTGGATTTCTTCACGATGCCCACGACCGTCACGACGAACCTTCCCGCGTACCTGCTGGCAGGCTCGGTCCAGATCTGCAGCCGAGCCTTCGTCAACGGGACCGAAGTCACCGTCGATTCCGGGGGGACGTTCGCGGTTCGCTTTCCGCTGTTGGGAGCACAAAACCTCGCGGTCGGGACGAACGCGATCTCGCTCCGCGTGGTCGGACCGGACGCGAGCGAAACGACGACTGTCAAAACGATCGACTACCAGCCGGGTTTTTCCACCCAGGACACAAGGCTGCTCTACGTCGATTCCGTGGCTCCGGCGCTTCCCGGTTCGATCGTAATCGACCTCGACCGCGGGATCCTCCTCGGTTTGATCGATCAGCAGCACGTCCGCGGAATCTCCGCCGACGGAACAACGGTCTACATGGATTCTCGTGCCAGAATCAGCACGACCAGCCATGCCAACGCACCCGGTGGCCCCCTACCGTTTACTGCCAACATTCCCGTCAACGGGTTCCTGGTCAGTCCGCTTGGAGACTTTCTCTATTCGCGTGACGAGATCGTTGATCGGACCTCGAACACCCTCCTCTCATCTCGCCTGCCGTCCAGCATCGTTACCGGAAATGCGTTCGGTGGGGCACCCATTCCAGGTGGGCCGGCGATCACGCCGGACGGCCGCTTCCTTTACACTGGATTCAGTAACAGCCTTACGAGAATCGATCGCTCGACGCTTACCTCGGCCGCATTTCCGACTCTTTCGGATGGCGCTTTCGTCAGCGACTTCTCGGTATCGCCCGACGGAACGACCCTGGGGCGGGTCACTTATGGCGCCTCCCCGATTCACTCGACGTTCTATGACACGAACAGCTTGAGTCGAATCGGCGCGGCCGATTTTCCAGGCGATTATTCCGGAGAGATGGTTTTCTCGTCCGGCGGGCAATGCGCCGTCGTCGGCAACGCAGGCAATCCGGTCAACCGGGCGGGCGGCGTAACAGCCTTCGATTTTCCAGCCCTCCAGCCACACGCCTGCTCTCTGATCGACCTCGCCGCGAACCTGACGATCTCAAGCGGCAATGAACTCTACGTTTCCTCGGGAACGAGATTCGGGGTGGACGTCCTCAGCCTGCAGCCCTGTTCCATCCAAAGACGGAACCGAACCTATTTTCTAGGGATCAACCAGTTCATCTCAGGGCAAGGCGTCTTCGCGAGCGAGATTCGCCGCGTCGTCCTACGCGATCTTCCGGCGCTAACGGTCGAGGTCGGCGGCCCCGGCCGAGGGACCGTAACGAGCACCCCTGCGGGAATCGCCTGCGGCGCTGATTGCATGGAAGGTTACGCCCCAGGAACCGTAGTCACCCTCTCGGCGACGCCCGCGGCGGGGTCAAGATTCACCAGTTGGAGCGGCGGCGGATGCTCCGGCACGGGAACTTGTATCGTCACGGCCGATGGGGCGAAAACCGTCTCCGCGGCGTTCTCCCTGGCCGGGCTCGATTTCTTCAGCGTCACGCCCTGCCGAATCCTTGACACTCGATCGACCGGTCCCGCCCTGGCTTCGGGGGTGAAGCGTATCGTTCAGGTTACCGGGCTTTGTGGCATACCGGCGAATGCGGCAGCCGTTTCGCTCAACATCTCGGCCGTGGCCCCCTCGGCAAACGGCTCCATCACCCTGTTCCCAGGGAACAGCACCCTGCCGCCGACCATCTCGATCAATTTCACCCGTGGCGCGGTCCGCACCAACAACGCAGTTCTTGCGCTGGCAACCGACGCATCAGGGACTCTTGCGGCGCAAGCGTTTCTGGCGGGTGGCGGACAGGTGGACCTGATCGTCGATATCAACGGATTCTTCCGGTAGGGAATCTGATGGAGAGACCTCTATGGCAACTCCCCGCAGAGCAAGTGCTCTCCGGGGAGTTGTTACCTTGAGTGCGCAGCCTCGGCGGCGGCGCGTCGTGACTCAAGGCGCCGGGTCGATTCCGCCTGCATTGCAGGGGCACGAAAGAGCGCCTTCGATCGTGCCGCAATATCCCCACCGGGGGCTCGGGGTCTCCGGACCGCGAGAGTCGCCGTTGGCCTTGAAATCGCCCTGGAACGAGGCAATGAAGGAGCAGCCGGCATAGGGACCGGACTGGACCCTGCCGTTCAGGGTGCCTTCGGTGCCGATTTGCCAATCGTAGTTCGGGTTGATCACCTTCGCGTCGTGACAGGTCTCGCAGGTCTTGCTGCAGGTTTCGTCGCTGCAGGATGTCTTGCGGTGAGTCCCCATGCCCATGGAGGCCACCAGGCTGCCGGAGGCGAAGGAGGCGCCGGTCGAATCGAGCAGGCGAAACGGGCCATCCCACGAGCCACGCGCCTTGCAGCTCGTGTGGCGCTGGGTCCGGATATCGACCGTGGCGACCAGGGTGCCGAAGAAGTCGGGCGCCTCGTCGCACGGCACGAGGTTGGTTGGATCTTCGCCGCACCGACCGCTGCTGCTGACAAGGGGGCCGCTGAAGGTCGCGTCGTTGGCGACTAGGTTATTGCATGAAGTGGTCCCGAAGGTGCACGGAGGAATCCCCCAAGTGCCGTCGAAGAGCGTGGTCGAGCAAAAATCTTTGCTGAACGCGAACACGCAGGTCGGCGCAGGAGGTGGGGGCGCTTGGGCCACAATGGGGACGGCGAGCAGCACGAGTCCCAGGAAAGTCAGTACGCCGAATGTCTTCGTTCTCATCGGTTGCTCCTCTCTCTTAGAATGGGATTGTCCGATCCCTGGTCGCTCGCGGCGATGCCGCGAGCACAGACCGCTTCTACGTAGCTCCTTACTTCTAAAGGTGCCTGCCATGCCATTAGGCGCGCCCCGCGGAGAGGGCAAGCAAAGGGCAATCACGATCGCTGCGGCCCACTTGAAAGCAAAAGTTGCACGTTCGCTGAACTCTAGAAGCTTGTAGCGTCAGCTCAGCACGCTTCCTGCCGGCCTCTCGGCCTTTGCTGCACCTTTAGCGCGCCCCGAAAACAGAGCGCTTCTCACGCTGTAATCCACTCCACCAGATCTGGCGATAGGACCGTGACGAAAGGTTGACTTGTCCCGTTTTGGAATTGCTCGGCACTGATAATGATGAAGGTCGGAGTAGACAAACGATTCATCGCGCGGTTCCGATGGACGACTCGTCTTCGTGAATCGCCTCAATCGGCGCAAACAGCTTGCGCATGGGAGTTTTATGTCGAAACGTTACCTGGCCCTTCTCGTCGTCTTCGTCCTCGCGCTGTGTTCGGCTCCCTCTTTCGCCCAAGCGGCTGCCGCTGCTTCCGACGCTTGCCTCTGCACCTGCAAATCACCTCACCACAGCTCGGTCGAGCAATATTACGAGCTGGACGCGAATGGTGGCTGCAACATCAGCGGAGCCTGCGTCAACAACGGCGAACGCGGTACGCTCAGCAACTGCGTGAAGGCCCCGAAGCCGGTCACGACGACTGCAGCGCTCGCGACGATGAGCACCGAAGAATTCCTTGCCTATCTGGACGCGAACTTCGGCGCACAGTAACCGACGATTCGGTGCTCTGCTTCGAAAGTCAAACGTTTGACCGGGTAAGTCCACCATTCATCCCGCGGTTCTTTGGACAAAGCGTCCGCTTGAATCGCCCGAGTTCGCGCAGACATCCTGCGCAGGAGCGATCATGTCGAAACGGTACTTGATACTTCCCATCCTGGCCATCCTTGCGCTATGCGCGGCGCCTACTCTCGCTGCGTCCGACGCCTGCCTCTGCACCTGCACCACCCAGAGCCACGGCTCGGGCGAGCAATATTACGAACTCGACGGAACCGGCGGATGCGCCATAAGTGGCCCTTGCGTCTACGCCGGTCATCGCGGCAAGCTCAGCAACTGCGTGAAGGCACCGAAACCCATCGACACCAGCGCCTCGCTTGCGACGATTAGCACGGAAGAGTTTCTCGCCTATCTGAACGAGCGGTTTGGTCCGTAGTAGTCCATGTTCTCATTCCGGGCGGGGCTCCGAAACCCCGCCCGATTGGCGACCTTGGCGCGTCCTTCTTCGGTTCCATCTCAGGACCTCGAAGCGTACCGCCGCTACAATGGGCGGATGATCGACCTCCCCTCCCTTCTCGGCCCGATCGACATCTACCTGCTGGATCAGGTTCTTCGCGGTCGAATCATTCCAGGCCAACGGATTTTCGACGCCGGATGCGGCGGCGGACGGAATCTCGTTTATTTCCTGCGCGCCGGATTCGACGTCTCAGGCGTTGACGCGAGTTCTCCTGCGATCGACGCCGTCCGGTCCATGGCGGCCGAGCTGGCCCCGCGCTTGCCGGCCGAAAACTTCCGCGCCGAGGCGATCGAACGGAGCACCTTCCCCGACGCGTGCGCCGAGGTCGTGATCAGCAGTGCGGTCCTTCACTTCTCCCGCGACGAGGAGCACTTCCGCGCGATTCTCAAGGGATCGTGGCGGCACCTCGCGCCCGGCGGCCTGTTCTTCTGCCGCCTCGCTTCGACGATCGGGATGGAGAGCCGCTTCACACCGCTCGGCGGCCGGCGCTTTCAACTGCCCGACGGCTCGGATCGCTTCCTGGTTGACGAAGCGCTTCTGCTCGATCTCACCGAAGACCTCGGCGGCGAGCTGCTCGATCCGATCAAGACCACCGTGGTTCAGGATCGGCGGTGCATGACGACTTGGGTGGTGCGGAAGGGCGGATAAGAGGGAAGTTTCGGAAGAGGCGCAGTGCCCTCAACCAACCTCGGTCCCTTCGTTCAGAACCGCCAGGTAGCGATCGTAGGCGAAGACTCGGTTGCGTCTCCGGCCGGTGAGTTCGCTGGCGATTCCCAGCTCTACGAGCAGTGCCATGCCCGCGGCGGCGGCTGGGAAGGAAAGGCTCGCGCGGTGGCTCGCGTCTTGGAGGGTGATCACCGGACGGGCTTGGAGAGCCGCTTGTACCCGCAGAGCGGATCCCGATCGGCGCCCCTGTGCCTGAATGCGCGTCCGGTCCTCCTCGAACGTTGCGGTGAGCCGACGAACGGTCGCGACGGCGCCATCTCCGGTTTCAGCGACCCCTTCGAGGAAGAACGCGAGCCAGGCTTCCAAGTCCCCATCGCGTCGAACGTCGTCGAGCAGACGGTAGTACTCGGATCGGTGCTCCTTGAGGTAAAGGCTCAGGTAGAGCAACGGCTCGCGCAAAACGCCGGCATGACAGAGGATCAAAGTGATCAGCAGGCGGCCGATCCTGCCGTTGCCGTCGAGAAACGGGTGGATCGTTTCGAACTGGACGTGCGCGAGCGCCGCCTTGACCAGGACCGCCATACCGTCGTTTTCGTCGTGGAGAAACCGTTCGAGGTCGGAGACCGCATCCGGAACCGCGAGGTGAGGCGGCGGTACGAAAAGCGCGTTGCCCGGCCGCGTACCCCCAATCCAGTTTTGCGATCGGCGAAATTCTCCGGGGGCTTTGTCGGCGCCTCGACCGGAGGTGAGCAGCTCGGCGTGGATCTCCCGAATCAGGCGGGCGCTCAAGGGGAAGCCCCCTCGGAGCCGGGCGAGCCCGTGTTCCAAAGCCCGGACGTAACTGGAAACCTCTGCGACATCGTCGAACGGAACGCCCGGAGTCTGGTCCAGCTCGAAGAGCATGAGGTCGGAAAGCGACGACTGCGTTCCCTCGATCTGGGACGAGAGCACTGCCTCCTTGCGCACGTAGGCGTAGAGGAAGAGGCTGGGGTCAGGAAGAAGGGTCGACAGGCTGTCCAGCCGGCCGACCGCAAGAAGCGCCCGTTCGAGGAGCGGCTGCAACCCTCCCCCGAGAAAGAGCGGCGGATCGGGCGGCAGCGGGCGAGGCAAGAACGCCCGAACCGTTTCACCGCCGACCGAAAGGGCCTCGTAGCTGCCGGTAGGACCCCGTTTCATGGTTTGAACCTCAGGAAGCTGAGCTGAATAGCGCACCACGCTATTAAGATTTGAGGCCCAACTTTAAACAACGGGTGCTGCAGAGGCAAGCACAGAGGGCCGCTTCAGGGCCAAGCCGGACTTATGAAGCGGAGTTAAATAGCGCGCCGCGCTATTAAGACTTGGCCCCCAACTTTGAATAACGCCCCGCCTCAAGCCGTCATAGGGCCGGGCCTGGGGAGCACCAGCTCCGCGATCGCGCCTTTTTCGGGTGAGCCGGCGACGCGATTTTCTACTCGGACGGTGCCGCCGTGGGTCCGGGCCACTTCACGGACGAAGTTCAAGCCTAGCCCCGTGCTCTTGCGGCCGGTGTCGGGCCGGGACAGGGAGTAGAAGCGCTCGAAGATCCGGTCGAGCGCGAAGTCGGGGATGCCGGGGCCTTCGTCGGTTATGGCGATCGTCAACGCGGCGCTTCCCGCTTGGGCCGAAACCGCGACGGTGCCCCCTTCGGGGCTCCATTCGATCGCGTTCTGGACCAGGTTCTCCACCGCCTGGTGGAGGAGGAACGGGTTGCCCGAAATCGTCAGTTTTTCGGGTGTCGAGAGGTTCATCCGGACACCGCGTTGCGCGAGCAGCGGCTCATGGCTTTCGGCCACGGTGCGCAGCAGGGCGGCGAGATCGACCGTTTCCATCTCCGGCGTCTCGCGCCGGTTTTCGAGCCGCGACAGGTCGAGCATGCGCTCGACGATCTGGGCGATCCGCTCGGATTCGGTACGAACGTTGGCGACGAAGCGCGCCTGTTGCCCCGGGGGCATCCGCTCGTCCTGGAGCAGCTCGGCCGCGCCCCGGATGGCGGAAAGCGGGCTCTTGAGTTCGTGGGTGAGCGTGGTGACGTACTCCTCCGCGTAGCGCCGCCCTTCGAGGGTTTCCTGCATGCGGCGGAGCGCCTGCCCCAAGTCGGCGATTTCGGAGTTGCCCAGGCGCGGGAACGGCGGGTGCTTGCCCTGGTGGATGCCGTCGGCGTAGCGCGCGAGGCGGCGGATCGGCCCGGTGAGGCCGTAGGAGACCGCGAGGCTCAAGAGCGCCACGACCCCGAGCGTCAGCAGCCCCGCGCGGACGAAAGCGGGGCGGGCGAGGTGGAGAAACGCCTCGATCGAGACGGTCGGCTCGGCCAGGGTGAGGACTCCGACGATCCGCCCCGCGCGGTAGATCGGTGCCGCGATGTGCAGCACGGTCGAAAACGGATCGGCCGGATCGCGTTTGGAGGTTCGCACGCCGTATTTGCCGGCGAGCGTGAAGGAGACATCGCGGAAGGTGCTGTAGTCCGCGCCCACCGCGCTCGGCCGGCGGGTGTCGAGCCGCACCCGGCCGTTCCTGTCGGTCAGGTAGACCTCCAGGTCGACCATGGTCTTTTCGAGGCCGTAAATTCGCGCCGAGAGAGGGCGGGTCCGAACGCGAGAGAGCGAACGCTGGAGCGCGGCGTAGGAGAAATCGGGGCGCGCCATCTCGCGCTCGACTTGGGTCGCCATAAGGTTTGCCGCATCGACCAGCGGCTCTTCGACACTCTCCAGGTAGCGGGTACGCAGCGTCGTCCAGATCCAATCCGTGGCGTAGTAGAAGCAGACGGAGAAGATCGCCAGGTAGAGCAGGAAGATCCGGAAGCCGAGCTTCATGCCCCTTCCTTCCACGAATAGCCCATGCCGCGATGGGTGGCGATCGGATCGAGATCGGGCCGCACGTCGCGCAGCTTCGCCCGCAGGTTTTTGACGTGGGCGTCGACCGTCCGGTCGAAGCTCGCCTCCGGCTCGTCCCAAACCAGATCGAGCAGCTGATCGCGGCTATAGACCCGGCCGGGATGTTCGAGCAGAACGGCGAGCAGCCGATACTCGTAGCGGGAGAGTTCAAGCGGCCGGCCGTGGTAGGAGATCTGCCGTTTCTCGGCGTCGTGCGCGAAGGTTGCGGTACGCGGGGCGGTCTCGACCGAAACGGCGGGCCGGACCCGGCGGAGCACCGCTTTGGCCCGCGCCGCCAGCTCGCGCGGGCTGAACGGCTTGGTGACGTAGTCGTCGGCGCCCAGCTCCAAGCCGACCACCCGATCGACCTCGCCGCCGCGGGCGGTCAAGAAGATCACCGGCACGTCGTGCGTTTCCCGAATCCGCCGGCAGACCTCGATACCGCTCATGTCGGGCAAGCCGATATCCAGGATCACGAGCGCAAGCCGCTCGCTCTCGATCGTCTCGACGACCCGGGCGCCGGCCGCGAGGCGCAGACAGCGGAAGCCCTCCGCTTCGAGCGCGTACTGGATCGTGTCGGCGATCGCCGGCTCGTCTTCGACCACCAGGATCGTCGGCTTTTCGCTCACGGCTCGGCCACCGGGCTTCGACTTCGCTCAGCCCACGGGCTTTGACTTCGCTCGAGCTCGATCCGTCGGTTTCGGACGGCGAAGGCTAGGGTTAGGGCCATGGTCACCAGGAGCACCATGATGCCATGCTCCGCGAAGCGATCGCCCCCCTCGCGAAACGCGCCGGTGAGGAGCGGAACGCCGAGCGTCATGCCGAGGGAGGCGCCGGGCACGAGGAGGAGCGCCAGGGCCGGCCGACGCGATCCGTTCATCCGCTCGGTGAGCCGATCGAGCAGCGCGAACAAGGCCCAGAGCGCCCCCAGGTAGAGGACGATCCCGAGCAGCCGGTGGAGCGACTGGGGAGATAGCCCCAGCAGCGAGCCGTGCCGATACAGCTCGACCGCCGCCAGGATGCGCACCGTGTTGACCCCGAGGGTGAGCGCCCAGGCGCTGCCGAGCGCTCCGAGCCAGAAGGCCAACCGCCCCCGCGTGGAGCGGAAGCGGCCGGCAAAGCCGAGCACGGAGACGACGAACGCCAGGATCAGAAAATTGACCCCGGCGCAGGCCGGCGCGATCACGTACAAGCCGTCCGGCGGCGCCCAGCCTGCGGCCCCTGCGACCAACGACTCGCCGCGGAAGGCGCCCACCAGTTTGGCCGTCGGCGCGAGTATCCAGGAGAGATCTTCGACCGATCCCCGGCTGTAGCCGAGCTTCAAGACGTAGGCCGCCACGACGCAGGCGGCCCACGAAATCCACGGTCGTCCGGCCGTCCTTTTTTCTTGCCCGTTCATCCGCCCATCCTCCATTCCGTCGGTCGGCCCAGCCCGGTTCTAGGTCATTGCACGGGATCCCGGCCGGTTGAAAAGGTCAGGAAACGAGCGATCCTCGCCCGGCCCATGGGCGTCCAGGCGAACAGACCGAAGGCCAGCACGAGCAGCAGCGCCAGCTCCGGCTCGGGTACCGAAGTGCCGATCGCGCGGTCCGAAACCCCTTGGGGCAACGGTAGCGGCTGGGTCACGTCTTGGGCGTCGCCGTTCGGGTTGCGCACCACCTCGTGGACTGCGAGGAACGAGGTGTACTGGGTCAACAGGTCGTAGCCAAGGCCGAGCGCGGTGATCTGGCGCACGGTTTCGGGGCTTTCGTCGCTGCCGAAATCCGAGAGCCGCGCAACCCGCGAGCGCGCCCAGAGGTAGCGCAGGGCGCCGAGGTCGGCCGAAGGCTTCGCCGTGGCGACGTCGATCACGCTTTCAAACGGCCCGCCGCCGCCCACGCCGGTCACCCGGATCGAGCCCGCGAGTTTGTTGCCGCCGCGCCACTTGCCGAAGATCACGAGCGGCCGGTCGGCGAACAGGTCGGGGATCGACAGCGGCTCCACGTCGTAGGCCTCGAAACCCTCCGCTTTCCACGCGATGTCGGTGAGGACGGGCGATCGAATGTACTCCTCAAAGCTCCCGGCCACTTCCTTCGCCGCTCCCGGTCCTTCGACCACGAACGGCTCTCCCAATCCGGCATGGGCCATTCCTTCGATCAGAAAGCGGTTGACCGAGCTGCCGATGCCGAACGCGAAGACGTTCGACCGATTGAGATTCGCGCGGATCTTGGCGAAGACTTCCGACTCGGCGTCAATGTAGCCGTCGGTCACCACGATCGTCGAGCGCGAGACTCCTTCGGCCCCCGGCAGGGCGAGCGCCTTGTCCAGGGCCGCGCCCAGGTTGGTGCCGCCGCCCCCCTGCGCGCCATCCATCTCGGCGATCGCGCGCTCGATGTTCTCGGGCGTCGCCGAGAGCGACCGGGGCGCCAATAGCCGCGAGCCGCTCTCGAACAGGACGATGTTGAACTTGTCGATCGGGCGCAAACCGCCGATCAGCTCACGCATCAGGGTCTTGGCCGTATCGAGCGGAAAGCCGCCCATCGAACCCGAGACGTCGAGCACGAAAATGTACTCCCGCGGCGGAATCTGCCGCACCGCCACCCGCTGCGGCGGCTGGACCATCAAGAGGAAGAAGTTTTCGGCCGGCTCGCCCGGCTTGGCCGGTACGCCGGGGTACATCAGCAGCCCGGTCGCCACCTGCTTACCCTCCAGGCGATAGCGCAGGATGTAGTCGCGGTTGCCGCCGTTCTCCTCGCCCGGATCGAGGTCGATTTTGGCCTCCTGGGTACCCAGCCAATCGACGTGGGTGCGGTGCGAGGGGCAGGTCAGCTCCTCGATCGGCATACCGGCCGCGAGGCTCGTCTCGATGCCGAATCTATAGGTGGGCGCTTGGCCCTCATGGGTGTAGGAATTCTTGACCCACTGGTCGTCTGCCGCCGCGGTGCTCTCGAATTTCGTCGAGTAGCGCGGGCCGACGACGGTCGGATAGACGAACTCGTAGGTGCCGTCGGTCGGAATCAAAAGCTCGCTGTAATGCAGCTCGACGTGGATCTCGTCGCCCGGCATGACGTTCGAGACCGACATGGTGAACACGTTCGGCCGCTCCTGTTCGAGCAAAGCAGCGCTCTTGCCCTCTTTCTTCGCCTCTTCAAACTCCTGCTTCGCCTGCTGCCGCTCGCGGATCTTGGCGCGGATGCGCACGTCGCCCACCTGCAGCGTCATCCCATGAACCGCCGCCCGGGTGGACGCGGGGAAGACGTAGCGCGCGTTGATCGGCCGGCTTCCCTGGTTGGTGTAAACCTGGGTGACCAAGACATCGGCGATCACCCCGGCGATATGGACCTGCGCCTTCGTCTCGGCCAACGGCAGCCGGTCGATCGCAGGATCTCCGTTCTCGACCAGGAAATACGGCGAAAGGGTCTTCTGCTCCGGGTTTTCGTCGCCGGCTGCTCCCGGACGCGCGGCCCCCAGGGCCAAGCCAAGGGATAGACAAGCAACAACAACGATCGTGCGTCCCAACGATTTCATCGCCATCCTCCTCCTGGGCAGGTGTCAGCGCCTGCCACATCCGGAGAATGGGGTTCATAGAAGAACGGGGTATGAAGGGGGGATGAAGGGGGGCAATCGTGACATGCCGCAGGCGGCGTCGAAGGCCAGCCTACGTCGAGTCGTCCCGGTCGTTCGGAGGAGGCTCAGGATCAAGAGTGCAGTTCAAGAAGACCCCATGGGTCCACGGCGGATCGAAATCGTTCGTCGCCTGCGCGAGATCGAACCAAAGATCCCAGGCACGATCGAGTTCCTCCCACGTCATGTCCTTGAGGTTGAGGTCGTCCTCGCTGAGCAGTTCCATGGCGGGTTAGCCTATCGTCTCGGTGGGGTTGTAGGGCAACCAGCGCTCGGCGATCTCGCAGAGCCGATCGTGGGCATCCGGAAGATCCAAATCTCCGATTCTCGCGGCCTGAACCTCCCGGAGGTAGTTTGCCGACGCCGCGCGATATTTGTCGAGCCGCGCGCGATCCTCCTGCTGGAGCCGGTCCGCCTCTCGTGCCAAGGCGACCACGACATCCTCTCGAGATCCAGAGAGGGCGACTTTCACCGCCAATCGTTCGGATTCTTGGCCAATCCCCGATGCCAGTTCGAGGATCCGATCCGGGTCCGTTGTCAGCTCGACCTCTCGCTCGGGAGGCAGCAGCCGAGCCAGTTCCCCGATGACCGGGTAATCCTTCGCCCTCTGGGTCTGTTTCATCCGGATCAGCGGCTCAAGGCCAACCACCCGAAGGGGCTCAAGCTCTGCCTGTGGTGAGAACAGAGCGGCGATCTCGGCAGGTCGAATCCGAGGAGGTCGGGAGAAAAAATCACAACGCACCCGCCGCGCTTGGCTGTCGCTCAGCTCAAAATGGCTCGACCATCCGCCGGCAAGCCAACGCACATCCAAAGGAGCCCCAGGCCGATAGCGTGCTCCATGCTTTTCGAGCACCGCAAGCGCCCGTCGGCAGGCTTCCGGAGACTCCTTCAAAATCCAATCCCCATCCTTGCTCATCAGGGCGAGGCGGTAGAAAACGACCGCCTGCCCGGAGGCAAGGACCGCGATCGTACCCTCGGCATTCAACTCCTCGGTCAGGTCGAAGTAGATGTTCCGCATCGGGGGAACGATATCCTGACCCGGGCGCCAAACCCGGCAAGCGACGCTCTAACGGCGTGAACCCCTTCGAAAAAGATCAATTAGGAGGAGTTGACCTGTACGTACCCAGCCGATAGGTTTGGAAGTACGGAGGAGATCATGACGGCAAAACTGACACTGAAGCTCAACGAAGAAGCGATCGAACAAGCCAAAGTGTACGCCCGGAGCCGAAATCTAAGCCTTTCTCGGATGGTCGAGACTTATTTCCGCGGCCTCGCGAGACAGGACGAGATGCATGCCCCTGGACCGACAGGGGTGGTCGCCGAGTTGGCCGGAATTCTGGCGGTCAAGAACCTCGACCTGTCCGACGAAGGTCGAGCTCTCTACCTGACCCGGAAAGCTTCGTGATTCGCCGGATCTTTGTCGATACCGACGTCATTCTCGACCTGTTGCTCGCCCGGGAGCCGTTCTTCGGGCCGGCGGCCCGCCTCTTCCAACTCCTCCAAGAGAGAAGAGTCGAGGGCTGGACCTCGCCGGTTATCCTCGCCAATCTGTTCTACATTCTGCGCCAAGCCATGCCGGCGCCTCAGGCCTTGGAAAACCTCCGCAAGCTACGGCTGCTGCTAGGTGTTGCGACCCTCGACGAGGGAATCGTCGATCGTGCGCTCGCCTCGTCCTTCTCCGACTTCGGGGATGCCCTCCAGAACTACACGGCTACCCGCCACGACTTGCCGATCCTCGTAACTCGCAACAAAAGGGACTTCAAAGCCTCGGAGCTACGGATTCTTGACGCCGCCGAGTGCGTACAGGTAATCGAGCGAGAGTGAGCGTGGAATCTGGCGGTTGGCGTCACCCCCCTGGCGATCGCCGGAACCAACCACCAATCACCGAACCGCCAGCTCACAGGCTCGATAGGACTCTCTCCTTTGGTAGATTTCCCACCATGCCCCACGATCCCATCGCCCAGCTCCTCGTCTCGATCGATCAAGCGTACGACCGGCAGTCCTGGCACGGCACGAACCTGCGCGGCTCGCTGCGTGGTGTGACGGCGGAGGAGTCCGCGTGGCGTCCGGCTCCCGGGCGGCACAACATTTGGGAACTTGTCGTCCACAGCGCCTATTGGAAATACAGCGCCCGCCGCCAGATGCTCGGCGAGCCGAAGGGCACGTTTCCCTATCCCGGCGCGGATTTCTTCCCACGGCCCGATCCGGCGTCGCCCGTGTCCGCCGAGCGCGCGTGGGCCGAGGATCTCGCGGTTCTCGCCTCGATGCACAAGAGCCTGCGCGCCGCGATCGCCGGTCTATCCCCCGAGGAACTCGCCGGTCCTTCGCGTGGCCGAAAAGGGCGGCAGATGCTCGACATCGCGGTGGGTGTTGCCGCTCATGACCTCTACCATGCCGGGCAGATCCAGCTGCTCAAGCGGTTGCGGGAGGCGAGCTGAAGGCCGGAGGGCGATACAATGCGCCGGGCTTCACAGCCTTCACCTCGACCCCTCTCCCAGGAGACCCCCCACATGCCTCACGCCATCACCATCGGCCGTCCCGGCCCGGATGAATTTGCCTCCTTTTTCGGGCGCTACATCGACCGAGCGACCGAAGAGGATCTCCTCGGAGCCCTCGCCACACAGGCCGATACCGTCGCGACGACATTTTTGGAGCTGCCGAAGCACAAGGTCGATTACCGCTACGCCGAGGGCAAGTGGACACCGCGCGAGATGCTCGGCCACATGGTCGATGGCGAACGGGTGATGGGCTTCCGCGCGCTCTGGTTCGCGCGCCAGGACCCGGCGAAGCTGCCGGGTTTCGAAGAGAGCGATTGGGCGAAAGCGGCCGGCCACGCCAACGTCGCGCTCGAAGCCTTGGTCGAAGAGTTCCTGACCGTTCGCAGCGGCCACGTTCTGATGTTCCAACACCTGCCCGCGGAGGCTTGGACCCGCGTCGGCGTCGCGAACAAGAAACCGGTGAGCGTTCGGGCGCTCGCCCACGTGATGCTCGGCCATGTCCGGCACCATTTCTCGATCCTTGAGGAGCGCTACCTGGCCGGGTAGTCCGGCCATGAAACCGACCGAAACCCTCGCCCGGGAAAGGCTTCCGGACGGCGCCGAGCTGATTCTCACCCGCCGAGACGGCGTATTCCGCTTGAGCCTGGACGGCCAGGAGTTGATGGCCAGCCGCCAGTTCGAATCGGAGCGGCAGCTCGCCCGGCTCGCCCTGGCGGAGATCGCCGACCGGCCCGCGCCCCGGGTGCTGGTCGGCGGCTTAGGCTTCGGCTACACGCTGCGCGCGGCGCTCGACGAGCTTCCGCGCGCCGCCACCGTCGTGCTCTGCGAGCTGTTCGCCTTTCTGCTGGCGGCGCATCGCGATCCGGAAATCGCGGTAGGCGATCTCGCCGGCCGGCCGCTTGAAGACCGGCGGGTGACCGCGATCGAAGGGGACGTGCGAACCTTGCTCGGTCGCCCGGAGCGCTTCGACGCGATCCTGCTCGACGTCGACAACGGCCCCTGGGCGTTCACCCTGCCGTCGAACGAGCACCTCTACTCCGCTGCGGGGCTCGACCGGCTGCGCCGAAGCCTCACCCCGGGCGGGGTGCTCGCCATCTGGTCGGCGGAAGCCTCGCCCGAGTTCGCGCAGAGGATGGAACGGGCGGGATTCAAAGTCCGCACTGAGCGCGTCGCCGCCCGTCCGGGGAGCCGGCGACGGCATTCGATCTTTCTGGGGCGGGTGCGGTAGACCGCGCCGGGCGCTCGAAGCCTTCAGGCGACTCGCCGTTCGGGCTCGTAGCGAAGCACCATGAGCTGATCGCGCCGTAGGCCCAGTGACGCAAAAGTGCGGCCGTCCCGATCGCAGAACTCCACTTCCAGAGCTTTGCCACCGCCCAGGAGATCGACGACCGTGCCGACCTGACCTCGCCGGAGGTTTAGATCCGGAACGTCCACGGTCAGGGCCACCGTTTCGAGCACCTGAATTGAGTCGTCCATACTCGCTCCTCGCAGGCTACAGAACGAACCATCCGATAGACTCTACCGAAACGGTGCGGTCTTTCGGAGGTTCTCCCTTGAAAACACAATTCGGAACAAAACTCGCCTTCGCCGCCCTGGCCCTGATTCTCGGAGCCGGAGCCGCCGCTCCTCCTCCTCCCGCGCCCGCATCTCCTCAGCCCGACCGGGCCGTCCTCGTCGAGCAGGTGAAGGCGACTGAGACGGCGTTCGCCAAGTCGATGGCCGACCGTGATCACGCGGCGTTTGCGTCGTTCTTGTCGGACGAGACGATCTTCTTTTCCGGGCCGGAGCCGTTGCGCGGCAAGGACCAGGTCGCCGCCTGGTGGAAGCGCCTCTACGAGGAGAAAGAGGCGCCGTTCTCCTGGCGGCCGGAGCAGGTTGAGGTGCTTGATTCCGGTACGCTGGCGCTCTCCACCGGGCCAGTGTTCGATCCCGCCGGCAACCAGATCGCCACCTACAGCTCGATCTGGCGCCTGGAGGCCCCGGGGATCTGGCGGATCATCTTTGACAAAGGTTGCGAAGTCTGCGCTCCCCCTGCAAAGCCCTGACGACCCATGGATCGGGCCTTCGGCCCTTGGAAATGCCGGGCCAAACGGGTACCTAGGGCGATGCCCTAGGCTATTATCGACCGGGCCTTCGACCCTCCCAACCTCCGAACGACCGAACGACCGAACGACCGAACGACGTGAGTATCCCCGGCAGAATCGGAGCTTTACGTTTGGGAGCCGCGGAGCCTGGGAAACCGGGGGTTGGGTTGCCTACCTCGGGCCTTCGGCCCTTTCATGGCAAGCAGTTAGCGCCAACGGCGCGACCCATACTAGCCTAGGGCGAAGCCCTAGGTTTCGACAGAGCAACCGGTTTCCAGGGCTGAAAGCCCGACCTATGGATGTCCCTTAGGCCATCGCCTTCTTGAACTCGCCCGAGACGAAGTTCCAGTTGATGATCTTCATCCAGGCGGCGATGTAGTCCGCCCGGCGGTTCTGGTACTTCAGATAGTAGGCGTGTTCCCAGACGTCGATGCCGAGCAGCGGGGTCTTGCCTTCCATCCACGGGTTGTCCTGGTTCGGCGTCGTCTCCAAGGCAAGCGATTTGTCCTTGCCCAGCGTGAGCCAGGCCCAGCCGCTGCCGAAGACGGAGCCGGCCGCCGAGGCCATCTGCTCGGCCATCTTGTCGTGCGTACCGAAGGCCTTGTCGATCGCCTTGGCCAGTTCGGCCGAGGGCTTGCTCGGCGCGCCGGGCGCCATCACCTGCCAGAACAGACTGTGGTTGGCGTGGCCTCCGCCGTTGTTCCGGACGGCCGTTCGCACCGACTCCGGTACGGCGGAGAGATTTCCCACCAACTGCTCGACCGTCTTGCCGGCCAGCTCGGGCTTGCCCTCGACCGCGGCGTTCAGCTTGGCGACGTAACCGGCATGGTGCTTGTCATGATGGATCATCATGGTCTGCGCGTCGATATGAGGCTCTAGCGCGTCGTAGGCGTAGGGAAGCTTCGGTAGGGTGAAGGGCCCGGAAGCGGCGGGAGCCGCCGCGGCGGCAGGAGCCGCGTCTTCGGCGTAGGCGGAAAGGGGGGAAAGAAGTCGGCTCGCGACGCTCGCAGCACCAGCTGCGACGACCGAACCCACGAGAACTTCACGACGGGTAATCATCAGGGTGACTCCTTTTTGAGAGGCGTCGGGGCGGAACCTCGACGCGGTCCAAATCGGTACGTCACCACTTTACCTTACGCGCGCGATCAGCTGATCGAAGACCTCTCGGACCTCGGCGAAGCCGGGATCGGGAAAATTGTCGGGATGGTCCCAGAACTCGGCGAGCGCGCCTTGGTGCCAGCTTTCGTAGACCGACACCTTCAACATCAGCTGCAGCTTGTCGCACGCCTTGACCAGCCGGGCCTCGGCGCTTTCGCCTTTTTCGTATTCCTCGTAGAGGGCACGAGATTCCGCCGGCAGCGGCGCCAGGATGTCGTCCATCGCGAGCGATTCCGCGGCTTTCTTCGCCCCCTCGGGGAAATAAGGCGCCGCGGTTCGCGGCAGATCGCCGACCCGGATCTCCGCGAGATCGTGAACGAGCGCAATGCCCACCGCGCGCAGCAGATCGATTCCGGGAATCCGGGCTCCGAGCACCCAGACCAGAAAGACGACGTGAAAGCTATGCTCAGTGACGCTTTCAGGGACCGGAACGCCGCGCAGGACGAAACCGCTACGCGGCACCCGATCGAGGGTCTGCAACTCGATGAACAGATCGAGCAGCGACTCGTTCGCGCTATTGCCGCGAAGCGTCCCTCTATCGGTCATGAGGGGCGTCGGGCGCGGGAGCCGAGGCGACCGGAGCCTGGGCGCTATCGCCCAGCTGTCCCGCAAGCTCCAGGCCGGGGGCTTCGTACGGCGCGCCCCGCACCTCGTCCGACAGGCGGCGCGACGCGTAGTCCATCGTCGTCACGCCGATCAGCAAACCGAGCCAGAGGAGCGAGCCGAGGACTGTGAGCTTGGTCATCCGGGTGCCGTATTTGACGTGCATGAAGAACAGGACGACCAGCGTCGCCTTGGTCGCCGCGATCATCAGCGCCGCTACGTCGTTGGCCGCGCCGAGGTCGAACTTCGCGACCAGGACCGTCGCGGCGGTCAACACCATCAGCGCCAAAAAGACCAGGATGTACGGCTTGAGCGAAGGTTCGTGTTCGGACATGAGACGCGTCTCCCGGCCCTGTTAGCGAGCGTGGTAGCCGAGCAGATAGAGGAGCGGGAAGAGGAAGATCCAGACGATGTCGACGAAATGCCAATAGAGCCCGGACATCTCCAGCGGATTGTAGTACGACGAGTCGAACCGGCCCTTGCGCGCCTGGACGACCAACCAAGAGAGAAGCCCGATCCCGATGATCATGTGGAGCGCGTGAATGCCGGTCATCACGAAGTAGAGCGAGAAGAACATCTCGGCCGGCCGCGCGTGATCGGGAGAGAACTGCGACAGGTCGAAATGCGGCCCGGGCACCAGGTGGTGGGTGAACTTCTCTTTGTATTCGAACGCCTTGACCACCAGGAACGTCGCGCCGAGCCCGATCGTCGCAAGCAGCCAGGGGACGATCGCCTTCTTCCGGTTGGTCTGCGCGGCGAAGATCGCGAGCGCCATGGTGAGCGACGAGCAGATCAAAACCGCGGTGTTGAGCGCGCCCATCGGCACGTTCAAATGGTGGCTCGCCTCGGCGAAGACCCCCGGAAAGCGGAGGCGGTAGAGCACGTAGGTGAGAAACAGCCCGCCGAAGAACATCACCTCGGTGACCAGGAAGACCCACATGCCCAGCGAGGAAGACTCTTTCTGCTGCGCGAGCGAATCGAACTGGTGCTGTAGCGCGGGGTGGGAGGCGTGATGCGCTCCCGCCGCGGCGCTCGCCGGAATGGGCGCCGGATTAGACAAGGGCGGACTCCCCTTTGGCGGCGTTCGTGGGCCGCTGATCATGGTAGTCGTAGGCGTCGTGGGTGACGACCGGAATCTCGTCGAAGTTGAACGTCGGCGGCGGCGAGCTGGTCTGCCATTCGAGGCCGACCGCGCCCCACGGGTTGTCTCCGGCCTTCTCGCCGTAGCGCATCGACCAGGTGAAGTAGATCGCCGGCAGCAGGTAGCCGATCCCGAGGATCGAGGCGCCCGCGGTGGACAGCACGTTCAGCACCTGAAACTCCGGAGCGTAGCTCCAGTAGCGGCGCGGCATGCCCATGTAGCCGAGGATGAACTGCGGGAAGAACGTCAGGTTGAAACCGACGAAGACGAGCATCGCCGAGATCTTCGCCCAGAACGCCCGGTAGAGCCGGCCGGTGATCTTCGGCCACCAATAGTGCAGGCCGCCCAGGTAGGCCATGATCGTGCCGCCGACCATGACGTAGTGGAAGTGCGCGACGATGAAATAAGTGTCGTGCAAGTGGATATCGATCCCCAGGGTGCCGATCATGACGCCGGTCAAGCCGCCGATCGTAAACAGGCCGATGAACCCCAACGCGTAGAGCATCGGGGTCTCCCAAGAGACCGAGCCTTCATAGAGCGTCGCGGTCCAGTTGAACACCTTGACCGCCGAGGGGATCGCCACCAGCATGGTGAGCAGCGAGAAGACCGTCGAAGCGTAGATCGACTGGCCGGAGACGAACATGTGGTGGCCCCAGACCAGGAAGCCGAGCACCGCGATCGCGAGCACGGCGATCGCCATCACTTTGTAGCCGAAGATCGGCTTTCTGGAAAACGCCGCGATCAGTTCCGAGACGACGCCCATCGCCGGCAGGACCATGATGTAGACCGCCGGGTGGGAGTAGAACCAGAACAGGTGCTGGAACAGCACCGGATCGCCCCCCAGCCGCGGATCGAACAGCCCGAGGTGAAGCGCCCGTTCGGCCGCGACCATCAGGATCGTCACCGCGACGACCGGGGTGCCGAGCACCATGATCAGGCTCGTCGCGTAGTGCGACCAGATGAACAGCGGCAGCCGGACCCAGGTCATCCCCGGCGCCCGCATGCGGTGGATCGTGACGATGAAGTTGAGCCCCGTGAGGATCGACGAGAACCCGGAGATGAACACCCCGAGCGCCGCCATCATCACCTGGCCCTGCGCGTAGTGGGTCGAAAGCGGCGTGTAGAACGTCCAGCCGGTATCGACCCCGCCGTTGATCATCGCCCAGAGCGTGAAGGCGCCGCCGAAGACGTAGAGATACCAGGAGAGCAGGTTGATCCGCGGAAACGCCAAATCCTTGGCGCCGATCATCAACGGCACCAGGAAGTTGCCGAGCACCGCCGGAATCGCCGGAATCAGGAAGAAGAACACCATCGAGATCCCGTGCATCGAAAACACGCGATTGTAGGTGTCGGCCTGCAGGAGATCGCCTTCGGGCGTCAGCAGCTCCAGGCGCATCAGCATCGCCATGATGCCGCCGATGAAGAAGAACACGGTGACCGAGATCAGATAGAGCAGCGCGATCCGCTTGTGGTCCCGGGTGAGGAGCCAAGAGCGCAGGCCGTAGCCCGCGTTCAAGTAGTTCAGTTTCGCGCTCGGAGCGTTCAGATCGTGCGATACGGCGTGACTCATAGCGTCCCTCGGTCGGCCGCGGCCCCTTGGCCGCCGGCTTCCAGCGACTTGATGTACGCGAGCAGCGCGGCGAGCTGTTCTTCGCTCACCTGGCCCTGAAACGTGGGCATGATCGGCTGCCAGCCGGCCACCACTTTCGCGGCCGGGTTGAGGATCGATTCGCGGAGATAGGTGTCGTCGGCCTTCGTGGTGCCGCCGTCGGCCAACGTCACCTCTTTGCCGTAGAGCCCGGCGAGCTGCGGCGCCCGCGCCGGACGCGGATCCTTGGCGTCGCGATGGCAGGTGTTGCAGGCGAGGCTATTGAACAGCTGCGCGCCCGAGGCGATCGGTGTCTTGGTCGCCGGGCTCCCCGCCAGCCACAACGCGTAATCCCGCGGTTCCATCGCGATCACGTGGCCGATCATCCGCGAGTGCTCGGTGCCGCAATACTCGGCGCAGAACAGGTGGTAGGTGCCCGGCTTCGTCGCCTTGAACCAGAGCGTCGTGTAGCGGCCGGGCACGGCATCCTGCTTGGTGCGGAACGCCGGCACGTAGAGGCTGTGGATGACGTCCTCGGAGGTCATCGTCACCTTGATCGCCTGGCCCACCGGGACGTGAAGGTCGTTGATCTCGCGCACCCCTTCGGGGTGCTGAAACTTCCACATCCACTGCTTGCCGACCGCGAAGTACTCCTGCGCGTCGGCCGGCGGCCGGTAGAGGTCGAAGAAGACCCGCGTGCCCCAGACGAACATCACCAGGCAGATGATCAAGGGGATCACCGACCAGACGATTTCGAGCAACGGCGCCTCGCGCTCCTCTTGACCGATCTCGTCTTCCGCGCGACGGCGATAGGTATAGAAGAAGTAGAGCAGCAGCGCCGCGATCAGGAGCGAAAAGAAGACGCTGATCGCCGCCCACACGATGTAGAGGGCATCGACCTGGCCGGCCAGGCTCGATGCCGCTTCAGGGAAAAGTTGGAGCTCGCTCCGCATGGTCAAGCAGCCCTCAGCGAGTTGTTCTCCCGCCGCCGCAGGATGACGATCATCGACACCAGGCCGAAGAGAGTCAAAGCAGCCGCTACGCGGAGGATGTTGAAGGTCGCGGCGCTGTACTTGCCGGCGGCCGGGTCGTAGTGGAAGCAGAACAGCAGGAGTCGATCCGAGACCGTACCGATCCGGTGCGACGCCGCCTCGACCAGCCCGAGGCGCACGTCGCGCGGCGGATAGTCGATGCCGTAAAAGTAGCGCGAGATTTGCCCCTCCGGGGTCAGCACGACGACGCCGGCCGCATGGGCGAACTGACCGGTCTTCTCGTCCCACTGGTAGCGGAAACCGACCGCCCGGGTGAGCTGACGGATCGATTCGGCGTCGCCGGTCAGGAAGTGCCAGGCCGGAGCGGTCTCTTCCTTGCCGTAGCGGCCGACCACCTTGGTCTTCGTCTCGGCGGCGGCACCCGGAGTGTCGCGCGGATCGAAGCTCGCGACCACGACGTCGAAATCCTTCCCCGGAACCAGGCCCACGGTCTTGAGCGTCGAGGCGAGGTCGTCGAGCACGACGGTGCAGAGCATCGGGCAGCTGTAGTAGGCGAGCGCGAAAACCACCGGCCGCTCGGTGAAGTAGTCGCCGAGGCGAACCGCCGTATCGGTCTCGTCTTTAAACCCGAGGCCGAGCGGCAGCCGGTCGCCCAGCCGCTGGTCGTATCCCACGCCGGAGAGTTGCGGCGGCAGTTGAGTTGGCGGCGGCGGCGAGAGCTGCGCCCGGACGGCCGAAGTCGCCCCGGCTACCCCGAGCAAGCCGAGCAGGGCGAGCCTTCCGGCCGCGGCGGCGTGGTGAAAACGGTTCAATGCGCGCCTCCGGCGCTCGCCGCGGGTGCGGTGTCTGGAGTGGCGGGCGCAACCTCGGCCGCACCTTCGGTCGCCGTCGGAGACGCTTCGACCGGAGCTTCGGCGCTCGGGCCGCCCAGGCCGCGACGGGCGACGACGTCGATCGCGAGATCGATCGGCAGCCGGACTTTGCCGCCGGCCTGATCGATCCACGCCGGGTGATCGAGCGTCTCGTCCTCCTGCGCCCGCAGCTCCTTGAGGTTGGCCGGCGGCGAAATCTCCAGCCGCGGCGAGGGCGGGAGCATGCGCTCCGCCGCTTCCGGCAGCGCCGAGGGGGTCGGGTCCTCTGCGTTCTCCAGCTTGCGCATGCCGATCACCAGCCACCAGACCAGGATCATCGAAACGATCGTCACGACGACCGTTCCGACCCCGGCGCCGACGATGGCTCGAACGTTCAGCTCGCCGTCGACCGCTTCGGCGTCTTCTGCACCGTGACCGTGCGGGTCACTCATGAGCTATCGCCTCCGAGAGATATGGCTCGTGGATCGGCACCAACGGACGCTTCTGCAGCTGGCCCAAGAAAGCCCACAGCCAAAGGCCGAAGACGCCCACGAGCGCCGCGGGGAAAAGCCAGTGGAAGTAGAGGCCGTTGGGATGGTAGGTCGGCTCGACCTGCCAGAACAGATCGAACCAGCGCATCGTGAGCAGCCAGATCGCCACCGCCGCGAGCGTCTTCGGCCGCCGCTTCAAGCCGCGCGAAAGGAGCAGGCCGAACGGCACGAAGAAGTGGCAGAGCGCCACGAAGATCGCGAGCGGACCCCAGCCGTGGGCGATGCGGTGGTCGTACCACGAGGTCTCTTCCGGCAGGTTGCCCGACCAGATGATCAGGAACTGGGAGAACGAGAAGTACGCCCAGAGCATCACGAAGGCGAACAGCAGCTTGCCGTAGTCGTGGAAGTGGTTCGGATTGAACAGCCGGTCCATCGGCGGGCGGTTCGCGAGCCAGCAGGTGACCAGGATCAAGAACGCCATGGCGGACAGAGCGTGGCCGCCGAAGAAGTAGACGCCGTAGATGGTCGAAAACCAATGCGGCTCGATCGACATCAGCCAATCGACGGCGGCGAACGTCGAGACCAGGCAGTAGATCACCAGGCCGGGCGCGGCGATCCGCTGCATGCGGCGGAAGAGGTCCGGATCGGCCTGCCGGTCCTGCGCCTGCGACAGGCGATCGAGACGCCAAGCGAGCAGCATCCAGATCAGGAAGTAGAGCACCAGGCGGATGCCCCAGAAGGTCGGGTTCAGGTAGGCCGATTTCTCGACCAGGATCGGATCGTGCGCCGCCTCGGGCCGCGCCCATTCGTACAGCTCCGGCAGGCCGAAGAAGAGCGGCAGCGACCCCACCAGCAGCAAGGGCAGGGTGCGCGCCGCGGCCTCCCAGATCCGCCGCGCCATGACGCCCCAGGCTCCGCGCGACAGATGGTGAACCATCGACAGCGCGAGCGACCCCAGGGCGATCGACAGGCAGAAGATCCAGGCGAGCAGGTAGGCGCGGAAGAACACCGGCTTGTTGACGAAAAAGCCGACCGCGGTGAGCACCACGCCGATCGCGCCGACGATCAGCGCCTTGCCGCGGACGCCCGCGATGTCCGACGGCGGGGCGAAGGTCGCGGCATCCATGCGCAGCGGCTCCGTCGATTCAGGTTTGGTGTTCATCGCTGGTGGCTCCCCTCGCCCGCCGGGTGTTCCATGGCGTTTTCCCCGGTATGCCCCTCGCCATGCCCGCCACCGGCCTCGGCGGCCTTCGCGGCTTCGAGCGCTTTCCAAGCGTCGTCGAGCCGCCGCGACTCAGGCTCTGTCAGGTCGGCGACCTGGGCGCTCTGGGCGTACTGGAGCACCCGGACGTAGGAGGCGATCGCCCACCGGTCGGCGGGTGGAATCTGCGCCGCGTAACTCGGCATTTGGCCGAAACCTTCCGCCATGTTGTTGACGAAGTAGCCGATCGGCGAGTTGCGCAGCCGCACGTCGTGAAACGACACCGGCTGCTTGAAGCCGCGCTGGACGATCATGCCGTGGCCGTCTCCCAGCCTGCCGTGGCACGGCGAGCAAAAGACGTTGAACCGTTCGTGGCCGCGAACCAGTAGCTCGCGGGTGACCGGCATCGGCGGCACCTCGGCCAGTTCGCCGGCCTCCGACAGGCCGGTCCGGAAGACCGGATCGTCGGAGATCTCGTCGTGCGGGACCGTATGGGCGGGCAAAGGCCGAGCCTGTTGCCCATCGGCGAAAAAGTCGCTCTCCCGATAGGTCTTCGCCTTGGCTTGGTTGTGCATGTTCTGGCGGCAGCCGGAAAGCGGCGCGATCGCCAAGAGACCGACGGCCAGGCAGGCGACCGCCCAAGCCGGCCGCGCGACCGATGCCGACCGCTGGGGGGCGGTGTGCTCTCTGCTCATACGTTTAGGGCTCAACCTCGGACACCTCACTGGGATTCAGGTCCTGGAGGAAGATCTCCGTGCCGTTGCGATCGAACTTCGGATCGGCCGCTTCGATGACCAGAAAATAGCCATCGGTCGAGGCGATTTCGGAGAACCGCGGCACGTTGAACACCGGGTGGTAGGGCATCGGCAAGCCGTTCAACGCGAACATCCCGATCACCGCGGTGACCGAGGCGCCGAGGATGGTGCACTCGAACGTCGGAATGATGAACGCCGGCCAACTGATCAGCGGTCGGCCGCCGATGTTCATCGGATAGGCGATGAGGTTCGACCACATCTGAAGGCCGAAGCCGCCCAGGCCGCCGAGGATGCCGCCGATCAAAACCAGCAGCGGCACCTTGGAATGGTGGTGGTCGAGCGCCTCCATCACCTCTTCGACCGGAAACGGCGTGTAGGCCTCCACTTTGCGGTAGCCGGCCTGGTGGGCCTGCCGCGCCGCCTGGGCCAAGCTCTTCGGGTCCGGAAACTCGGCCATCAGGCCGAACAGACCCGGCGATCCGAGGGCGTGAGCGTTGCTCATCGCGTCTTCTCCTCTTGCCCCGCCTTGGCGGGCACCATCGTCCGCATCTCGAAGATCGAGATCATCGGCAGGAACCGAATGAACAAGAACAGCAGCGAGGCGAACAGGCCCATGGTGCCGATGAAGACGCCCCAGTCCCAGATCGTCCCGCGATACATGCCCCACGACGAGGGCAAGAAGTCGCGGGAGAGCGAGACGACGATGATCACGAAGCGTTCGAGCCACATGCCGACGTTGATGAACATCGCGACGATGAACAGGAGGACGGGCGAACTCCGCACCTTTTTGAACCAGAGCGCCTGGGGGACGATCGCGTTGCACAGGATGAGTGTCATCCAATGCCACTTGAACGGACCGATCGCGCGATTGAGCAGCATGAAGCGCTCGGTGTGGTTGCCGCTGTACCAGCCGAAGAAGAACTCCATCGAGTAGCCGTAGACGACGATCAGGCCGGTCGCGAGCATGACCTTGGCCATGTTTTGCAGATGTCGCTCGGTGATGAAGTCCTTGAGTTTGAGCAGCGGCCGGAGCGGCAAGACCAAGGTGAGCACCATCGCGAAGCCGGCATAGACCGCGCCGGCCACGAAGTAGGGCGGAAAGATCGTGGCGTGCCAGCCGGGAACGATACCGGCCGAGAAGTCGAACGACACCACGGTGTGGACCGAGAGCACCAGCGGGGTCGAGAGCCCGGCGAGCAGCAGGTAGGCGGTCTCGTAGTTGTGCCAGTGCTTGGCCGAGCCGCGCCAGCCGAGCGACAGGGCGCCGTAGGCGAACTTGGCGAATTTGTTCTGCGCCCGGTCGCGCATCGTCGCCAAGTCCGGCACCAGGCCGGTGTACCAAAACAGAAGCGACACGGTGGCGTAGGTCGAGACCGCGAAGACGTCCCAGATCAACGGGCTACGAAACTGCGGCCAGAGCCCCATCGTGTTCGGGTACGGCAGCAGCCAGTAGGCGAGCCATGGCCGGCCGGTATGGATGATTGGATAAACGCCTGCGCAGGCGACCGCGAACAGCGTCATCGCCTCGGCGAATCGGTTGATCGAAGTCCGCCAACCCTGCCGGAACAAAAGCAGAATCGCCGAGATCAGCGTACCGGCGTGGCCGATACCGATCCACCAGACGAAGTTGATGATGCCGAAGCCCCAAGCGACGGGCTGGTTGACGCCCCAGATGCCGATGCCGCGAACCAGGAGATTCCCGACCGACCAAAGGAACACCATCAGAACCATGAACGCGACGGTGAAACCCGCGAACCACCACTTCGGCGTCTTGTGGATCGGCGTCAGCGGGATCGACGCGATGTGGTCGGTCACCGATCCCGGCGTATGGCCCGGAGCCACGACGGCAGGCTTGTAGGGCTTGGCGGGGAGCGGCTCGAGCCGCGTGTCGAGGGTCGCCATTCCTCAGCTCCTCTCCGCGCCCGAGAGCTGCGGGTTGGGGTTGGTGATCTTGGCCAGGTAGGTCGTGCGCGGCCGGGTGTTCAGCTCTTCGAGCAGCGCGTAGTTGCTCGGCTGCGCCTTGCGCCGCGAAACCTCCCACGCCGGATCGTTCTGGTCGCCGAAGACGATCGCCTCGGTCGGGCAGGCCTGCTGGCAGGCGGTCACGATCTCGCCCGGCGTAATCGGCCGTTGGGCCACTTTGGCGTTGATCTTTACCTGGTGGATCCGCTGGACGCAGTAGGTACACTTTTCCATCACCCCGCGCATGCGCACGGTGACGTCCGGGTTTTGCATCAGCTTGAGCACCGGCACGTCGTGGTTGGCGTAGCGGAAGAAGTTGAATCGGCGCACCTTGTACGGGCAGTTGTTCGAGCAGTAGCGGGTGCCGACGCAGCGGTTGTAGGCCATGTCGTTCAGCCCCTCCTCGCTGTGCGTCGTCGCCGCGACCGGGCAGACCACCTCGCACGGCGCCAGCTCGCACTGCATGCAGGGGACCGGCTGGTTCAGGAACTGCGGATCGTCGAGGTCGCCGGCAAAGTAGCGGTCGATCCGGATCCAATGCATCTCGCGACCCTTGAGCACCTGTTCCTTGCCGACGATCGGAATGTTGTTCTCGGCCTGGCAGGCGATCACACAAGCGACGCAGCCGGTGCAGGCCGACAGATCGATCGACATGCCCCGGGCGTGGCCGTTGTACTCCCAGGTCTGCGGGAAGAGGGTCGCGGGCTCGGCCTCTGCATGCCCCTCGCCCCCCACTTCTCCATGCTCCTGGCCCAGCCGCTCCCCCGCCTTCAGCCGGGCGAACTCGGGAAATGTGCCGGTCTTGACCGGCTGGCGGATCTTCACCTCTTCGGTCGCCGTCTTGTATTCCTGGGCGCCGCTCTCCAGCAGGTGGTGGTTCTGGGTGTTGGCAAAAACGTAGCGGCCGGCCAGCGGCTTGACCGAAACGACGGTCGCGTCGAGCGTTTCGGCGGTGCGCAGGCGATAAGCGTCGAAGCCGTGGCCGGTGCCCACCGGACCGGCCTTCCGGCGGCCATGGCCCAGGTGCAGCGTGGCGCAGCCGTCGGCGTGACCGGGTTGCACCCAGACCCCTACTTCGAGCTTGCGGCCGCCGACCTGGATCTCGGCCATCCCCTCCATCGTCAGATGAAGATCTTGCGCCGTCTTGGGCGAGACGATCAGGCCGTTGTCCCAGACCAGTTTGGTGATCGGCTTCGGCAGCTCTTGAAGCCAGGCGTTCGGCGCGAGGCTGCCGTCGCCGAGCGTTGGATCGGGACGGAACAGGAGCGGTAGCGCCGCGGCGGAAGCCTTGCCGGATGAATTCGCGGCCAATCGCGAAACGATCGCCTGCGCCGCCGGGGCCACCGCGCCGGAGCCGAACGACACCGCCCCGCTTTCGGCGCTACCGCCCGCGATTACGCCGTCGTGGAGCGCCTTCTTCCATACCTTCTCGAAATCGCCCGCGCCGGCGAGCCGCGCGGTCCAGGTCTCGCGCACGAGATCGTAGCCGGAGGCGTCCGTCTTGTCGTGGAAGACGCCGAGCATCTCGATCGCCGACTTTCCCGAATAGAGCGGCTCGACCAGCGGCTGAATCAGAGAAGCCGTGCCGTCGTGACCGAACGCGTCGCCCCACGATTCCAGCTCGTGGGTGCCCGCGACGTGCCACTGGCACAGCTCGGCGGTCTCGTCGTCGTAGAGCCCCCAGTGGAGGCGGCTCTTGGCCTTCTTCATCACCTCGCCGAACCGTAGCTCGGCCGGCGCGTCGTAGACCGGGTTGGCGCCCAGGACCACCAGCATCTCTACCTGCCCCGCCGCGAGATCGCGGCCCAGCTCGCCAATCGACGCCAAGTGATCGACCGGATCGACTTCGACTCCCGGCGGATAGGACACGGTGATGCCCGCGTTGCCCAACGCCTGGTTCATCGCATGAGCCAAGATCTGCAGCTCGACCGAGCCGTACGGATCGGCAACGACCGCGCACGCCCCGGCGTTCGCCTGAAGATCGGCAGCGACCGCCGCGACCCAAGCGCGCGCCTTCTCGGGCAGAGCATTGCCGGGAGCGGAAGCCTCCGCGACGCCGACCGCACCCGCCACGGCGAGGGCGAACGCTTCGAGTTCGGCAGGCGCCAAGATCATCCGGTGGTCGGCGATCGTCGAGCTGGCGGTCGGCGTGCTCTCGACCGCGTAGTAGCGGTTCATCGCGCCGCCATCGGTCCGCGGGCGACGGCCTTGAGAGAAATCGCGCGCGTAGCGAATGCTGCCCGGCCCCTGGGTCAAGAAATCGGCGCCTAGCGACAGGACCACTTTCGCCTGCGTGAAATCGTAGACGGTCTCAACTCCCGAGCCGAACGAGGCGATCGCCGCCGCCCGGGCGGCATGCGGCGCGGCGGGCTGCCAGCGGTGCCACTTGGCCTGCGGAAAGCGGGCGAGGATCGCCTGCATCTGCGCCTCGAACGTCGGCGAGGTCATGGCACCGGTCAAGAACCGAAGCCCCTCGCCTTGGAGCGCTTCGAGCGCCCGGATCTCGCCGCTGATCGCGGCGGTGAAGTCGCTCCAGCTGCGCGTCTGCTGGATGTAGCGGATCGTCGTCGAGCGCGCCGGGTCGTACAGGCCGAGCACTTCGGCTTGGGTTCGCGCGTCGGTCGAGCCGAGGCTCGACGGGTGGCCGGCGTTGCCTTCGAGCTTGGTCGGCCGCCCCTCGTGGCTCTCGGCGATCACG
>JBBRUC010000059.1:0-29180 GCA_038248205.1 Thermoanaerobaculia bacterium
CGCGCTGTTGGGCGGCACCGAGTCGCGCTACCGCACCGAGCTGTATCAGCAGGTGCCCGAGCTGAACGAGTTTTTCGAACGGGAGGGGCTCGCTTGGGCGCATTGCGACACCACTCGCGAGATTTTCGCCCACTTTTTTGACGAGGCAATGCGGCTCGGCCTCGGCCGCGAAGGATCGTTGAACCTCGGACTGTTGATCGACGAGGAACTGCGGTACGACGCGGCGGAGCGGTTTCGCCGCGAGTACGGCCACGCCTTGCGCGAGCGCGGTCTGCCGGTCGCGGGAGAGCTGTTTCCCTGTTGGTCCGGCGATCTGAGCAACAACGGCGGCGTGTTGCGCATCGGCGACACCCGGCTCCACGGCCTGCTGGAGATGACCTCCCATGGAACCTACGAAGGGGGATATCCGCTCGCCGTGGCCGAAGAGTTGGTGCTGTTCAACGGCCCGATCCATTGGCTGCTCGGCGGTAAAGAGAATCTGGCGCTCCTGTCCGAGCATCAGGACTCCGAGCGCTTTGCGCCGGAAGAGCGCGAGATGTTGCGGGCTCACCTGCCGTGGACGCGCGTGGTCTCCCCAAAGGAGGTGCGTTTCGACGGTCGTGACTGGGATCTGCCGTCGCTGCTGGCCGAACGCCGGAACGACCTCGTGCTCAAGGCCTGCGTCTCGCTCGGTGGGAAGGACGTGGTGATCGGCTGCGCTTCGACCGACGAGGAGTGGCAGGCGGCGGTCGAGACCGCGTTCGAGGGGCGCTGGATCGTCCAGGAACTCGCTACTTCGAAGCTCTACCTCGGGCTCGCTGAAGACGGGGCCGAAGCTCACGACATGGTCTGGGGTCCGTTCGCTCTTGGCGATCGATTCGGCGGCACGATGCTGCGCCTTCAGCCCTCGGCGGTCGGCGGCGCGATCAACGTCAGCCGCGGCGGGTCGGTCACCAGTTTGTACGAGGTTTGAGGAAGACCTATGTCCTCGCTTCCGCTGTTTCGATCGACCCTTCGCCACGGCGGCGAGGCGGCGGGTGGCACCGAAATCCTGATCGGCCCCGGGGCTCTAGGAGCGCCGCCGGAGTCGGCCTTCGAGTTTCTCTCCGGCCGTACCGCGTTTCTCATCTCCAGCCGGCCGCTGCTCGAATTGCATGGCCACCGGCTCGGCCCGCTCTGTGGCCTCGCGCGGCGTACGGAGGTGCTGGAAGTCCCCGACGGCGAGGCGGCGAAGTCGATCGGGGTGCTCGAAGGGCTCTGGCGACACATGGCGCTCGCGAGCGGCAAACGGGACAGCCGGGTCCTGGCGTTCGGCGGCGGCAGCGTCGGCGATCTGGCGGGTTTTGCCGCCGGCTGTTTTCTCCGCGGCCTCGAATTCGCCCAGCTGCCGACCACCCTGCTCGCCCAGGTCGATGCTTCGATCGGCGGCAAGACCGGGATCGATCTGCCCGAGGGCAAGAACCTGGTCGGTCTGTTCCACCATCCCGCGCTGGTGATCGCCGACACCGATGTCCTCGCGACCCTGCCGCGCGAGGAGCTGCGCTCCGGCCTGGTCGAGGCGATCAAGATGGCCGCGCTGCTCGATCTCGATCTGTTGGCGCGCATCGAGCGCGACCTGCCGGCGCTGCTGCTCGGGGCGGCCGATACGCTCGGCCCGGTGGTGGCCGCCGCCGCGGCCGCCAAAATCGCGGTGGTCGAGCGCGACCCGGCCGAACAGGGCGAACGCCGGCTGCTCAACTTCGGGCATACCCTCGGCCACGCGATCGAATCGACGCTCGGTTTTGCGGGGCTGCGCCATGGCGAGGCGGTCGCCTATGGCCTGCTGTTCGCGCTTCGCCTCTCGCGCGCCCGCGGCCTGCCGCTGGCGGACGGGGAACGGCTCCGCGCTCTGTTGGCCCGTCTCGAATTGCCTGCCCTTCCCCCCCTCTCTCCGGCCGCGCTCCTTTCGGCGATGGCGCGCGACAAGAAGGCGCTCGAGTCGGGGCTCGCCTGGGTGCTCGCCGACCGCCTCGGGGTCGGGCGGATCGAGCCGCGGGTGGGCGCCGCGGAGGTCGAGGCGGAACTCGGGGCGTTCCTCGAAAGCCCCTGGGCGGATCGCCCTCCCGTGCCGGGTCTCGTCGAGGAGGCAAGTCGTCTATAATCCGGGCTTTGGAATCGAAAACCGAATCCAGCCTCGCTCGCCCATGACAAATCAACGCAGCCTTTTCCGTCGCCTGTCGCTGCGTTCGGTCCTGTTCTTCGTCCTGCTCGTCTCGGGCATCCTCCCTCTGGTCTTGTCCGGAGCGCTGCTCCTGCTGCAAAACCGCGGGTTGCTCCAAGACGCCGAACGCGACGTGCTGATCCGCGAAGTGGGCGCCCTCTCCCGCCAGGTGGACGCCGATCTCACCGCGACGCGGCGGGAGCTGACCCTGGTGGGGCAGGTGCTGCTCGCCACCCCCGGAGCGGAAGACGTCCAGGAGCGGCTTGGCCAACCGTGGGTGGCGCCCTATCTGAGCGACGTCACCCGCACCTCGGCGGCACAGGTGATCGGCGTACTCGATTCTGCGGGCCATGCCCTGCTGCCGCCGTTGAGCCGCGGGCGCAGCGTGGCGGTCGACACGGCGTTCCGGATGGCCTTGAGTCACCGGGCTCCGGCGTACGTTTTCGTCCGCGGCGAGCCGAAGGAACCGGTGGCGGCACTTGCGGTGCCGGTGCCCGCGCAGGCGCCACGGGTGGTGGTGGTCGCCCTGTTCGCGTTCACTCCGGCGGCCGATCTCTACCGCGAGGAGGCGGCCAAGAAGGGGGCGATCGCCCTGATCGACGAGCGGGGAGAGATCCTCTGGTCGCGTGGCTTCACCCCGGAGACCACCCGCGGTCTGATCGCTTCGAACGTGTTGCGCGACTTTAAAAACCGGCCGCTCAGCCTCACCACCGAGTACGACGCCGACTCCGGCGACGGCAAACACCGCTACCTCGCCCAGGTGAGCAGCGTCCGCGAGAGCGGTTGGGGAGTGGTGGTGCAGAAGCCGGCCCGGCTGGCGTTCGAGATGGTGCAGAAAATGTTGTGGAACACGATTCTGTCGACCGTCGTGTTGCTCGGCGTGGCACTCGGCGTCGCGTTCTTTGCCGCCCGGCGGGCAAGCCAGCCGATTCAGCGCTTGGCCCGGCGCACGCACGAGATCGCCGAAGGGCATTTCGACCGCCGCTTGGAGTCCGAAGGGGTCGGCCGCGAGCTCGGCGACCTGGCAGAAGATTTCAACCGCATGAGCGATCAGCTCGAAAGCTTCGTCGAGCAGTTGCGCGCCGCGGCGCAAGCGAATCGCGACCTGTTCATCGGCAGCTTGCGTGCATTCGCCGCGGCGATCGACGCCAAAGATCCCTACACCCGGGGCCACTCCGAACGGGTGGCGACGTTTTCCCGCGCGATCGCCTCCCGGCTCGGCTTCTCCGACGAGCTGATCGAGAAGGTCTGGATCGGCGCGCTGCTCCACGACGTGGGCAAGATTGGCGTCGATGACCGGATCTTGAAGAAAGTGGGCGTGCTCACGCCGGAAGAGTACGAACAGATGAAGCTCCATACGGTGATCGGCGCGGAGATTCTGTCGCCGATCGAGCAGCTTAAGGACGTCCTGCCCGCCGTCCGCTGGCACCACGAGAGCTGGAACGGTCGGGGCTATCCGGACGGTCTGCGCGGCGATCAGATCCCGCTGTTCGCGCGGATCGTAGCGGTCGCCGATACGTTCGACGCGGTGACCACGAACCGGCCCTATCAGCAGGCCTACGATCTTCGTTTCGCGGTCGATACCATCACCAAGCTGGCGGGCAGCCGCTTCGACGCCAAGGTGGTCACCGCATTCCTGCGCGCCTTCGACGCCGGAGAGATCCATCCCGCCGAGGGTCGCGCGGCCGGCCCCCACGGCGACGCCGTCCAGCCTTTCGAACTCATGGTGGCCCGAGGGTAGCGCATGGCATTCCAGGAAACTTTGGCTCGACTGCTCGCCGATCACGACGACGCGATCGGTGTGCTCTTCCTCGACTCGACGGGCGAAACCGTCGAGCTCGTACACACCCCGACCTCCAGCTACGACTTCAAAGTGGTGGGCGCCTATCTCGGTATCTACATGCGCCATCTGGACAAGGTGATGGCGCTCAATCACCTGGGCGCCACTCGGCTGATCCACATCGAGAAACGCGAGGTTCACATCCATGCCATGCCGCTGCCGGACGGCTATTGCCTGGCGCTCATCCAGCGCCATCCGGGGCAGGTGGCGCGCGCCCGTACGAGCCTGATGGCGGCGGGCGCCGAGCTGATCGACGAGCTGTTCTAGCTCCCTTTTTCGAGCTCCCTAGAAAGCGAGATCCTCAATGCGCGCCGTCGTGTTCGAAGGGGTCGGTCGGCTGGCCTGTTCGGAGATCGCCGAACCGCGGATCCTCGCGCCGGGCGACGCGATCGTCGCGGTTCGTGCCGCGGGTGTCTGCGGCTCCGATCTACACGTCTACCGGGGGGTGGAGACGGGGCTCGACCTCGGCGCCTCGATGGGGCACGAGCTGGCCGGCGAGGTGGTCGCGGTCGGTTCGGCGGTGCGAACGTTTCGTCCGGGCGACCGGGTCGCGAGCCCCTTTTCCACCAGCTGCGGCGAATGCCCGGCCTGTCGCCGCGGTCTCACCGCGCGTTGCACCCTGGGTAACCTGTTCGGCTGGGTCCACCAGGGGGAGGGGCTGGGCGGCGCGCAGGCGGAGCGGGTGCGCGTACCGCTGGCCGCATCGACCCTGGTGGCGATTCCGGAGGAGCTGCCGTTCGAGATCGCGGTGCTCACGGGGGACGTGCTCGCGACCGGCACATTCGGCGCCGAGCAGGCGGGTGCGGCACCCGGCGCCACGATCGCCGTGGTCGGCTGCGGTCCGGTAGGTTTGATGGCGATCCTCGGCGCGCGGGAGCTGGGCGCCGACCGGGTGTTCGCGCTCGACACCGTGGCCGAGCGCTTGGCGCTGGGCCAGGAGTACGGTGGCGAGCCGGTGCCGCTCGGGGTCGACCCGGTCGCCTGGATTCTGGACGCCACCGGCGGCCAAGGGGTGGACGGCGTCGCCGAAGCGGTAGGCAGCGCGGCGGCTCTTCGCTTGGCCTACGATCTGGTTCGGCCGGGCGGCACGATCTCCGCTCTCGGAGTCCACAACGAGCCGGCGTTTCCGCTCACCCCGGTGGAGCTGTACGACAAGAACCTCACCTATCGCACCGGCCGTTGCCCCGCGCGCGCCTACATGGACCGCCTGCTGCCGATCGCCACCCGCCGCCAAAACGACCTCGCGCGGATGATCTCGCACCGGCTGCCGCTCGAAGAAGGGCCCCACGGCTACGACCTGTTTGACCGCCGAGTCGAAGGGTGTACCAAGGTGGTGCTCCTGCCATGACCGCCGTCCGCCGTGCTCGGTTCGTTTCGGCGTTCGTGCTCGCAGGGCTTGCCGTTCCGTGGGTCCTCTTCTCTGCACCCGATGGCCCCATCACACCGCCTCCTACTCTCATCGCCCTGGGCACAGCGCAGGATGGCGGCTACCCGCAGGCCGCCTGCTCGTGCGACCGTTGCCGGCTCGCCCTCCGCGATCCCAAGCTCGCCCGCAAGGTCGCGAGCCTCGCGATCCGCTCCGGTTCAGGCAAGACCTACCTGATCGATGCCACGCCGGATCTGCCCGCGCAGATCGAGGCGATCCACGCCTGGCGCGCGCACCCGGAGGACCGCACCGACCGCCAGCCGGTGGACGGCATCCTGCTGACCCACGCCCACATCGGCCACTATCTCGGCCTCGCCTGGCTCGGCTTCGAGACGCTGTCCAGCCGCGAGATCCCCGTTTGGGCTTCACCGCGGATGGCCGGCTACCTGCGCTCCAACGGTCCATGGAGCCAACTGGTCGGGCAAAAGAACATCGTGCTTCAAGAATTCACGCCCGGGCGGCCGTTCGAGCTGGAGCCGGGTCTATCGATCGAGCCGATCCAGGTGCCGCACCGCGATGAGCTGTCCGACACCTTCGGCTTCGTGATCCGCGGCCCGCGCAAAAGCATCCTCTACGTGCCGGACACCGACTCTTGGCGCGCCTGGAAAGTGCCGCTGCCGGAGATCTTGACCGCCAAGAAGATCGACATCGCGCTGCTCGACGGAACGTTTTATTCGCGCGCCGAGCTGCCCGACCGCGATCCCGCGACGATCGGCCATCCGCTGATCACCGAGACGATGGAATTGCTGGGGGAGCAGGTGAAGGCGGGTACGTTGGAAGTCCGCTTCACCCACCTGAACCACTCGAACCTGGCGTTGGGCCAGGACGGAGCGGCGCGTAAGAATATTGCGGAGCACGGATTTCGAGTGCTCGGCGATGGTGACGAGATCGACTTTTAGCCCCAGCGTTTGCATGCGCACCACTCTCGACATCGCGGACGACGTTCTGATGGCGGTCAAGGAATCCGAGCTTGCCCGAGCAGCGTTGACCCATCGGGTTCGGGAAGACGCAGAGGCCAAGAAGCCGCAGAGTTTCTATGGTTTCAAACCGCTGCCCTTCCGCGGCGCGGCGGTGACCAACGAGCTGATCGACAAGCTCCGAGAAGAAGATCTCTGAGGATGCGAGCGCTGCTCGACATCAATGTCCTTTTCGCGTTGGGGGCCACGCCAGAGCACCTCGTCGTGGTCTGAAGAGATTCGAGAACGACCGAAGTCCCTTGCAGGGAGTTTCGCGTAGCCTGAAATGGCTGGTAAGCTTCTCGCCAACCGATGAGTCTACTTGGGGAGCGGTGGAAGGCGTTGACCGGCGGGTGGGCCGGAATCGCTGCGCTTGGAACGTTCGGCCTCCAGGCGGCGGGGTTCCTGTCGCTCCGCTTCCACCTCGCCGCGCTCGGCGTCCCCGCCGATCTCGGTCTGCTCGATGCGCGCTACCTGTTCGAGGGTGCCAACTGCCTGATCTTCGTCCTCACCGCGCTTGCGAGCTGGCTCCTTTTACTGCTGATGGTCTACGCGGTCGGTTGGCTCGTCTCCCGCTTGATCCCGAAACGTTTTCGCGTTCGGATCACGCGCCGAATTTCGACTTGGTGGAACGAGCGGGTGTCACCCCTTCTTGTCCCCTCCTGCATAGCCTGGCTCGGCGTCGTGCTCGCCGTGCTCCTGATCCAGCTCGCGCTACGCCAGTGCTTGCAGTTCCAGAACCTCCTAATTGCGAGCGGACCTCCAAGACCGAGATGGCTCGCGACAATCCTGCTTTCAGAGTCCGATGTGCCGCTCTCGCTGTTCCTCGGCGGTGCCGTTCTGTTGATCGGCGTGACCGTTGCCCTTTGGGCAACCTCTGAGCGTGAGGGGAACAAGCCGCTCGGCGGCCGCCTGCTGGGTCTCCTGTTGATCCTGGAGATCGGGCTCGTCCCAATCAACTACGGCGTGCTGACCGCCAATCACTCGATGGAGCGAGTGAGCGGGATCGAATCACTTTCAACCGAAGCAGAGTCTTGGCTCGTCTGGGAGGACGACCATCGGCTCGTCGTGTTGGTCATCCCAACGCAACCCGGGAGAGCTGCAACCCGAAAGTTGGTCCTGGCATCGAAGGGCAGCTTAGGGCCGATCCATATCACCGGTCGCGAGCGCTTGCTGCAGCGGTTGCTGAGGGAGAATCCATGAACCGCGCGCGCCTCCGAACTTCTCTCGCGGTGGTCGTCCTCGGCACCGTTTGGTTACCAGCACCGCCTCTCCGGGCGGAGGAGCCTATTCTGACGATCGACTCCGGTGGGCATACGGCGATCGTCCGGACGGTGTTCTTTACTCCTGACGGCCGGAACCTCGTCTCCGCCGGAGAAGACAAAGTCATTCGGGTCTGGGACGTGGCGATCGGGGAAACGGTGCGCACGATCCGCGGGCAGGTAGGCTCGGGCAACGAGGGCAAGATCTACGCGGCGGCTATCTCTCCGGGCGGCGAGACATTGGCAGTAGGCGGATTGTCAGCAGGTTCGGAGCCAGGGGTCGTGCGGCTCATCGACTTCCAGTCCGGACAGGTCATCGGCACCCTCTTAGGTTCCAAGAACGTAATCTCCTCTCTCGCCTTCTCGCCGGATGGTCGCTTCCTCGCTGCTGGGAGCGGCGATACGATCGTCCGGATCTGGGAGGTCGCCACGAAGCGCATTTTCCACACCTTGTCGGGCCACACACAGTCCATCAATTCCGTCGCCTTCTCGCCGGATGGCCAGAGATTGGTTTCAGGAAGTTTAGACCATACCCTCCGACTCTGGGACGCTGCGACCGGGAAGCTCGTCCGGTTGATGGAGGGTTCCGATGGCGAGGTCTGGGCTGTCGCCTACTCACCCGATGGACGTTTCATCGGCTCAGGGGGCGGCGGCACAGCGGTCCTCCTCTGGGATGCAGCGAGCGGAGATTTCCTAAGGGTGCTCGCGCGCAAGCCGAATGTTTTCGCGCTCGCCTTCTCGCTGGATGGTCAACAACTGCTCATGGACGCGAGGATGGGTTCTGTCGACATTATGTCTTTTTCTGGCGGCGGTATCACTGCCAGCTTCTATCCACACGACATTGATGACTTTTTTCCTAGCGCGACCGCCTTTTCTCCAGACGGCGACCTCGCCGCAACGGCTGGTGGCAGAAACCAGAGGATTAAGGTCTGGAACCTAGGCTCGGGCGATCTGGTGTGGAGGCTCCTTGGGAAAGGAATGCCGGTCCTGGGCGTTGGATTCGGCTTCGACGGACTTTCGGTCGTCTTCGAGCAGGACTTGCGCCCAGAAAGCACGAACCTCCCTGGTCGATCAGGCCTAGGGCGAGCGCTGCTCCTGTCGCGGGACGATGGTAGGAGAATTACGATCGAGGAGGCTCCTCTAGACTTGGCGATTCAAGCACAGAACATCGCTATCCAAGCCCATAAAGTGCAGTTGCGCTCCCCCCCGGGATCCGCCTCCGATATCGATCCAGTTTTCCAGGTTGTTCGCGAAGGGAATGTCGTCCGCGAGATCCGGCTGGATGCGACCTCCAGGTATTTCGATCACTCCTTTGCTCTCACACCCGATGGCCGCTCGATCGTGATTGGCGAAAACGACGGAAACCTCCTGATCTACGACGCAAGCACAGGCGGTCTGACGCGTCAGCTCGTCGGTCATACTGGATCCGTCTTAGCGGTAGCGGTTTCCCCCGACGGGCGTCTCGTCGTGTCGGGTTCTAGCGACCAGACCCTCCGCCTCTGGGACTTTGCGAGCGGCAAGAGTCTCCTGACTGTCTTCCCCGCCTCGGACGGCGAGTGGGTGGCCTGGACGCCCGAGGGGTACTACACTTCAAGTCTGCACGGCGATCTCTACATTGGCTGGCAGGTGAACCAAGGGCCAGATCACGCCGCCCTCTACTACCCCGCAGCACAGTTTCAGGCGGAGTATTACCGGCCGGACATCGTCGCAGAGTACCTGCAGACCGGCGACATCCAGATCGCGCTAGAGCGCGCTAACGCGCGCCGCGGGATGGTCGCTCCAGCCGTCTCCTCGATCGGCTCGATCTACCCGCCGTTAGTCTACGTCGCCTCGCCTAAAGACGGGGCTATTGTCGATCTTGAAGAGCTGCACGTCCTGGCAGCGGCTCTCTCGGCCAACCTGCCAGTCACCGATCTTCGAATTCTGCTCAACGGAGTCAAGATCTCCGGTGTCCAGGAAGCCCCTTTAAAAGGAAACCCGCGCGAGCGCGAGGTGGAATTCGATGTCACTCTTCGGTCTGGTGCGAACGTTCTCACGTTCGTTGCCGCGCACGAGAAGGCTCGCTCCGAGCTGGTCGAGCGACACGTGACTTACCGGCCTCCTCCCGGAACGACGGTCTCGTCTGGCAAACCGAACTTGATCCTCCTCGCGATCGGAATCTCCGACTACTCTGACCCCTCGCTCAAACTCAGCTACGCCGGAGACGACGCGCAGGCGATTGCGACCGCTCTGGGAAAACAGCAGCCTGGCCGGTTGTTCGGCGAAGTGCGTACGCGGGTTTTACCTGCCGCAGGAGGGCGAGCCGATCGCGCCGAGATCCTCGACGGGCTCAAGTGGCTTCGGACCCAAGGTACGCCGCGGGACGTGCGAATCCTCTTCCTTTCGGGACACGGAGGCCTCGATGATCGGCGGAACTTCTTCTTCTACTCCCAAGATCAGGGGGCGTCCGAGGATCTCGACCTCCACTCTCTACGCGCAGACCGCCTGTTGGAAGACCTGATCGCCGCGCGGTCACCTGCCATCTTGATGATCGACGCCTGCCATGCGGGTGCGGCCTCCGCACCCGCGCGCACGCGAACCGACGTGACCGAAGTGATTAAAATCTTCCGCGAGCGATTTCAGTTGGTCACCTTTGCTGCTTCGACGGGAACCGAGCTGTCCGTGGAACTTCCGGAATGGAAACATGGCGCCTTCACAAAAGCCTTGCTCGAAGGACTCTCCGGCATCGCGGACGGATTCGGTGGTGATAAGGACGGCCGTATCGAAGTGAAAGAGCTGGGAGCCTGGGTGGTCGATCGGGTTCCGAAGCTCACTGGTGGAAGCCAGCACGCGCTCTTCGATTCGGGTTGGGTCGATGCGTCATTCCCGATCTTCGCGCTCGATGGGGTACCGCCGTGAATCAAGGATACCCACTGGGAGGCCTACTCGGGTACTTGCTCCTGTTCGCCCCGATCGGTAGCGCGTTGGCGGCAACGCCCGACGCTCCTAAAGCCCCATGCGTCGCGAACTTTGCAAAGAGCGGTAGCTTCTTTTCGGGTCAGAAATTCCGCACTTTCCAGGAGTTCCCGGACCTCGACCGCTATACCGCCTTCGATCGCGTGGCCCGCACGGTTGCTTCAAGCGGGTACCAGAACGTCCAGTCTGACAAAGAGCTGGGAACGGTCAATGCCCAAGGCGCCGCGAATTTCAGCGGACGGAGTTACTCGGTGAGCGCCACCGTCCGGCGTTTCAACAACACGGGGGCCAGCGTTGAGTTGGTGACCTATCTGCCGGGCGGTCTCACCGTCAAGACCCAGGCGATTCTCGACGAGTTCTGTCGTCTCCTGAAAGCTGCAGCTGCTTCTGAGGTCGGGAGCCTGGGAGGAGAGGACCGATCAACACCGCCCGCGGGCCCCTCTCAAGGAGGCCCCGTCCTTGAGGTGCTCGAACCGCAGACCGAAGAGCTGAGGGTCGAAACACCCGTCCTCGTTGTTCGAGGGATCGCCCGGTCAGAGAGTGCGTCGATCGCCGCTCTCCAAGTCCAACTGAACGGGGTGCTTTTGGTGGATCTGAAGCCGGGACCGAGCGCCACGGCCCGGAGCCGCTCGGTCGAGCTGGAAATCACCCTCCAGTCCGGCGAGAACCTCGTCCTCTTCAAGGCCACCGACACCGAGAACCGTTCGACCACGGCGGAGCGTCGCATCTATCTCCAGCCCGAACCGAGAGCGGCCGCCTCGGCTTCGGATCGGCCTGACCTGGTTTTGCTCGCGATCGGAATCTCGGACTATTCCGACCCGGCCTTGCGCCTGCACTACGCGGATGCCGATGCGAAAGCCGTCGCGAGCCTTTTGGAGGCTCAGGGGGGTAGCCGGTTCGGCCGGACCTACGTCAAGGTTCTCCCCGAGCCCGATGGGAGAGGTGGACGGGCCGAGATTCTGGCAGCTCTCGATTGGTTCCACCGTCAGGGATCTCCGCGTGACATGCGCGTCCTCTTCCTTTCGGGGCATGCCAGCCTGGATGCGGAGGGGGACCTCTACTTCCTTTCCCAGGACCAGGCTGCGGGGGCCGATCCGGAGCTCGAAGGAATCCGCTGGGACCGCATCTTGCGCAGCCTGGCGACGGGGGAGGGGCGCTCTGTTCTGTTCTTGGACGCCTGCCATGCCGGGGGAGCCTCTCGCCGGGAGGTGGCCGGAGCGATCCAGAGCGCTACGCGGCGCGATTCTCGCCTCGTGGTCTATGCCGCCTCGACCGGTGAGGAAATCTCGATCGAGCGCTCCGAATGGGGGCATGGCGCGTTTACCCAAGCGCTTCTCCTGGGGCTCCGCGGTGGGGCTGATGGATTTGGTGGTGGAACGAAAGACGGCAAGATCGATACCGAGGAGCTGGGGGCCTGGCTCAAACGGAAGGTTTCCGAATTGACCGGTGATCGGCAGCACCCAACCTTCGATTCCGGGGGGCGCGGACCGTTCGATTTGGTGCGTGCGGATTAAAGTGCCTCTCGGGGAGATTTCGAATGAAAAAGATTCATCTGGCTCTGGCCCTGATCCTGCTCGTGGCGCCGAGCACCGGCGGCGCTGTAGAGAAGGACAAGGCGAAACCGGCAGAGTCCTTCTGGGACAAATTCCTCCGTATCACAGGCATCTCGGCCACCCCGAGCACCAGCAAGGAAGGTCAGTCCGAGGATGCCGGTGATATCTGGGTCGGTGAGATTGGGGGAGTGAGCCGGCTTCGGTTGACGAGCACCGGCGACTATCGATCCCCCGTCTTCTCGGCGGATGGTAGGGAGGTTTTCGCGCTCCGCGGTAATCCTCCGGCAATCGAGCTGGTGCGGATCGGCACCTCAGGCGGCGATGAGCCGATCACTGTTCGGAAGGCACCGAGGGTAACGCGCCTTGTGGCAGTCGATCGGGAGGAGAGCAACCGCCTGGTCGTGCTCACCGGCGAGAAGGGCGCTCCGACGGATCTGGCCTTTCTTTCGATCGACAGCGACCGGATCCTGTCACTCCGCCCTGAACCGGCGGACAAGAGTTACACCGACGCGTTGGCGCTTGCGGCCCGCTGGGATCGTCGCTATGCGGTGCCTGGTTTCCCGTCGGTCGAGGTCACCGTGCGGCCGACTCCGGGAGGGGAACCTAAGATTCCGGGAGCGCCGCCGGGAACCGATGTCTTTGTGAACGAGGAGGCAAACGAACCAGTGAACCTGAGCCGTTGCCGGGGCGATCGCTGTCTGCAACCCGCGCTCTCGCCCGATGGGAAGCTCGTGGCATTCGTGCGAATCGAGCGCGTTCCCTGAGGCGAGCGTGCAAGGTGTAAAGAATCGGGAGCCTTGAAGCCGTATCGTGCGCGTATTTCGGTTGCCAGGTCGACGACCTCGCGAGACAACGGAACCATGGTCTCCACCGCTCCTTCGAAGAAGTCATCGAAGTCTTTGAGCACTCCGGCGTTCTTATCCCGTAGCGGTTTCACTCGGGATTCCATCCGGGTCAAGTCGCTGGTCACGTTGACAACGTCTCGACGCGAGAGCCGCAAGTCCACCAGTGCGGCATAGGGAGCGACCTGTTCAACGAGATAGATGACGGCAACGCTATCGAGGTAGATGCGCACAGGTCACTGACCCCAACTATCCCTTTCCGCATGGAGGTAGGCATCGACTTCTTCACGTAGCCGCGGCTGATGACCGCGTGCCCGTTGCTGCTCCCGAATGGCAGCCAGAGTCTCCTTGTACCGCTTCAAAGGCTCGGTCAGGAGAGGCTCCAGAGTCAGGCGGACCCTACCGGTTTTTAGCGGCAAGGCCTCGTCGAGGGTGACCGTCTGCTCGTCCTTGAGCGTCCCGGTGAGGATGTACGGTTGCGCCATTGAGCACCTCCTTTGCGGATTATAGCGCTCCTGCCAACCCGAACTTCCTTCCGCCGTCGTCCCTTTTTCCGCGCACTTCGCGGCGGCGAATGCCCAGTTTCCAATCAAACACCGCCTGCAAAGCGTTCGCCTCGGGCGTTCGTTCTAGTAGTCGGAAAGCGTCTTCGGCGGCCAGGCGGCGCGTAGCGCCTGAAAGACGGCGGCGATGTCGATCGCCTCTTGGGCGATCGCCCCCGCGACGGGGGAGAGCCAGCCGGCTGCCGCGAGGGCCATGCCGATCACCGAGAGGGCCATGCCGCCCACTGCGCTGATCAGGGCGATCGAGCGCATCCGCCGGCCGATGTGCAGCAGCTCGTCGACCCGTCCAAGGGAGCTGTCGAGGATCACCGCCCCCGCCGCCTCCGACGTGACGTCGCTGTTCTGGCCGAAGGCGATGCCGACGGTCGCCGTGGCCAGGGCCGGGGCGTCGTTGATTCCGTCGCCCATAAACAGGGTCGGCGCCCGTTCGGTCTCTGCCCGGGTGATCTCCACCTTTTGCTCCGGGGTCTGCGAGAAGTAGACCTCGCGAATTCCCACCTGCTCGGCGAGATAGCGTACTTCGTCCTCCCGGTCGCCCGAGACCAGCAGGACGCGCTCGAAGCGATGTTGCGGTTCGAGATGGCGAATGAAGCGCGCGCCGTCTTGGCGCGGGGCGTCGCGGAAGCGCAGCAGGGCGGCGGGGCGGTCGTCGCTCCGGATCACGCATTCGAGCCCCCCCTGTGCCGCGGGCAGCTCGGCGGCCAGTGCGGTGCTCTCTCGGGCGAGGCCGCTGCGGCTGCCGACCCGGATGGTCCTTCCGGCGACCGTGCCGGTGAGCCCTTCGCCCGCCCGTTCGCTGATCGCCGTGGCGGGAGACAGCGCGAGCGCCTTGGCCTGGGCGGCTTTGAGGATCGCACCGCTCAACGGGTGGCGCGAATAGCGCTCCAGGCTCGCCACGTCGGCGAGTACGGCATCGGCGGTGAATCCGCCGAGAGGTACTACCTCGGTCAGCTGCGGCTGGCCGTAGGTGAGCGTGCCGGTCTTGTCGAAGATCGCGGTCCGGCAGGTGGAGATCCGTTCGAGCACGGCGGGATCTTTGATGATGATGCCGCGCTTGGCCGCGAGCGAAATCGAGCCGATGATCGCGACCGGAATGCCGATCAAGAGCGGGCAAGGGGTGGCGACGACCAGTACGGCGAGAAAGCGAATTCGCTCGCCGGAGATCACCCAGGCGGCGACCGCGAGCGCCACGGCCAGCGGCGTGTAGATCGCCCCGAGCTGATCGCCCAAGCGACGGAGGCGCGGGCGCCGCTGCTCGGAGGCGCGCATGACCTCCATGATCTTGCTATAACGCGAATCGATCGCGCGCCGGATCGCCCGCACCGTGAGCACGGAATCGCCGTTGACCGCGCCGGAGAGCACGTTCGATCCTGGAGTTTTCTCGATCCGGTAAGGCTCGCCGGTCAAATACGACTCGTCCATCGAGCCATGCCCCTCTTCGACCTCGGCGTCCACCGGGCAGATCTCGTGCGGGAAGACGACCAGCTGGTCGCCCACGGCGATCTCGTCGAGCGGAATGTCCTCGACCGCTTCTCCGCGCCGCCGATGGGCGATCGCCGGCATTCGTTTCGCCAGCGCTTCGAGCACGGAGGAGGCGCTACGCACGGCGAACGCCTCCAGCGCCTGGCCGCCTGAGAGCATCAGGACGACCAGCGTACCGGCGAGGTATTCGCCGAGCAGGAGCGCGGTGACGATCGAAATCCCGGCCAAGAGATCGGAGCCGAATTCCCGCCGGAGCGCCTGGCGCAGGAGCGTCCAGAGCAGCGGCGCCCCGCCGAGGGCGAGGCCGGCGAGCAGCGGCAGATCGCGGAGCGGCAAACCACCGGGTCCGAGGATCGAACCCTGGTGGGGGAGGGCGTAGCGCAGAACCAAATGGCTCGCGATTGCGCCGAGCGCCAGCATCGCGATCCGCGCCTCGCGCGAGCCCCAAAGGGCCTGGCGAATCTCTCGGGCGGTCATTGGGTCACCGGAGAACCGAAGCGGTGGCCTGCGATTCGTTGCCAAATTTCTCCCACCAATTTCGTCAGCTCGGCAAGGTCGGAGACGGAGACGAACGGGGCAAGCTCGGCGAGCAACGCCTCTTTCGGCAGGGGAAAAGCGACGAGCAGGGCGAGCAGATCGGCCTCGTAAAGGGCGGCACGGGGCATCCGTCCTTGGCGGTAGAGGGAAGGAAGCGCGTAGAGCTTGAGCAGAAATAACCCTTCCGGCGTCGCGCAGGGGATTTCCCTTTCGGCGAACGGGCGAACCGTCGCATAGCGGCGGCGGACATGGTCGAAGAAATCGTTCGTGGTGAGCAGGAGATCGACGGCGAGCCCGGCAAACGTCGCCGCGGCAAAATCGTTGTCACGGCTCTTGATCGCCAATTCTGGAAGGCGGTCCAGCGTCTCCGGGGCGAGCAGGAGGTCGATGTCTTCGGTATTGCGCCCTTCTACGTAGGAGAGGAGCGCGATCCCTCCGACCAGCAGATAGTCGGCCTGGCGCTCGGCGAGCAGGCTGAACAGGCGCTCGACCGTCGTGCGGATCGCATCTTGGTTCATCAAACCCTCTCGCTTGAAGTCGAATCGGTGGGCGTTGCCGACCACTTCGCCGATTCGCAGCTCCCGCGCCTCCCGCAGTTCCATGGATGCCCCTTAGGCTCGTTGCAGAATAGGGTGCCGCGGCCGTTTCGATTCTACCGCCCGAGCCCCCGGCCGGTGGCCAGGTAGGTGGCGAAACTGCCGAGCCAGTGCCCCCCTTCGTAGTGGGCTCCGGTGACGGCGGAAAGGCCCGCCGCACGATGGCGCGACGCCGTCGCTTGGAGGGCGGGGAGGCGCGGGTCGGTCGAGGGGAGGCCGGCGGCGATCCCTTCGAGCATCCAGGCGCGCGACAAGTTGAGGCCGTCCAGATGCGCGAGTTTGGGGTCGCTCGGGTCGGTGACGACCGCCGGTTCAAGCCAGGGTGGCGTACCGGGCTCGTCATCGCTCTTCGGGATCTGCGGCAGAAAATCGCCGAGCCAGACCGCGTAGCGTTCGGGTGGCATCAGGCGCCGCATCAGGTCGGCCTCGCCGAGGCAGGGGGAGAGGAAATCCTGGCCGGAGGGCTCGTAGGCAAGCGGGCAGGCGCGGTCGGCGAGGTAGAAGGTCTCGCTCCGCGAACGGATCAGCTCTTCGAGCGCCGGGTCTTTGGCGGCGCGCGCCCAATCGAGGATCAGGCCGAAGGCAAAGGCGGTCTGGTCGTGCTCGCCGATCCGGATCGGCCGTGAGAGCTTCGGCAGCCATTCGGCGATTCGCTTGGCCGCCGCCCGTTCCAGCGGTTCGAGGGCCTGGCTCCAGACTTTCGCTTGGGGGTCGTCCCAGCCGCGCAGCTCGGCGCCGAGCTGAAGCAGCCAGGCGAGCCCGTACGGGCGTTCGAACGAGATCCGCCCCGGGCCGTCCAGGTAGCGTACCTCCGCGGCGATCTTCGCGGGCGTGAGGCTGGCGGCGAGCGCCGCCTTGGCGGGGGCGGCGAAAGGTGCGTCGGGAAACGTTCGGGCGAGCCGCGCGAGCAGCCAGTGGCCATGGACCGACGAATGCCAGTCGTAGCAGCCGAAGAACGCGGGGAAGAGTTCTCGGGGAGGCTTGGCGTCGGCGTCGGACGCCATGACGTGGGCGATCTTGTTGGGATACTCCTTCGCCACGCAGGCGAGCGCCAGGTCGGCGAAGCGTGCCGCCTCGCTCGCTCCGAACCGGGCGGGGTCCGCGGCGGCCCGGGCGATTCGGGGCGTAAGCGGCAAGGAGAGAAGCAGAAGGAGAGCGAGAAGCGGAAGGCGGCGCATGATGCCGTATCGTATCGGACTCCGGGCAAACCTTTGTCACTCCTGGGTTTCGGCAATTGCGGCGACCAATGCCCCTGGCGCGGCGGCTCGAACCAGAACACTACGTTTGCGGTCGACCAGGACGTGATGGTGCGCCGCAGCGGGCAAGAAGGCCGATGCCGAAGGTAGAGAAGGGCGAAGCGATCGACTGAGCGGAAACGCTTCGGTTTGGATTGAGGGCGGTCCCGCGGGGCCGCCCTCGTCGTCGCTACCCGATGGATCAGACCCCGAGAGCCGTGAGGCGGGCGACGATCTTTTGCGCCGTGTGCCGCCAGGTCCAGCGTTCGGCGATCTCGCGCGCGGCTTGCGCGCCTTTGGCCCGTGCCTCGTCGCGATGCTCGTAGACATGGCGCATCAGATGGCGCAGATGGTCGGGATCGGGGTCGGCCCAGCGGAAGCCGAGGTAGTACGGACACTTGGCAATCGCCGGGATGGTGCCGCGCACACGTAAGGGGTACGAGTTCCCCTCGTGCGCGAACTCGCGGTGCGCCCCCCAATCGGTGGCGATCGCCGGCAGGCCGCAGGCCATCGCCTCCATCAGCGGCATGTTCCACCCTTCGCCGCGCGAGACCGAGACGAAACAGTCGGTCGAACGGTAGAGCGAGCCGAGCTGATAGTGCGGGAACTCCTGATTAAACAGAAACGAGATGCGGCCGCCTGCATCGCGAAGGCGCAACGCGCGGATCTCCTCCTTGAGCTTCAATCCGGGGTCCCGGTTGATCACCTTGCACAGCAGGCGGACCGGTTCGTCACAGCCGAACTCGTCGTTGAAGGTCTTGAGCAGCAAGCCAGGATCCTTGCGCTCGCCCCACTCGAAGGCCGAGAAGAAGACGAATTCGCCCAGCGGGTTAGGGAAGGACTCAAGGGCCGGATGGAAATAGTTAGTGTCGACGCCAAGGGGAATGATCTCGACCGGCCGCTTCAGCCCCGAGCTGAGGAACCCCTCCCGGTTGAACTCGCTCGGCACCCAGACCTCGGCCATCTTCTGCGCCGCGCGCACCCATTCGCGCGGAAAGCCGTCGACCTCGAGCATCGTGTAGCCGATCTTGGTGCGGCCGCGATTGCTTTTGAAGACGTCGGCCTGGCCATATACCACCGCCACCTTCGGCCGCAGAGAGACCTTGCGCGAGCGCAGGACGTTCAGCCGATAGTCCTCACTGTTTTCCGGCTCGATCGGTGGAAAGACGGTGCGCGGCCCGTAGACGTAGCGATAGGCGACCTCCACCCCCTGCTGGTCGAGCGCGCGCAGGATCTCGCGACAACTCATCGCGTAGCCGGTGGGGAAGTTCATGATCGACTGCCAGAGCAGGTGGTGGCGGTAGCGCCCGGACAGCTCCGCGTGCCATTTCTGCCGGAACGCCTCGCGGCTGGTCTGAAAAAGTCGGCCGAGAGCTTCGGGGTCGTTCTGGGTCGAGCCGTGCTCGTCGTGGGTGAGCGTCACGGCGCCGCAGACGACGGTCTTCCATCCGGCCTGCTGGGCCCGCAGGCAGTAGTCGGTGTCCTCGAAATACGATTCGAAATCGAGCGCCAGGCCGCCGATTCGATCGAGCAGCTCGCGCTTGAGGAAGGCGCAGGCGAAGACGATCCCCTCGACCTCTCGAACCGTGGCGGAAAATTGCCCGAGATCCTGTTCGAGCGCGCCGATCTGCTGGCCCCAGAACGTATCGGGGAGGATGTAGGTGCCGGCGTGGAGCAGTCGGCCGTCTGGCAGGCAGAGCCGACAACCGACGACGCCGATGGTCGGATCGGCCGCGGCGGCGGCGCGCAGTTGCACCAACCAGTCGGCTTGGGAAAAGACCAGGTCGTTGTTCAACAGGACGATGTCGGAGTCCGGATCGGCCGCCGCGATGCCCGCGTTGTTGCCGCGCACGAACCCGAGGTTCTTCTCCAGCCGCAAGACTCGGATCCCGGCGCTCTCGGCCAGCTCGGCGAGCCGGGCGGGGGTTTCGTCGGTCGAACCGTTGTCGACCACCAAGACCTCGGCGTTCGGCAGCTCGGTGGCGAGCAAGGTTTCAAGGCAGCGCTCGGTGAGATCCCAGCGGTTCCAGGCGAGCACCAGCAGCGTGGCCTTACGCGGCGGCGTCGAACTCGCGAGGGTGGTCGCCTCGATCCCCGTCATCGCGGTATGGCCGTCGCGGGAGTCAGGCTCTGCCAGAGGTCGCGGAGCGTATCTTCGACGTTGGCCGTTGTGAGCTGGGTGGTCTCGCGCCAGACGTCGAGGTCGTAGCTCCCGCTGGCGAGCGGTGGAAGACCCCCTTTGAGGCGGGAGAGGTTCAGCAGTTCCCGGCCGGGCAGAAGGCGCTGCAACGCGCGCAATTCGTCCGAACGGCGCAGGAGCGCCGCTTCGAGCGCTTCGACCCGAGCCTCCAGCCGGGCGATCCGCAGGGCCGCCTCCAGAACTTCCAATTCTTTGGCCATCGATTTCGAGTCCGGCGTTGGCCTACCAGGAGCGTCCGAACGGCCGCTTGAGCGACTGGAGCAGCCGCCACGATCGGGAATGAAGGAGCGCCCGGTGAAATTCGGCGAGGCGATCGATTTCGCGGCGCAGGCGAACCACCTCGGTGCTGGTCGCCTGAGGCGCGTCGTCCGGATCAAGCGTGGCGATTCCCCCTTCGGCCACGGCGGTTTGGCCGAGAAGGTTCTCCCGCTCGCGCCGCTCGATCTCGCGTAGGTCCGCGTCGAACCCCTCGCCCTCCAAACGCCCAAACCGCTCCGCATCGGCGCGAGCCGCATTCAACGCGGCCGCCGGGGAAGGCGAGGGTGGGGCTTCTGCGATCTCTACGAAAGGCATCAAGAACCTCGAAAAGGAAGCCGAAGTATACCCGGAGACGGGCGTCGTTTCGACCCTCGCCGAACGGATCCGGCGGCCCGGAACGAATCCGCGAGGGGTGGTAAGGAGCGCTCGCCGAAGTTTCGGTTCCGAATCTTTACCCTGGCTGGACCTTGCGGCGCCCACGCGGGGCGGGGCGGCGGCGGGTCTTCTTGGGATTTTTCTCGTCCAACTCGCGCTGTTGATCGAGCGCCTTCAACACCCTTTCCTCGACCATCTTCACCAGGTCTTCCGGGCGCAGCGAGATGTCGGCCGGGATCATCGGCACTAGCGGCGAGGTCGGCTCGTCGCGCAGATAGCCCGCCCGTTCGGCCGCGTCCATCAGCTCCTGGTGGAGCGACTTCTGGCCGGGCTGACGGGCGGGAGGCTCGGGCGGGAACAGGCCGAGGAAGAACGCTTTCGGCTCGACGTTGCACGCCCCTAGAATCTGAAAGATCTGGTTGAACCGCAGGCGGGTGCGCCGGTTCAGCAGGTTGCCGGTGGTGCCGCGGGCGAAGTCGCATCTCGCATCGACGTCGCGCAGCGACAGGCCATTGGTGGAAATCAGGAAATCGAGGAGTGCGAGGGCTCTCTTCTCTGGATCGTTCATCATGGCGGAAATCCTAACGAGCGGTGGCGGCCACCGTCAACCATTTGTAGCCTGACCCGAGGTTTCACGGACTCGCGCCGCCCGGCGGCGCGCCCGGTAGAGCCCGGTGGCTCGAATGCCCCCGGGGCCCGCGGCTTCGAGCACCAGAGCGAGCGATCGCGGGCTGCGGGTGAGTCCTTCGACCACATGCAGGGCGCGGAAGAGGTCCGGGTCGGAGTGCCGCGACCAACCGACGACGCCGAACGCACCGTCCGGCTGTTGGGCCACCAGATCCACCCCCGGCCCCGCGCGCTCTTGTTCGACGAACAACGGGTCGCGGCCATGGATCGGCAGGATCGCGGCGGCGAGCAGCGCGCGCTCCCGCGTGTCGAATTCGAGCGGCGATTGGCCGGGAAATCCCGGGCCTTCCTCCGGTTCTTCCGCCTGGAGCCGAACGACCCCCCACGTCCGGGCGTTCGCGGCGAGTCGAACCTCCCACGGCCCGCTCCATTCGACCTCCTGGTCGGCGTGCGGGCTCTCGTCGAGCAGGTCGATGAACGCGAGGAAGCTGCGGGCGAAGGCGTTCATCCGCCGCCCCTCTGACGGATTGTTCGGTTCCGGGCTTTTCGGTGTGGGTTTCATGGACTCTCCTTTGCGCCATCGGGCGCGTTTCGATCGGCAAGGATCAGATAGAAAAAAGGGGCGGCTCGCCGCGAGCCGCCCGGACCAACAACCTACGGCGTGCCTGCCTGGGGCGCCGCGGGCGCCGGAGCGGTCGGCGGGGTGCTGCCCGCCGGGGAGGTGGGACTGGTGGCTTCGATGTTCGCCGCCCGTGCTTTGAGGGTGAGGCGGCGGGGGCGCAGGCCGAACGCGACCAGCTCTTTGTTGCGGCGCCCGTAGGCGGCGCGAAGCGACTCGGAGAGCGCGGAGTAGGTCTCTCCAGCGTGGAAGACCTCCATCTGAAGCTCCTCCTGCTCCCTGGCGAGGGCGCTCTGATGCCGCTGGCGGTCGTCCTGGAGAGCTTTGATCGCGGTCGTTCGAGCGATCAGCTCTTCATGTTGGGCCCGCAGATGAGGGACCTCCGTAAGCCGAAGGCCGAGCTGGGTCGACAACTGTTCCCAGGTCCGGAGACGTTCGGAGAGGATGGGCGTGGCCATGACTACCTCCTACAAGAAGGATCGCGGATCGATGCCGCGATCGGGTTGCACGGTGAGTCCCCCGGGTAGCGCCTGAGCGTGAAGACGCCCCGGTCTGCGAACCCAGGGGAGGGCTGAGCGGAAATGGGTACGGCCCGTCGGGAAATGGGTAAAGCCGCCGGGGAAATGGGTAAAGCCGACGGGGAAATGGGTAAAGCCGACGGGGAAATGGGTAAAGCCGCCGGGGAATTGGGTACGGCCGACGGGGAAATGGGTAAAGCCGCCGGGGAACTGGGTACGGCCGGCGGGGAAATGGGTGAAGCCGCCGGGGAACTGGGTACGGCCGGCGGGGAAGTGGGTAAAGCCGCCGGGGAAATGGGTACGGCCGGCGGGGAAGTGGGTAAAGCCGCCGGGGAAATGGGTACGGCCCGTCGGGCGGAAGTGAAAGGCCCGAGGAATGGACTTGTACCCCCCATGGGTCCATGCACGACGCCGTCCCCTTCGCTCATCGCCGGTCGATCCAGTGGGCGAGGTCGAGATCCGCCTGGGTGACGCCGCCGGCCGAAGCGGTGAAGAGGCAGACCAGAACCCGGAAGCCTTCGATCACCAACCTCGGCTTCTGGCCGCGGTCGAACGCGGAGGTCCACACGTAACAGAGGAAGTGGAACGCCGCGTCCAGGCTCGTGCAGTCGTAGGTGCGCTCGATCGCGCTCTCGTCTTTTGTCAGCGCCCAGCCCGGCAGGTCGCGCAAGGCCAGTTGAATGCGTTCGGCCTTGAGCGCCGGCTGCGGCGTGGCCAGGTCGGTGGCCGGAAGGTCGAGGCACGTTGCGGGGGTCGTCGGTTCGATCATGGGTTCCTTCCTTATCCTTGAGGCCGGTTTCGCCGGAATGGCGAGACCCACGAGTTGTTCCTGCCGATCACCGCCCTTCTCTGGTCCTTTTCGTCGTTGAGTCTCTTCTATCTGCTCCTGGATCGAGCACGACAGGCCGAGGTCAATCAGCCGTTCCTCCAAAGCCTACTTAGTTTACTCTGCGCAATGGTTTTGGGGCTTCCAGCGATTCTTTTTAGCATTGGTCCCCTGATTGGATCGCAACTTGCGTTCTTTGAAAGCCTTGACCAAGCCGGAACGAGACTTGATGTATCGATGGTCCACCAGGTCCACCATAGAGCCTACTCCCCGCCAAGCCTCTATATCGTTGGAATCGACGGGTCACGAAGCTTCACCAGTGAGAGCAACTTAAAAGATTCTCTAGACGCTTTGTTCCAACTATCGGCCGACATTCCCGCACTTGTATCGGAAGAGAATCGTTTAGAAGTCTACTTGTTCGCTACTGAATCGATTGATCTAGGACCGCTAAATTTGGCGGCTGGACGGAGAAATCTCACCACTCTAGGACCGAAACTCGTCGAAGGATTGGCGCGTACTAATGAGTTAGGACCGGAAACAACTGACGTTCTATCATTCTTTGACAAGAGAGTCTGTCGAAAAGTCGGCGGCAGTGCATTTGGTGAAGTCAAGGTATTAATCTTCTCCGATCTGATCTTTTCTGATATTCCAGGTCCCCAATCGCCGTTTCTTAGCCAACTTTTAAAGCCATGTCCTGAGAGTTCAACCCCTGTTTCGGTTACTGCGTTCTACGCCCGTTCAGGCCTCTCTGTCGAACAACCCGAATCGGAGGACTTGGGATTGAGTCTCGCTGGGGCTCCGGATTCTGCCAAATGGACTATAGTGAGCCTAGATAGATTCTTGCAAGCGAAGAATTTAAATAGGGGTCAACTACAGGCACTTTATCGTAATGCCGGCGTAGCTCCGCCTTTTTATTTGAAATATATGATGACGCCGACCTTTAGCCCGATAAGCTCCTCCATTCGACAATCCGCGGTGACGCTTTCAGCTTCAGCCACCAGGACTTTGAGTTTGAGCCCAACACCTTATTGCCCCGACGCCCTTCGGCTCTCAATTGGTAGGAATGGATATCGGCTCGCGCCCGGTACAAGCCTGACCGTTGACGGGGCCAACCGATCTGACGAGATGGATATTGCGCTTGATAGCCCGGTAGATATTCCACAGCAGGGTCTCTGCAAGATTACAGTTCTCGACGATTTGGATGGTACGCGCTTAGAGATACCGATAATCACGTTGCGTATTCGCGATCGGGTGACAATACTTACTCTGGGTCTTCTGCTCCTCGCCTTGAATATCTTTCCTCTCTCAGTGGCAGGCGCCATTTTTCGGGTGTTCTTCCCGGCTGCTGCACACTCAAATCTCGTGTCCGATTCAAATGACCTGACGTCAGAGAGGCCTCGACGAGAGAATTACCTGAAGCAGGTGATCGCGCCTTCTGGGGTGGATGAACGGCATTTGGTAGCGGGCGCCCAAAAGCGGCGGCGAAAGAGTAAAAAGCGGCAGAGGTAGTGAGAGAATCTTTTGCAGCCCAGCCTCCGAATCCGCACGCCCGTAGACCTTTGGGAGAAGATCTCGCAATGGCAACCCTGACGATTCGGCTCTCGGACGAGAAACATTCACGCCTTCGGCAGTTGGCCGAACGCCGGAAGGTCAGCGTCAATAGGCTCATGGATGAGTTGTCGACGATGGCGTTGGCGGACTTCGATGCCGAAACCCGCTTTCGCGCTCGTGCGGCCTTGGGATCTCCCGAAGAAGCCCTCGGGTTGCTCGACGATCTCGATCGACGCGAAAGCGCCACCCGGGGCGGAGCGGGCGCGTGACCGGTGCCGTCCGTGGCGCACATTGTGAGAGTAATCGGTCGGGCCTTCAGCCCTTCCCAAGGTTGAGGCAGCGTTCCTGGGGCGTTGCCCCAGGCTTATATGAGTCCGCGCCTTTGGCGCTGGCGGTGCGCTGGGTCGGACGGTTGGTTCTTCGCTGGAAGTCTCGATTCGCTCGGCCCATCGGTCCCCTCAAGCCGGCGTGGCTTGGTAGAAGACCATCCCCCAGGTACCGGAGGTTCGGCGCCAGAGGGAGCTTTCACGATCATCTATCTGGGATTGAAGCCAACAGGGAGAAGGTGCCACGCGATCCCTGAAGCTCGGTTTTGAGGCCTCATCGCACCCCCCGCAAAGGATCTTGCGGACTGTCCAGATCCTTTGCACCGGGATAGGTGCCACCCTTTTCGAGAAGGTCCGGGGTCGAAAGCGGTTCAAGAGTGGCGCATTCGGTTCGAATGCCCTTGCGGCCGCACGAGGTTGCCGACGAAGCACGATGCAGCCTTCCCGATTCGTCACGCGCTGCGTGATGAATTGGGCGTTCGACGCTCAGGTGCGCCCCGATGGCGACAACCCGACGATCGGCTTCGCGACAGAAAGCAATCGGGCCCACAGCCCTCTCGAAGGTTGACGGGCCGTGGTCCTGGGGCGTTGCCCCAGGCTGATATGAGATCGCGCCTTTGGCGCTGGCGGTGCGCTGGGTCGGGCGGTTGGTTCTTCGCTGGAACTCTCGATTCGCCTGTCCGTCGGTCACGTCAAGCCGGTGTGCCTTGGTGGAAGGCCATCCGCCAGGTGCCGGTGGTTCGGCGCCAGAGTGAGCTGCGCAACGAGCCGGCGGCCGGCCGCTGGGGTGTTGCGATCGAGCGAATGCGGTAGGTGGCGAGCGCCACGTCATCGGCGAGAAGTCGCAGCTCGAAGTCCGAGACCTCGCATTCGAAGGGGGCGTCTTCTTGCAGCGCCACGATCACCGACGGTTTGTCCCAGATCCTTCCGAATTCGCGGAACCCGTCGTCGAGGAGGGCCGCGACCTGGTCGGGGTGGCGGCGAACCTCGGGACGGAGGAGCCGGGTTTCGAACTCCTGGATCAGCGCTTCCGTCTGGGCGAGCGATTCCATTGGACCCTGAGCCTCCTTCGCTTAACCTACACCGGCCTCCGAATCCGCGCGCCCGTAGACCTTTGGAAGGAGATCTCGAAATGGCAACCCTGGCCCAGGCGGGCTCACCGAAACCCGCACGCGGGGACGACTCCCTTATGCGCCGGTGCCTCCAATTAGCGGAAATAGCCCGCCGCTCCGGCGAGACCGCGGTCGGCTCGCTGATTGCGCGCGATGGCAAGATCCTCGGCGAAGGCATCGAGGGCACACGCAACCTCCTCGACCCCAGCGCGCACGCCGAAATCCAGGCGATCCGCTCCGCCTGCGGAAATGAGTATTCCCTGGACCTCACAGGCTCGACCCTCTACACGACGGTCGAGCCTTGTGTCCTTTGCGCTTACGCGATCCGTCGCGCAGGGGTCGCGCGAGTCGTCTACGGCATCCCCTGCGGGCAAGCGGGAGGGGCCACCTCGCGCTACAACCTCTTGACCGACGAAACCCTGACCGGTTGGCCTCCACCGCCAGAGATTCAATCCGGCGTCCTCGCCGCGGAGTGCCTGGAGATGCTCAATCGGCCCCGGGCGAGCGACAGAGGCCTGTAAGCGGTAGTTCGAACGGCAATCCACCGGCCGGACTCGCGGAACCGGTAGCGCACGACCGCTCGACTCGATTTGGACGGGAGTGGCGCGAGAGTGGGCCGGCTGGAGGTCGCAATCTCTTCGTCCGGAGTAGGCCTGCTCCCGCGAGCCCCGCGAGCAACACCAGAGCCGTACCGCTGATCCACAGTCCCCAGACAAACGACCGCGGGCGGTAGGTGAGGTCGATCCGGCTGCGCCCGGCGGGAGCTTGAATGCCCAGGAAGGCGTGGTCGGCGAAGGCGAGGGGAAGCTCCCGTCCCGCTACCGTGGCGCGCCAGCCGCGCCAATGGGTTTCGCTGACCACGATCCAACCGGGGGCGGCGAGATCGGCGTCGATCCGCAGGCCCAGGCCGTTCTTCCGCGTCGAGAGACGGCCGCGAGGATTCGGTTGTTCGTGGGTTGCCACCTGCCGGCCGATCGGCTCGATGGTGGCGAGCCGGCGGTAGTTCCCGATCGCCGCGGCCCGGGACAGGAGCGTCGCCGGATCGCTGCCGAAAACGACGCGGCGCGGCAGGAAGGCGCGCGGCAGCGCGCGGCGATTCTCGTAGAGGGCGAGGCTCGACCCTTGGGCGATCGGCCGATACCAGGACGGGACACCTCTTTGCCGCGCCGCCAGCACGTAGCGCACATTGAGCAGGTTGAGCGCGGGATCGTCCGCCCGGCTCACTTGCACCAGCGTCGAGGACGAGCGGCCGTTCGCCCTCCAGGCGCTCTTGAGTTCGGCCAGGCGGCGAAGCGTCATCGCGTTGCCGCCGCGCAGATCCTCCAACCCGTAGTGCGTCGCCATGTTGGCGGGCAGCGCGAAGTCGAGCGCCGCCATGCGCTGCGGCTCGGGCGGGTCGGGGATCGCGTCGAGCGGCGCCACCCGGGGGAAGAACGCGTTCCTCGCCTGGGGCCTGAAAAGATAGTCGCTTTCGACCCGCCGCTCCGCAAGGTGCGCCGCGAGCACCAGGAGGAGGATCAGGTCGCGCGGGCGCGCCGCCGCGAGAAACACCGCGCCGCCGAGCGCCGGGACCACCAACCAGGCGGTCCGTGCGAGATAGGTCGTGCCGTCGAGTCCCAGCGCCGAGGCGTCGCGCCAGAACAGCAGCGCGAGCAGCGCGAGCGCCGCCGCCGCGCCCGTGGTCAGGAGCGAAACCGCTGGGAGCCCTGGGAGCGTCGGGAGCCGAAACGGGGCGAGGGGCGGCCGCGAATCCCAGGCGTCGATCGCCGCCGCGGCGAGCAGCGCGAGGCCGAACGCGCCGACGAACGCGAGGCGGTTGTTGAGCGCGAGATCGAAGATCGGCAGCCGCTTGAGCAGCTCGTGGAGCGGCCGAAAACCGATTCCCGCCAGGAGGCCGAACAGGTAGAGCGCTCCGCCCGCCGCGGCGAGCCGGCGGCGCGGGCCGGCGAGGCCGACTCCCAGGCCGGCCACGGCGAGCGCCAGGATCAAGCCGCCCGAAAAGGCGCGGTCGGGGGCGTAGAGCGTCATGCCGTAGCGGGGGTTTTTGCCCACCTCTTCATTCGTGATCCCCCAGGCGAAGGGGACGAATTCGGCTCGCAGGAGCGCCATCGCCGACCCGAGCGGGCGCGCCTGAAACGCCCGGTCGGGCGCCCCGCGGCGGCGCGCGAGTTCGATCGTCTGGTCGATCGCATCGAGGGGGGGGAGCAGGAAGAACGCCGACAGTGTGGCGGCAACGACTCCGGCCGCGAGCGCCAGGAGGATCGCGCGCAGAGCGGTCCGCGCCTGCCGCCAGGGCACGACGAAAGCGGCGCAGAACGCGGAGACGAGGACCGCGTGCGCGACCGATTCGGAATGGCCGGTGAGGAGAATCAGGGTGAGAGCCAGGGTGAGCAGCGCGGCGTTACCGAGGCGCGGCTCGCGCGCCAGGCGTACCGCCGCCCAGAGCACCCAAGGGAAGAACGCGAGCGTCGGCGTCACCGGCCAGAGCAGCCAGAAGAGAAGAAACCCCGAGCTGCTCCAGGCGACGGCGCCGAGCAGGCACGCCCTACGGGAGAGACCGAACGCGGCGAGCGCGAGGAACCCGCCGAGGCCGGCGATCGCGAGGTTGAGCCCGCCGGTAAGGGCCGCCTCGTCCTCGATCGGAACCGCCAGGGCCAGAAGGTTCACCGGCGCATAGGGTGCCGACTGGGCGAGCCCGGCGAGCGGCTCGCCCGCGCGGCTCCAGGGATTCCACAGCGGCCACTCGCCCAGGGTGAAGGCGTGGCGCACGGCCGCGCGCCAGGGCAGGATCATCGTGAACGGATCGTGGAGGATCGCGGCGCTCGGAGCCCGGTCGAGCAGTAGCTCGCGGTGGGCGTCGAGCGGCTGTACCCGGTAGGCGCGGTTGATCGGGCTCAAGGTATCGCCCGAAACCAGCGCGGGGCCGACGAACACCAGCGGCGCAAAGATCAAAACCGCGGCATCGCGACGCAACATGCCGCTACGGAACCGGAGCGCGCCGATGGCGAGGGCGGTCGCCGCGAGAAGGTAGAGCAGCAGGGGCCAGAGCGGCACGAGATCCTCCGCAAGCGAGACGTGAAGTGCTTCGACGAGAGCGTGTACGTCGCCTGCTGGCGTACCGTCTACACTGCGAACCGACGTGAGCACCACCTACGAAATGCGCTGCGGATTTCTTCACCGGCTACGGCCGCGATGGCGGCTCGATCTGGTTTCTGCGGAGAAGGTGCTGAAGAGAAGGTGCCACGCGATCTCTCCCAGCAGGGCTCCGTCCAAGTCGTCGGCGGCGTGCCGCACCAGCCCTCACCCCCGACCCCTCTCCCGTTTCGGGAGAGGGGAGAACAG
>JBBRUC010000060.1:0-29134 GCA_038248205.1 Thermoanaerobaculia bacterium
CCGGGGGGCGGAGCCGCTGGTGGGGGCCCCCCCGTCCCGGTGGCGGCCCCCCGCCGGCAACATCGCCCGCGCGCTGGCCGAGGCCGATCCTTCCCACGCCGCGGAGTACGGCCGAAACTTGGCGGCATTCCAAGCGGAAATCGCTGCGCTGGATCGTGAGATCCGCGTCGATCTTGGGACCAGCCCCACCCGCCGCTTCATGGTCTACCACCCGGCTTGGGGGTACTTTGCCCGCGAATATGGTCTCGACCAGGTGGCGATCGAAACGGGAGGGCGCGAGCCTTCGGCCGCGCGGCTGATCGAGATGATCGATCGGGGCCGAAGCGAAGGTATCCGTGCCGTGTTCGTCCAGCGCGGAATGGCGAGGAAAAGCGCCGAGGTGATCGCCGAGGCGCTCGGCGGCGAAGTCGTGGTGGTCGACCCGATGGCCTACGACTGGCGCACGAGCCTGCGCACGGCCGCCCGCGCCTTCCGCCGGGAGCTGGCCCGTGGCTGAGCTTGCCGAGCTTGCTGATCCGGCTGGGCCGATCGCCTCGCCCGAGCCGGGACCGCCGGAACGGCCGGTGATCGAGGTGCGAAACGTCTCGTTCGGCTACGGCGCCGACCTGGTGCTCGAAGCGGTGAACCTACAGATCTACCCGCGCGATTACCTCGCGATCTTGGGGCCGAACGGCGGCGGCAAGACGACGCTGATCAAGCTTCTGCTCGGTCTTCTACGGCCGCGCTCGGGCGAGATCGTCGATCGTCTCCCGAACCGCCCCGGCAAGCTCGGCTACGTGCCGCAGTTCTCTACGTTCGACCGCAGCTTTCCGCTCCGCGTGCTCGAAGTGGTGCGCATGGGGCGCATCTCGCGCCGCGGCCTGCTCGGCCCCTACAACCGCGACGACCGGCGAGCGGCCGAGGCGATGCTCGAACGGCTTCACCTGGAAAACCTCGGCCAACGGCCGATCCGCGAGCTGTCGGGCGGCCAGATGCAGCGTGTGCTGATCGCCCGGGCGCTCGTCTCAGAACCCGCGATCCTCTTTCTGGACGAGCCGACCGCCTCGATCGACGCCGAATCGCGCGAGACGCTGCGGACGCTCCTCCTGACGCTGAACGAGACGATCCCGATCGTCGTCGTCACCCACGACCCGACCTCGATCGCCTCGGCCGTCCGCCACGTCGCCTGCGTCAACCGCGGCTTGCACTACCACCACGAGCTGACCTCCGAGGCGCTCGAAGAGGCGTACGGTTGCCCGGTCGAGTTGCTCGGCCACGGAGTGCCGCACCGCGTGCTGCACTCGCACTGAAAAACCGCCATGCCCACCCTGCTTGACGCGCTCGCCTACGACTTCGTCCGCCACGCGATCATCGCGGGGGTTCTGGCGGCCATCCTCTGCGGCGTGATCGGTCCGTTCGTGGTGGTGAAGCGCCTGGCGTTCATCGGCGGCGGCATCAGCCACGCGGCGTTCGGCGGCCTCGGGCTCTGCTTCTTTCTGGGCGTCAACCCGATCTGGGGCGCGATCGGCGTCTCGCTTCTGTTCGCGATTCTGCTCGGCTTGGTGGATACCGAAAAAGTGCGCTCGCAAGATGCTCTGATCGGTGTCCTCTGGGCGGCGGGCGTGGCCGTCGGCATCGTCTTCATCGCGAAGACCCCGGGCTACGCGCCGAACCTTATGACCTATCTGTTCGGCAACATCCTCCTGGTCACCCGAACGGACGTCTGGATCACGTTCGGCCTCTCGACCGCTGTCCTCGCGACCGTTGCGCTGTTCTACAAGGGGCTGGTCGCGGTCGCTTTCGACGAGGTGTTCGCCCGCGTTCAGGGCGCCCCCGTGCGCTTCCTGCGAACGCTGCTCCTGGTGCTGATGGCGCTGGTCGTGGTGATCTTGATTCAGGTGGTGGGGATCATCCTGGTGATCGCGCTCCTCACCATTCCGCCGGTGATCGCCCTCATGCTCTGCCGCGATTTGAAGTGGGTGATCCTCACCTCCGTGGGACTCGGGGTCGCGATGACTCTCGCGGGCCTGGGCGTCTCGTACGAAATGGACCTGCCCTCCGGCCCGGCGATCATCCTTCTCGGCACCGCCCTCTTGCTCGTGGTCTACGCCGCCCGCCGCACCTGGACCCGAGGCGGCTTGGAAATCCGCGGCCCGGGTGAGCGGGCTTGAGGCGATACAATCTCTCCACTCCGCCGTGTCCGGTGGGGGCGGATAAAGGACTTCCTCCATGAACCGCTTGAACTTCGCCATTTTTGGGATGCTGACTATGCTCGCGACGCTTTCTGCCGTTTTGCCCCTTCCGGCTCACGCTCAGACTTCGATTCCTCCCGCCGCGATCGATCGTGCGATCGCCGCCGCGCTCGCCGTGCATGGCGAGGGGCAACGGACGCGGATTGCTCGCGGCGTTCCCCAGGTGGCGGCGCGGTGGTGGGCGGAGGATGGCGACGAGGCCGCGTTTACCGCTTTTTGCACCGAGCAGCTGATCACCGATCCCGCTGAGTTGGCCGCCACTTCGGAGCGGCTGGAGGTGGCTTTCGAGCAGATCTACGGCCATCTGTACGAGGTGCGCCGCGATCTGCGGCGGGTTTTCGACCTCGACCTCGGGCCGATCGGCAAGGCCGACGAGCTGCTCGGCCAGCTCGATCTTTCGGCCCATGCGACGGACGATCTGTTCAAAACCAAAGTGGCGTTCCTGGTGCTGCTCAACTACCCCCTCGATTCGCTCAGCGATCGGCTGGCCAAGGGCACCTTATGGGACCGTAATGCCTGGGCGATCTCGCGCCTGGTCGAGACGTTCGAGCAACGCGTCGCTCCCGCGGCGATCCAAGAGACCTCGCGCGCCTATTCGAACGCCGACAGCTACATCTCGGCGATGAACGTCCGGCTCGACCGACTGATCGACGGCTCGGGAACCAAGCTGTTTCCCGAAGGGCTACGCCTAATCTCCCACTGGGGGCTGCGCGACGAACTCGCGTCCCACTACGACGCCGAGCCGGACGGCCGTGCTCTCGACCGGCAGCAGATGATCTACCGCGTGATGCAGCGGATCATCCGCCAGGAGATCCCGGCGGCGGTGATCGACAATGGCGGCCTGCTCTGGAACCCGGAGACCAACGAGGTCCGGCCGGTCGATGCGGGAAAGCCCTTCGACGCGGCCAAGGCACAAATCCGCGAAGCCGACGTGCGCTACGCCAAGCTGCTCGAAGTTTTCCGCGCCGAGCGCGGCATCGACCCCTACACGCCGAGCGTGCCGACGCTGATCGACCGCCAGTTCAACTCGAACCGCCAGGTGCCGGAAGGAGAGGTCGAGGCGCTCTTGATCTCGGTGCTCGAATCGGCCGAGGTAGGGGATCTGGCGAAGCGGATCGAAACCAAGCTCGGCCGGCCGCTCGCGCCGTTCGACATCTGGTACGCCGGTTTCAAGCCGAGGAGCGGCCATACCGAAGCGGACCTCGACCGGCTGGTTCACGCCAAGTACCCTAACCTCGCGGCATTCCAGACGGGGCTGCCGGCCTTGCTCGGTCAGATCGGCTTCGCGCCCGACAAGGCGAAGTTCCTTTCGGATCGAATCGTCGTCGATCCCGCCCGCGGCGCGGGCCACGCCATGCCCGCCGTGCGGCGGCAGGATTCCGTTCACCTGCGCACCCGGGTCCCCGCCGACGGAATGGATTACAAGGGATACAACATCGCGATCCACGAGCTGGGTCACAACGTGGAGCAGGTCTTCTCGCTCCACGGCATCGACCACTGGACGCTCGCGGGTGTGCCGAACAATGCGTTCACCGAGGCGCTCGCCTTCGTCTTCCAGCACCGCGATCTCGAGCTGCTCGGCCTCGGCAGTCAGGATGAAGAGGCCCGCCGCGCCGAGGCGCTCGCGACCCTCTGGACCACCTACGAGATCTCGGGCGTCAGCCTGGTCGACATGCGGGTCTGGCGCTGGATGTACGCCCACCCGGCCGCGGGTCCGGCGGAGCTGCGCGAGGCGACGGTCGCCATCGCGCGCGAGGTCTGGAACCGCTGGTACGCGCCCCACTTCGGAGTCCGCGATTCCGAGATCCTCGCCGTCTACTCCCACATGATCGCCTTCGGCCTCTACCTGCCCGACTACGCGCTCGGCCACCTGATCGCATTCCAGGTTGCCGAGCAGTTCCAGAAAGGCGACTTCGGCACCGAGTTCGAACGGGTGGCCAAACAAGGCCGCCTGACGCCCGACGCCTGGATGCGCGGCGCGGTGGGCGCCCCCCTCTCCGCTCGGCCGCTGCTCACCGCGGCAAGGGCCGCGCTCGCGGCTGAACCGGCGAACTAGGCCGCCCGGCGCCGCCGGAGGAAGCGAGAACCCGCGGTCGTTGGTGACCGGGAAGGCGCGCCGGAAACGGGCTTCGACTTCGCTCAGCCAGCTGGTAGGCCCGAGCCCTGAGCGTAGTCGAAGGGCGGCCGCAGGGCACGAAAGGTCGAGCCGCTCCTAACGGGGGTTTGACACCCGCTCGCCCCGCCGCCGACAATCGGGCGTGATCGAAAGCGCCCGCGACGAACCCCCGGCAATGAAGCCGCCCCGACGCTTCTACGCCCTCGACGCGTTTCGCGGCGTCGCGGCCCTCTCGATCGTCTTCTGGCACTGGCAACACTTCTTCTTCCGCGGAGCGGTTCCCGGGCCGGGCGCCCGGCCGTGGCACGGCTTCTTCCTTCTGTTCTACGGCTATGGCCAGCTCGCGGTCGAGCTCTTCTTTACCCTCTCGGGTTTCATCTTCTTCTGGCTCTACGCCCAACCGATCGCCGCCCGCACGGTTGGGCCGCGCGACTTCTTCTTGCGCCGCTTCTCGCGCCTCGTGCCGCTCCACCTTGTGACGTTGGCGCTGGTGATTCTGGGCCAGCTTGCCTACCGCCATCGGTTCGGTTCCGACTTCGTCTATCCGCACAACGACCTTCAACACTTCGTGCCGAACCTCCTCCTCGTCTCCGCTTGGGGCACGGGCTACTTCCACTCCTTCAACGGGCCGATCTGGTCGGTCTCGGTCGAAATCGCCCTCTATCTTCTGTTCTTCGTCCTCTGCCGCACGGTGCCGATCCGAACCGCCGTCCTCGCCGCCGTGTCGATCGCAGGTCTCTTTCTGCTCGCCCAGTGGGACATGCCGATCGGCCGCGGCATGATCGCGTTCTTCTTGGGAGGCTGCGTCTATCGCGCCTACGCCTGGAGCTTGCAATCAGGAGCCGCCGCGAAGCTCGCGACCGGGCTGTCGTGGCTGACCGCCGCCCTCTGGGCCGGAACGATCCTCGCCGTCTACACGCCGAGCTTCCACCTCAACAACTGGCCCTGGGCCAAATCCCACCCCCTCGTCGCCACGATCGGCCCGACCGTGCTCCTGTTCCCGATCACCATCCTCACCCTGGCCCTCGCCGAGACCCGCTTCGGCGCGTTCGGCCGACGCACCGCCTACCTGGGCGATCTTTCCTACTCTTTGTACCTGCTCCATTTTCCGTTGCAGCTCGCCTTCGCGCTCGTCGTCGGCTGGCTCGGCCTGGACCGCAAGTTTTTCTCCTCCCCGGTGGCGCTGGTGCTCTTCTTCGTGATTCTCCTGCCGTTGTCGTGGGTGAGCTATCGGTTCTTGGAGGTTCCGGCGCAGCGGTGGCTGCGGGGGCGGCTTCTACCGGAAGGGTAATTGCCAGTTGCTTTCTCGTAGGCTGCCGGATGAATCTCTAAGAGGATCCGGCGCTCGAAAGGATCGGGAGTTGTCCGCTACTTCCAAGACGGGGTACGGCGGTTCGGGGCTGACGGCACCAGCCTCCCCGCGCGTTGATCGCCTATCCCGGGCCGGCACATCGGTGCTCTGCCCCGAGAAAGTGGCGGCGCGATCAGATCTCAGAGTTGATCCCGACCAGAGCAGGGGTGGACCCGCCGTGCTCACCGGTGGTCCACCCCAAACCACTGGTGTTTCGGTTCAGCCCACCGGCGTTCCGATCCGAAGCGGTGTTGGGCCGATCCGGTTCCCTGATGGTTTCGTCGAGTTCAGGGGTGGTCTGGCCTGGAGACCTACATGTCCTGCCAGGACCACCGGTGATTCGATCCGGCCCAGCCGTTACCCGGTCCAAGTCCCCGATGGTCTGAAAGGAAACGGCCCCGCTCCGGGACTGGACATCGACCAGCGGCGAGGGCGCTTGAACCCGACGGCCTAAGAGTAAGGGACGAGAGCCCGAGGAAACGACACTTTTCGGGCGACCTTCTTTTTTGGGGAGGGGAAGGGGGCCACCCGGGGGAACCTCCCCGGTGCGGACCTTCGATCCGGCGTACCTTCCTTTCCCCCTTTGGGCAGACATCTTGAGAAAAGTCGGCCGAAGGGTATCGTTTTCTCGGCACCCTCTGACATACCGTACGCACACGATGTCCGCACATGATCTCTTGGACTCCGCCCTGCTCGACCTAATCCGATGCCGATTCCCGATGCGCACAAATTCGATCGAATTGAAGCTTCTCGCGCGCCCCGTGGAGCAGTTTTCTGGAGCTGTGAAGTCGTTCCCGCGAAGCGGTCCTCGACACCTCGGTGCTGATCTACCTGCTCCGCGGCTTCCAACCGGCCAAGGATTGGTTCGAAAGGCAGGGTCCGCTCCCTTCGCTGAATACCCAGAAGCCCTACTAGCTTCGGGCGGCCGAATAGTTCCGTCGAGAGGCAGGAACGTGTGGCCTCTTCCGACAGCGGTGATGTCGAGGTCGGAGAATTAGTTAGCCGTAGAGCGTTACCAAATCCGTGCAATCGAGTAGTCATCGAACGCCGAGTCGGCGCTGATGATCGGCAGGCCTTTCGGCAATGGGCAGTCGCCCGGTGCTCACTTTGATCGCCATTTCCCAGACGGACGCGATGCTCAGGAGTATCTCGTTGCTGCCATCGGAGATGAAGTTCTCCGCGTTAGGGCTGAGCTTCGGATCAGCCGTGACAAACCAGAGAAAGGTGTGCGTATCCAGCAGAGCGCGCGGCACGACCGGCCCTACATGTAGTCGCGGAGGTCATCGAGCGGTGCGTCGAAATCGTCCGGCACAGTAAACAATCCCTTGGCGCTCCCAGGCGCTCGCACGGGCGCTGGACCTGCTTCGACTCCCGGTGTGAGTTCGATCACCACCCGATACCGCCCCGAGGCCACTCGCCTGATTTCGACGACATCGTTCAGAGGGATCTTTCCCCTTGAACCGATGGCGGCAGCAACGCCTGCCGCGGGCTCCTCCTTGACGACCAGGAACCCACCCTCCGCGGCAAGATGGTCCATTTCGATTTCACGCCGGCTCATCTTGGATTCCTCAGGGAAGACAGTATGCCCAGTCGCTTGGCGCCGTCAATTGCGAGGCGCCTCTTGGGCTGGGAAGCGTCGTAGCGTCGAACCCACGTCCTCAAGGGAGTCGTATCCGAGCGAGTGAATGCATTCACTCGCAGGCCCTACCGCCCCCGCAACACCAACCCCTTGACCAGCAAAGTCGGGCTCCCCACCATCCCATCGAGCGGCAGAAACGCCAGATCCCGGCCGACGCCGACGATGCCTCGTAAGAGATCCGAGATCTCTCCGCCGAGCCAGGCGTGGCCGAGGGGTGCGGTCGCTTTGCCGTTTTCGACCGCGAGGCCGCAGACGGGGAGGGCGAAGGTACCGTTGGCGAGGTCGACGCGGGCGGGGCCGAGGGCGTCGATCAGGTAGGTGCCGACCTGGACCGAGGCGAGGAGGGCGCCGACGCCGACTTTTGGGTCGGGGCGGAGGTAGAGGTGGGTGGGTCCCGGGGTGGGCAGATCGCGGAAGCTCGCGCGGCGGGCGATGCCGGCGATTTGGGCGCGCGAGCCGGCGGCTCCGGTGGGATTGGCGCCGCGCGCCTGGACGGGGCTCAAGACCGGCCCCAAGAAATTACCGCGCTCGATGAGCGTCACCTCGCGCGTGGGCGTTCCCTCGCCGTCGATCGGGCTTTCGAACACCCCTCCGGCCAGGCGCCCGTCGTCGATCAGGGTGAGCGCTTCGCTGCCGACTCGGACCGCCTGCCCTAGGATCGCCGAGATCTCGCCGTCCGTCCGCGGGCCGAAAAAGAGCGGAACGAGCCCCGAGAGCAAGCGCGCGGCGACCGCGGGGGCCAGCAGGAGATCGCCGGTACGCTCCGCGTTCTCGTCCAAGCCGGGGGCGGCGCCTACCGCGAGGCGATCGGCGAGGCGGCGGGCGATCGCTTTCGGATTGAAGCGCCGCGCCTCCCGCTCGGCCAGCTCGATCACCGCCGGGCGGGAAAGCCCCGGTCCGATCGCCTCCAGCCGGAGAGCCGCGAGCCGGCCGCGGAAGGTGGCGGCAAGGCCCTTCGAGCTGGTGATCTGCCCCTCGCTCGATCCGTCCTCCAAGGTTCCCGAAAGCACCCGCCCGCGCGGCAGCTCGGCGGCCAGCTCGCGGGCGATTCCTTCGAGCAGCGCGAGCCCTTCCCGTTCGCCGATCAACGGCACCTCGAAATCCGACGGTTCCTTCCATGGCGGCGGCGGTTCCGGGCTCGACAGGCGGAGGGCGGGGGGATAGGCCGGCGGCCAGGGGCCATCGGGCGGGGGATCGCCCGTGCCGCAGGCGAACAGCGAGCCGCGCCGGTCGCCCGCGCGCACCGCCCAGCCGCGCTCCTCAGCGTAGGCGCTCGCCGTGCGCTCGCCGTCCAGGGCGAAACGGCGAGAGCGGCCTTTTTTCGCCAGCACTTCCACCTCGGGCAGACCCCGGGCCAGCAGCGCCTTGAGCGTCTCTTCGACCGCGGCCGGGTTGACCCCTGCGCGGACCCGTTCGCTCATCGGGTCACCTCGACGTTTTCGAGCAGCAGCGCGGGGGCGGTCGCCCAGACCGGCAGCTTTTGGCCTCCCTTGGCGCACCAGCCGGCCCCTTCGCTGCGCCGCGTGTCCCCTACCGCGACGGCTTTTCCCAGCAGGTCGGCGAGCCGGCCGCGGATCGCGCAGGGGCCGAGGGTTTCGGCCGGTTCCCCCTTGTAGATCCGGCGGGCGAAGGGCAGGTGCAACTCCAGCTCGCCACTCCTCGGATCGAGCTTGCCGCGGCGAACCTGCGGGAGCCAGAGCCCCCCTTCGGCGCCATCGAACAGGTCGTACTCCCCGGTGGTGCCCGCGAGCAACTCCAGATGGTGGCTTCTGGGCATGGGCAGGTCGTGCCGCCCGGCGCGGCGGCCGGCGCCCGGTACGAGGGTGGCGGCCGAGCGCGACCAGGCCGCGTCGGCGAGCGGCTGTTCGACCACGCCGTCGCGCAGCAGCCATCGGCGACAGACGGGGAGTCCCTCGTCGTCCGTCGCGCGCCGGACCGAAGGCGGGGCGGCGCCCGGATCATCAAGGACCGAAAGGATCGGTGCCCCCAAGGCGACGCCGATCGCCGCGTCCGGCTTGCCCGACAGGGCGAGCAAATCCGCTTCGAGCGCGTGGGCCACCGCTTCGTGGAGGAGGACCGCCACGGCCGCCGGTCCCAGCAGGACCGGCACGGTGCGCGGCGAAAACGGCAAGGCCGTCCGGGAGCGGAACAGCTCGACCAGGTGCCCGGCCGCGGCTTCGGCCTCCGGCCGGCCGAGTTGGGGGAGGAGGGTTCCCCAGCGGCCGCCGGGAATCTCCGCCTGCAGGCTGTAGTAGCTCTCGGATTCGGCCGCGGGAACCAGGCGCGGGGTGGCGACTTGCAGCCAGCGGCGATGCCGGCGGATGGTCAATCGCAACGGAAACGCCGTGTGATGCGCGCGGATCGCCCGCTCGAGCAGGCCGGCGAAATCGACCACTTCGGGCGCTTCGGGCGGCCCCGGGGCTCCCGGCCAGGGGCCAAGCGGCAGGTCGGGCTCGGGAACGCTCGCCGCGGGGAGTGTACGCGCCACCTGGCGCAGCGCCTCGGAAAACGAGCGGCCGTCGATGCCGTCGCGCGAAGCGAGAAAGGCCCGCCGGTCGCGAACCAGGCGGACGGCGAAACCCTCTTCGCGACGCAGGATGAACCCCGGCCCCTCGCCGTCGGGTGGCAGCTCGACCTCTTCGGTTCGTTCGAAGAATCCATCCACCCACTCGTCGCCCGATCCGGCGAGTTGGGCGAGCGAGCGGGCGAGGGCGGCGGTATCGAAGGAAGAAAACGGCATGGCGGCGGTGCCGCCCCCCTATCCGATTCCGAACGCCATCGAGACGAGCGTCTTTTGTTCGAGCGTATGGGCGGTCGCCGAACCGGTCGCCGGGCTGCCCGAGGCCGAGCGCTTGACCGAGCGGATCGGCCGGCGCAGCAGGCGCTCGGTGCGCGGCTGAACGAAGAACAGCGCCCCCATGTTCGCCGGCTCTTCCTGCACCCAGACGATGTCTCGCGCCTGCGGGTGGGCGGCGAAGATCGCTTCCAGCTCCTGGTCGGGAAAGGGATAGAGCTGATCGACGAACACCACCGCGGTCTGAGTATCCCCCCGCCGCTCGCGCTCGCGCAGCAGCTCATGGCCGATCTTGCCGCTGCACATCAGGATGCGCCGGGCGTTTTCGACCTTCCGATCGGGCACCACGTTGTGGAATCCGCCGTCGGTCAGATCCGTCAGATTCGACGACGAGTCCTTGTGTCGCAGCATGCTTTTCGGCGTGAAGACGATCAGCGGCTTGCGCCATCGGCGCAACGCCTGGCGGCGCAGCAGGTGGAAGTACTGGCCGGCGGTCGAGGGTTGGCAGACCTGGATGTTGTGCTCGGCCGCCAGCTGCAAGAAGCGCTCGATGCGCGCGCTCGAATGCTCCGGCCCTTGGCCCTCGTAGCCGTGGGGAAGCAAGATGGTGAGGCCGGAGAGAAGGCCCCATTTGTCCTCGCCCGCGGTGACGAATTGATCCAGGATGATCTGGGCGCCGTTGGCGAAATCGCCGAACTGGGCCTCCCACATCACCAGCGCCTCCGGGTAGTCGCGGCTGTAGCCATACTCAAAACCGAGCACGGCGGCCTCCGAGAGCAACGAGTCGTAGACCTCAAAGCGGGCCTGGTCCGGCTCCAGAGCCGCGAGCGGCAAAACGCCGCGGCCGGTCTCGGTATCGATCAGGACGGAGTGCCGTTGGTTGAAGGTGCCGCGCCGGCAGTCCTGACCGGAGAGACGTACCGGCACCCCCTCGGTTACCAGCGAGGCGAAGGCCAGCGCCTCGGCCATGCCGTAGTCGATCAGCCGGGCGCCGTGGCCCATCTCCAGCCGCTGTTCGAGCAGCTTTTTGATCTTGTCGTGGACATGAAAGCCTTCCGGCGCGCGGGTGAGCCCCTCGGCGAGCGCGCCCAGGCGATCCGCGGGTACGGCGGTTTCCACCTCGTACTCCGGTTTGTACGGGCCGCCGGAAAAGCCGTTCCAGTAGGAGGGCATTGTCCGCAGCGAGGGCTTCTTGTGCAACTCCTCGGCCGTCTTTTGCGCCTGGTGGAGCTCGGCGCGGTAGGTGGCCACCATTCCCTCTGCCTCGCTCTCCGGCAGGCCGATCGTCCGGCTCAACTCGCGCGCGTAGTTCTTCCACGTCGGCGCGAAGGCGGCGATCTTTTTGTACAAGAGCGGCTGGGTGATCGTCGGGTCGTCGACCTCGCTGTGGCCGTGGCGGCGGTAGCCGATCAGGTCGATCACCACGTCGCTCGCGAAGGCGTAGCGATACTCGCAGGCCATGCGGGCCACGCGGGCGACGGCCTCGGGGTCCTCGGCGTTGACGTGGAAGATGGGGATCGGCAACCTTTTGGCGACGTCGGTCGCGAAGCGCGAGGAGTGCAGGTTCTTCGGCTCGGTGGTGAAGCCGATCAGGTTGTTGACCACCACCTGGATCGTGCCGCCGACCCGGTACCCTTCCAGCTCCGCCATGTTGAGCGTCTCGGCGACCACTCCCTGACCGGCGAACGCCGCGTCGCCGTGCATCACGATGCCCAGCACTTTCTTGCCCGAAGGGTCGCCCACCCGGTCGAGCTTCGCCCGCGCGCGCCCCATCGCGACCGAGTCGACCGCTTCGAGGTGGCTCGGGTTCGAAACCAGGTGCAGGCGCAGGGTGCGGCCGTTCTTGGCGACGTGATTGCCCGTTGCGCCCATGTGGTATTTGACGTCGCCGCTGCCCAAGATGCTCTTTGGATCGACGTCCTCAAAACCGGCGAACAGCTCGGCGGCGGGGCGGCCGATGGTGGTTGCCATCACACTCAACCGGCCGCGGTGGGGCATCGCGAGCACCACCTGCTCGGCATCCAGCTCGGCCGCGGTTTCGAGCAGGCCGTCGAGCAGCGGTAGGAGCGAGGTCACCCCTTCGATCGAGAACCGCTTGCTGCCCAGATAGCGCTGTTGAATCACCTGCTCGAACGTCTCGCCGCGCACCAGCAGCGCCAGAAGCCGGTGCCGATCGGGAGCCTGCGGCTCGCTCTCCATCCGTTTGGTCAAGAAACGCCGCCGCGCCGGATCGAGGATGTGCATGAATTCAAGGCCGATCGAGCCGCAGTACCAACGGCGCCCCAGGGCGGTCTCGGGGGAAGGCTCGGAACCCGGTTCCTGCGCGGTCAGCCGGGCGAGCGATTCGGTCTCCGGCACCAGCCGTCCCATCGGATCGAGATCGGCGGCGAGATAACCATAACGGCGAAAGGCGTCCAGGACGCCCACGGCGGAAGATTCCTGATGCTGGTCGAGTATGGCCTGAGTCCTGTCCATAAGGGCGAAAGGATACACCGGCCGGGCGTCAATCGGACTTGGCGATTGACCCGCCGCGGCGGGCCGCATAGCGTCTCGAGCCATGGGCCACCGAACCCGTCGCCACCAACGTTCCCGCCGCGGCATTGCCCGCTACGAACACCGGAGCGAGCCGCTGCTGCCGATGGGAGAGTTCCTCCCGCGCCTGCTGCGCCACATCGGCGCGTCGCTCCTGCTGATCGGAGTGAGCCTCGGCCTGGGGGTGGTCGGCTATCGGTACTTCCTGGATCTGCCCTGGCTCGACGCGCTGCTCAACGCCTCAATGATCCTCACCGGCATGGGGCCCGTCGATAAGGCGGAGTCCGTCGCGGCCAAGCTGTTCGCCTCCGCCTACGCGCTGTTTTCAGGCGTCGCGTTCGTCACCGGTGCTGGGATCGGCTTTGCCCCGGTCGCCCATCGGCTGTTGCACCGGTTTCATCTGGGTGAGGAAGGCGAAAGCAAGCCGGGCGCGCAATAAACTCGCTTCGATCTCCCGTTCCTGGCGCTGCGCACGGCCGACCGCTTCCGGGGTCGCACCCCTTCGCTGCTTCCTTCGGTGATCGTGTCCACCGCCGTCTCTATAGAACCCAGCTCAAGGTGCTGCTCGTCTGGTTTAGCGAAAAGCCCGGCGAGTCCGGATTCAGGGTCAGGGGCATTCGACAAGGCGGGAGTCCCGCCCGGCGGGGGACGGACGGGGCCTGAAAGAGGGGCGGGGAGAAGGGCTCCAAGGGAGCTTGGGTCCTTTTCGGGGTCGGTAAGCACCGCGGCAGGAAGAACGCTCCCGGATCGCACCGGGCAGGGTTCAAATACGACTACCAAGAGGGTTGTACCAAGCGGTTTCCGAGAAATCGAGTGTGGGCAGCAGAGCGATATAATCGAGAGGTGGATAAAGAAACACGGTTGACCAACCAACGACTTCTAAGGCGAATAGTCATCGCAGGAGATGACCTCTCGCGCGCTGGTCAATTTGTACGGATCATCCTTGAACGCGAGTTATTCCGCACTACCACAGAGATAGAGGATCGAATGTTGGAAGGGATGCTTACGGCACTTGTCGTCGCATATCGACGTTCTTTTACGCGAAATTTTGGATCCGATTACGCACTGCCTACTCTTCCAGAAGTTTCGCGCGGAAAGTTCACTCCTTCAGAGGAGGCCCTTCATGAGCGACTAGGTGTTTTGCGAGACACCGCATTCGCACATTCAGACGCTGGGGCAAAGGATGTTAAAATCAATATTATTACTGTCAACGGAGAGCGCTTCTCTATCCCGTCTTTTTGGGATTATTCCAGTTCTCTCTCCAAGGAAGATGTAGTCAGCATTCAGGCAATGATCGCGAAACTCAGACAATATCTTGTTAGCGAGCAGATTCGCCTTCAGAGAATACTCCCCGAAGGGCGCTTTTGATCAGACACTCTTCTGCTCGATCAGAGGCGTCGACGAAGCGGCCGAGCGCCCGGGCCGCCGCCCAGGGCGAGGGGCACCATGCCGGCGACCAGGGCGAGAGTGGTCATCAGGATTGGCCGCAACCGGTCGCGGTTGCCTTGGATGATCGCCTCCTCGCGCTCCATGCCGGCCGCGCGTAGCTGGTTCGTATGGTCGATCTGGTTGATCGCGTTCTTCTTCATCACTCCAAACAGCACCAACACGCCGCGCGCCGAATAGAGGTTGAGCGTGTTGCCGGTCGCCCAGAGCGAAAACAGCCCTTATGGCTGAACGATGCGGCCCGAGAAGCACGAAGCTGCTGCTGGTCATCGCGCAGAAGGCCGAAACCCCGCCATGCAATTGTTATACGAATGATCGTATAATCTGACCGTGAAGGTCGTGCGTTTCGTGGGTACGGCGCGCCAAGACTTGGCGGCGCTTCCGGAGTAGGCTCGTCGCCGCGCCGGGCAAGTTTTATTCATGGTGCAGGTCGGGCGTGAACCGGCGGATTTTAAGCCGATGCCGGTTGTTGGATCGGGGACGTTCGAGATTCTCGATCGGAGAACGACCATGAAGAGCATAGATGCACGGATTACTCCGGGTAGCGAGAACGTATTTCTCGACTTGGGCTTCCCGCCCCACGAGGCGGCCGTCCTTCTGCTTCGTTGCGAGCTGGCCGAGGCCTTGCGGCGGTGGATGGATTGCGAAGGTCTGACCCAGGCGCAGGCAGCCGAGCGTTTGGGCGTCGCCCAGCCGCGGATGTCGGAGATCGCTCGCAACAAGGTGGACAAGCTCTCGCTTGACTACCTTGTCGGTCTCTGTTCCAAAGCCGGCGTCTCGGTGGGAGTGAAGCTGGCGGCGTGATGGCATTGGGCGCTGGTCCTCCTGGCGGGGTGGCCGGTTGCCGGCGGGGAGCGAGCAGCCCGAGTGGTATCAGCGACCCGTGACGACTTCCTCAGAAACGGTCCTTGTCCGCGCCGCCGGCCGCTCGGCGAGCGACATCTCCTCGTACTCTGACTCCGGCTCGCTCGGGCGCCGCAGGCGGGTCGTCATTTTGCGCCAGCCGCCTTGCCCCAGATCGTCGAACAGCGAGTAGAAGACCGGGGTTGCGAGCAGGGTGAGCAGAAGCGACAGACTCTGGCCGCCGATTACGACGACGGCCACCGCGCGGCGCTCTTCGGCGCCCGGGCCGCCGCCGAGGGCGAGCGGCAGCATGCCGGCGACCAGGGCGAGGGTGGTCATCAGGATCGGCCGGAGTCGGTCGCGATTGCCTTGGATGATCGCCGCTTCGCGCTCCATGCCGGCTGCGCGCAGCTGGTTCGTATGGTCGATCTGGAGGATCGCGTTCTTCTTCACCACGCCGAACAGGACCAGCACGCCGAGCGCCGAATAGAGGTTCAACGTGTTGCCGGTCGCCCAGAGCGAGAAGAGGGCGAACGGCACCGCGATCGGCAGCGAGAGCAGGATGGTCAGCGGATGGACCAGGCTCTCGAACTGCGAAGCGAGGATCATGTACATGAAGACGATCGAGAGCATGAAAGCGAACAGGAACTCGGTTTGGGTCCGTTCGAGTTCCCGGGCGCGCCCGCCGACCGAGGTTGTATAGGCGGGTGGCAGATTCATCTCGGCCACCGCTTGGCGTAGCGCGGTGATTCGGTCGGCGAGCGCGTAGCCCGGGCCGACTCCCGCGCGGAGCGACACCTGGCGCTGGCGGTCGAGCCGGTCCACGCGCGAGGCGGAGGTCTGCTCGGCCAAGGAGACGAGCGAGTCCATCCGCACCAGACCGCCGCCTTGGCGCGGCACGAGCAGGCGGGAGATCGTTCCCGGATCGCTCCGGTCGGCCTGCGCGAGCCGCAGCTCCACGTCGTATTCGTCGTTGGCCGCCGGATCGTAGAACCGGGTGACCTCCGGGTCGCCGCCGACCATCAGCTGCAGCGCGGTCGCGACATCCGAAACTTTGACCCCCAGGTCGGCCGCCCGGGCGCGGTCGATGTGTACCGCCAGCTCCGGCTTGTCGAGCTTGAGCGTCGTGTCGGCATCGACGATGCCGCCCAGCTCTTGGGCCTTGGTGCGCAGCGTTTCGGCATACTCAGCGAGCGCCGCGAGGTCGGGGCCGCGGAGGATGAAATCGATCTCGAAGTTGCCGCCGCCGATGTTGAAGGACGGGACGTTGCGTACGCCCGGGCGGATGTTCGGCAGCTTGGCCAGGCGCTTGCGGACGTCGTTCATCACCTCGCGCTGGCTGCGCCCGCGGAACGCAAGGCCCGGGTCGCCATGAAACAGCCCTTGGAAGAACCGGCTGAAGGTGAACTGGCGTTCCTCTTGCGGCGTGATGCGCACGAAGCCGTTGCCGGAGTTGACGCCGCCCAAGAAGCCGCCGCCCGCGTTCACCAGGACGTCGCGCACCTCGGGCACCGCTTTGACCTCTCGTTCGATCGCGCGCATCACCTCGTCCATCGCGGCGAGGCTGGTCCCTTCCGGCGCGTTGACGGTCAGCTCGAACTCGGCTTCGTCGACGTTGCTCGGCACATACTCGGTGCGCAGCAGGCGGGAGAGCGGAATCGCCGACAGCATGACCAGGATCGCGAGCCCGGCCGCCAAAGCCCGATGGTGCATCGCGGCGCGGAGGAGGCGGACGTAGACCCGGTCGACCTTGCCGTAGAACCCCTCGCGCGAATGGCCGCCTTCACCCGCGTCCTCGCGGCGCAACAGGCGGGCGCTCATCGTCGGGGTGAGGGTGAAGGAAACCAGCAGCGAAACCAAAACGGCGACCGCCGCCGTGATGCCGAACTGGTAGAGGAAACGGCCGGAAATGCTCGACATGAACGACACCGGCACGAAGATGACCACCAGGCTGAGCGTGGTCGAAAGCACGGCAAAGCCGATCTCGGCGGTGGCTTTGCGCGCCGCCTCCATCGGCTCCATCTTCTTTTCCTCGACGAAGCGGAAAATGTTTTCGAGCACCACGATCGCGTCGTCGATGACGACGCCGACCATCAGAACCAGCGCCAGCATGGTCACGCTGTTGAGCGTGAAATCGAGCGCCTTCATCATGCCGAACGTCGCGATCACGGAGGTCGGGATGGCGACCGCCGCGATCACCGTCGAGCGCCAGTTCCGCATGAAGGCGAAGACCACCAGCGAGGCGAAGAGGCTGCCCAGGATCAGGTGGAGATTGATTTCATGGAGCGCCGCGCGGATGTAGATCGACTGGTTGCGGATCACCTGGATTTTGACGTCCGACGGCAGTTGCGGCTTGATCCGTTCGAGGATCGCCTCTACGCCATCGATCACGGCGACGGTGTTGGCCCCCGATTGGCGGCGGACTTCGAGGGTGACGGTCGGTACGCCGTTCAAGCGCGCGACCGAGCGCTGCTCTTTGGTTCCGTCCGTCGCTTCGCCCACGTCGCGAATGCGCACCGGTTGGCCGCCCACCTCGGCGAGCACGAGGTTGTTGAACTCCCTCGGATCCTCGATCCGGCCCATCGTGCGCAGCGGCATCTCGCGCGAACCGGAGGTGACGTTGCCCCCCGGCACCGCGGTGTTCTGATTGCGCAGGGCGTCGCGCACGACCGTGATCGGCAGGTTGTAGGCCGCCAGGCGATCGGCGTCCACGGTGACCGAGATCGCCCGTTCGAGGCCGCCCACGACCTGCACCTCGCCCACCCCGGCGGCGCGCTCGATCTGGACCTTGATCTGCTTGTCGGCGATCTCGGTCAGCTCGCGCAAAGGCCGGTTCGCCGAAAGCGCGAGCGTGAAGACCGGCGAACTGTCGTTGTTGAACTTGGAGACGATCGGCGGTTGAATATCGTCCGGCAGGCGACGAATGACGCCCGCGACCCGGTCGCGAATGTCCTGCGCCGCGGTCTCGATGTCGCGCGACAGGTCGAACGTCGCGATGACGATCGAATTGCCGCCCGCGGTCACCGAGCGCAGCTCTTGAATGCCCTCGACCGTGTTGACCGCCTCTTCGACCCGCTGCGAGACCTCTACTTCGGTCTCTTCGGTCGAAGAGCCGGGAAGCACTGTGCGGACCACGACGGTCGGCAGATCGACCGAGGGAAACCGATCGACCCCCAGCCGGAAGTAGCTGGTGGCTCCGACCACCACCAGCGACAGGATGATCATCGCCGCGAAGATCGGCCGGCGAATGCAGATCTCGGCGAGCTTCTGCATGTCTTTAGTTCCCCTTGAAGATCGGCTCTGCGCCCAACGGAGCAAAGAGGCCCACGAAACGATGGGAGAAAGAAACGTTCAAACGCCTCACTCCGCCGCCACCTCGACCGCTTGGCCCTCGGTCAGGTTGCCCGGCTCGACGACTACCGATTCGCCGGGCTCCAGCCCGGCGATGACTTCGATCTGGTCGCCGCTCTTGCGGCCGAGGCGCACCCGCTTTTCGACCGCCTTGCCGTCGGCGACGCCGATCACCTTGTCCACCCCGGCGAACGAGACGATCGACGAGGTCGGCACGAGCAACGCGGAATCGGCCGCCGCCACCACGATCTCGGCGCGCGCAAACGCCCCGGGGTGCAACGCGCCGTCGCGGTTCGGGATCTCGACCTCGACGTCGAGCGTCCGGTTGCTGGCGGCGATCGACGGACCTAAACGGGCGATCCGCCCTTCGATCGTCGATTCCGTCCCCGCGCGATCCGGGGCCGGCGCAGCCGCGGAACCGGCGACGCTAGTGGAAGGTACCGGGCTTTCGGATCGCTCGCCGACGGATACCCGTACCGGCAGGCCGACCCGCAGACCCTTGGCCTCGCGCTCCGGCACCGAGAGGCGTAAGCGCAGGGGATGAGTGCGGACGAGAACGACGGCCACCGTGCCGGCCGACACGTAGTCGCCCGGAGAGGCGCGGCGCTCTTCGATCGCACCGTCGAACGGCGCCCGCAGGACTGAGTCGGCGAGCTGCGCCTGAGCGAGTTCCAGTTCGGCGCGACGTTGCCCGAGCACGCCTTGGCGACTTTGGGCCTCTTCGATCGCCGCCTGATAGCTCCCTTCGGCCACCCCGTAGTCGGCCTCGATCTTGTCGAGGTCGGAGCGCGGAATCAGCTGCTGCTCAAACAGAGTCCGCGTCCGATCCCGCGTCACCCGGGCTTGATCCAGCAGAGCTTTCGCCTGGCGGACGGGGGAGGTAGTCGTCGGGTCGACCAGAACGTCCTTGCCCTCAGCCGGCAAACCCAGCCGGGAGCGCGCCTGCGCCAGGGTACTTTGCGCCTGGGCCACGCGGAGTGAAAAATCTTCCGGGGCAAGGCGGGCGAGCGCCTGGCCCGCGCGGACCCGGCTGCCCAGATCGACCGGTATGTCGGCGATCCGGCCCGCCACCTTGAACGCCAGCTCGGTTCGTTCGTCGGCGGCCAAAGTGCCGGTCGCGGGGACGACCCGCGGCAGCGTTCCCTGTTCGGATTTCGCCAGCCTAACCTTGCGCGTCTCGCCGGCATCGCCCGGCGTTCCGGCTCTCTGGTCGCCCGCCTTGGGGGAATCGCTGCCGCAAGCCAAAGTGAGGGCGAGGAGGGGAAGGACGAAGAGAGTGCGCAAAGTTCGGGGCATGGCGGGTCCAAATGCGTAATGGGCGGGCGAAAGGTAAACCGACGACGGCGCGGACATCTGGCTTTCCGGGCGAACTGTAGTGCAATCCGTGCGCCCGCCCCGTCCGTCATGGACTTGTCGCGTCCGGCGCTAAGATGGACGCCAAAATGTCCCTTGAACCCGCCCTCCGTGCCATCTTGGTCGATGACGAAGAGCCCGCCCGCCGGGTGCTGCGCGAATACTTGGCCGAACACCCGGAGATTGAATTGGTGGCCGAGTGCGGCAATGGATTCGAAGCGGTGAAAGCGGTGGCGGAGCTGCGCCCCGATCTGCTGTTCTTGGACATTCAAATGCCGAAGCTCTCGGGCTTCGAGGTTCTGGAGCTGCTCGACCACGAACCGGCGGTGATCTTCTCGACCGCCCATGACGAGCACGCCGTTCGCGCTTTCGAGATTCACGCGGTCGACTATCTGCTCAAGCCGTACGGACCGGAGCGGCTGGCCGAAGCGCTACGCCGCGTCCGGGTCCGGCTCACCACGGCGGAGCGGGAGCCCGTCCGCTCGCTCGCCAAGCTGGGGCGTACTCCGGGCCGGCCGCTCGACCGGGTGCTGATCCGGGACGACGCGAAGATCCACGTGCTCCCCGCCGAGCGGATCGACTGGATCGAAGCGCGCGACGACTACGTTCTGGTCCGCGCGGACGGCGTCTCTCATCGCAAAGCCGAAACGCTCGCCGAGCTGGAGGCGGAACTCGACCCCCCACGCTTCGTGCGCGTCCACCGCTCCTATCTGCTCAACGTCGAGCGCCTCGCCCGGCTGGATCTCTACGCCAAGGACAGCCGCGTCGCGATCCTCCGAGACGGCCATCGCGTCCCCGTCTCGCGCGCCGGCTACGCTCGCTTGAAGGAGCTGCTTTGAGCCCGCCGAAGCTGCTGCTCGTAGGCGCCGGACACGCCCATCTGGAGGTGCTCCGCCGTGCCGCGGAAGAGCGGGAGAAACCCGACGGCGTGGCGTTCGACCTGACCGTCGTCTCGCCCGTCCCGAGGCAGGTTTACTCCGGAATGGTCCCCGGTTTTCTCGCCGGCACGTACACGCTGGAGGAGATTTCGGTCGAAGTGGCGCCGCTGGTCGCCCGGGCGCAAGGAAATCTGATCGAAGGAAGTGCCACCGGGCTCGATCCCGAGCGGCAGGTCGTGCGCCTCCGAGACGGCCAAGAGATCCCCTACGACCGGGTCTCCTTCGCCATCGGCTCGACCACCGCGGGTATCGACAAGCAAGAAATCGCTGCGGGCGCCGTGCCGGTCAAACCACTCGACCGGGTGATCGATCTCAAGACACGAATCGAGAGCCTGGCGCGGGAAAAGCCCGAGAAGGACCGCAGCGCCGTGGTGGTCGGCGGAGGAGCGGCGGGCTATGAAGTGACCCTCGCCCTCCACGCCGCGCTGGGGCGAGAAGCCCAGGTCCATCTGATCGAAAAAAGCCCGCGTCTGCTCGCCGAATACCCCGAACGGTTCCGCAAGAAGGCGCTCGCGGTGCTCGCGGAAAAGAAAGTCGAAACGACGACTAACGAAAGCGTTAGGAGAGTCTCTCCCGACCACGTGGTTCTAGCCTCCGGCCAGGAGATCCCCTCCAAACTCACCGTCTGGCTCGCCGGAGCCGTCGCTTGGCCATTGTTTCGCGATGCCGGCCTGCCGCTCGACGAGCGGGGATTTCTTTTGTTGGACGATTCACTTCGCTCCATCCAAGACCCAAAGATCTTCGCCGCCGGAGATTGCGGCACGCTCAAGAACTACCCCAAGACCCCCAAAGCCGGCGTCTACGCCGTCCGCCAGGCGCCGATCCTATGGGAAAGCCTGCACGCCGCGCTGGCGGGAGAGGAACCGCCAAAGTATCGGCCGCAGACGGGCTTTCTCTCGATCCTGAACCTTGGCGATGGGCGGGCCTTGATGCATTGGAAAGGGTTGGTGGTAGAGGGCGGGTTGGTGTTTCGGCTGAAGGATTGGATCGATCGGGGGTTTTTGGCGAAGTATCGGTAGGTGGCTCGCTTGCGGTCGAGGAATTTGCGGATCGAACGAATTCTTCACGAGCGTCGAGCTCTGGCAGCAACTGCCCGAGAGTGACCTCCCCAAGTTCCGGGTGAAGCCCCCTGCGATCGAGATCCTCCTCGGTTGGATTCATCCCGGCCAGGGCGGCGATGTGCTCCCGCCGAAGCTCGGCGAATGCCGCCAGCAGATCAGTCAGGCTCTTGGCTTGGCTTTCCTTGAACATGGCCATTCGGTCGAACTTTCGAAGGGACGCGGATCGCTCGCCAGGATGTAGCGTGCCCGAGGAATCCAGTCGGTGCGCTCGCCGGCGCAGGGTGGCGTGATCGTGGCCGATCTGCTGTAATCTCTTGACCCATTGCTGCGGCTAGACACGGGAACTTGGGGAGCCATGGACAAGGACTTGATCGCGTATCTCGACGAACGTTTCCGCGAAAACGCACGGCAGCTCGCTAGTTTCCGGGAAGAGGCCGACGGACGTTTCCGCGAGAACGCACAGCAGCTCGCTAGTTTCCGGGAAGAGGCCGACGGACGTTTCCGCGAGAACTCACAGCAGCTTGCCAGTTTCCGGGAAGAGACCAGCCACCGCTTCGAGGAAACCAACGGCCGCTTCGAGGAAATCAACCACCGCTTCGAGGAAATCAACGGCCGCTTCGAGGAAACCAACGGCCACTTCGAGGAAATCAACGGGCGCTTCGAGGAAACCAACGGCCACTTCGAGGTAATCAACGGCCGCTTCGAGGAAATCAACGGCCGCTTCGAGGAAACCAACGGCCACTTCGAGAAAATCAACGGCCACTTCGAGGAAATCAACGGCCGCTTCGAGGAAACTAACGGCCGCTTCGAGGAAATCAATGGCCGCTTCGAGGAAACCAACCGCCGTATTGGGCAGGTGGAGGATGGCGTCCGGTATACCCAGATCATGGTCGAGGGTGTGCGCGCAGACGTTCAGTTGCTGGCGGAGGGTGTGGCTGCGTTCGATGGGAAGCTGGCGGCTCACAGCTTAGACCTCAGGGAGGAGATCGAGGAAGTGAAGGCCCTCCTGCACCTGTCGTATGGGGATCTGAACCGCCGCGTTGGATAGCCCGCGCTGAGCCAATCGCGGGGGCGCCACGATGGGGCCTGCCGCACGCATGCCGAAGTAGGTCCGTGGAACGCTGGATGGCGGCTCGGCAGTTGAGCGTGATCCACGGCGCGCCGTTTCGCGTAGAACCCGCCGGAGGAGCCGCCATGCGTCGCGTCGTACGAGCCGTCCGTACCGTTCTGCCTCTGATCTCCCTGTTCGCCGGAATGCCCCAAGCCCGCGCCCATGAACTCGGGGCGATCCGGGTGCAGGGGAGCTTCGAGGTAGCAGGCACCTATCGCTTCGAGATCTCGGCCGATGCGACCCATCCGGTGCCTGAGACTACGACTTCGGCGCCGGAGGTTCGCGGTATCGAAGAGGCGAAAGATCCCGCCGTTGCGGCCTGGCTGCGTGCGGTCGCCGCGGCCGCCGTGGTCTCGTTCGACGGCCGGCCGGCGGATTCAGACATCTCGGTCACTCTGCCGCCCGCCGACCCGAAAGATCCGTTCGCCACCGCGCCGCTGCCGGTGCTGGAGATGACCGGAAAGATCCCACCGGGGGCAAAGAACGCGAGCTTCCGGGTCGATCTGCCGATCGGCTCGTTTCCGGTCTCGTTCCACAATCCGGGGGATGGGCAAGCGGTTTATCGGTGGCAAGAGCCGGGCACCGAAAGCGATCCCTTTCCGCTGGCGGCCCTGGAACCTCCGACGACACGCGGCGAGGTGATCCGCCGCTACTTGTACCTCGGTTTCACCCATATCCTGCCCAAGGGGCTCGACCATATCCTGTTCGTACTCGGGTTGTTCCTGCTGTCGCTCCGGATTCGACCGCTGCTCGCGCAAATCACCGCCTTCACGGTCGCCCACACCTTGTCGCTCGCGCTCGCGATGCTCGGGCTGGTCCATCTTTCGCCGCGGATCGTCGAGCCGCTGATCGCCGTCTCGATCGTTTACGTCGCGGTCGAGAACATCTTCGCAAGCGAGCTGAAAAAATCACGCGTCGCCCTGGTGTTCGCCTTTGGGCTAGTGCACGGCCTCGGCTTCGCGGGGGTTCTCTCCGAGTTGGGCCTGCCGCGCTCGGAGTTCGTTCCCGCGCTCCTCTCCTTCAACGTCGGAGTGGAGATCGGCCAACTGACCGTGATCGCGGTCGCGTTCCTCGCCCTTGGCGCGTTCCGCGAGCGCTCTTGGTACAGGATGCGGATCGCCGTTCCCGCCTCGCTCGCGATCGCCGCGGTCGGATTGTATTGGGCGGTGACTCGGGCTTTTGGGTGGGGGTAGGGGAGAATGGGCAGGGCGGCGGGGATGCGAGGGGTTCAAACCGCTCGCGGCCCTTGCCTACCCGCTTCCTAGTCCTGATGCTCCGGCAAGGCCCCGCCCCGCCGTAGATACGCGATGAAATGGCCCAAGTGCCGGGAGGTCTCGTCCTTCCCCATCGCGGCCACCAGGTCGAACAGCGGCGGGCCGCAGTTGGTTCCGGAAAGCGCCATGCGGGTGGGGTGAATCAATACGCTCGGCTTCAAGCCGCGCTCCTCGGCGACCGCGCGCAACGCGGCCTCGAGCGCGTCTTTGTCGAACTCGACCTCGGCGAACCGGTCGCGCAGGGCGGCGAGGTGGACCGGTAGCTCGGGATCGGCGAGAAACTTCTTGGTAAGATCCGCTTCGTACGGGATCTCGTCACGGAAATAGAAAACGATCGATTGAACTAGCTCACGCAACGTCCGGGCGCGGGTTTTGTGCAGATCCAACACGGTCGAAAGCCGCGCGGGATCGGCTCCGGTAAGCGCCGCCTCGGCGAGAAACGGATCGAGGTGAGGCCGGATCTCTTCCAGGGTCGCGGCGATCAGATACTGGCCGTTCATCCAGAGCAGCTTTTCGCGATCGAACACGGCGGCCGAGACGTTGAGGCGATCGACGTCGAAGATCCGCCCCATCTCCTCGCGCAAGAGGATCTCCTGGTCGTCCCCGGGGCTCCAGCCGAGCAGCGCCATGTAGTTGTAGAGCGCCTCCGGGAGAATTCCCTCGGCGCGGAATTCCTCGACCGAGGTGGCGCCGAAGCGCTTGGAGAGGCGCTTCTTGTCCGGCCCCAAAATCAGCGGCAGGTGCGCGAAGGTGGGTACCGCGGCGCCGAACGCCTGGAACAGCGGTACGTGTTTCGGCGTGTTCGACAGGTGATCCTCGCCGCGGATAACGTGCGTGATCGCCATGTCGATGTCGTCGCAGACCACCGACATGTGGTACGTCGGCGAGCCGTCCGATCGAACCAGGATGAAGTCATCGATCGACTCGGGGCCAAACTCCATGGCGCCGCGGACGAGGTCGAAGAATTTGATGTTCACCTCCGGCGCGCGAAAGCGGACGACGAAGGTCTGCCCGGCCTCCATCCGGCGAGCGATCTCGTCCTCGGACAAGTGCGCGCAGGTGCGCGGGTAGCGAAAGCTGCCCCCCGCCTTTTGCGCCTCGGCGCGCTGCGCCTCCAGCTCTTCGGAGGTGCAAAAGCAGCGATAGGCCTGGTCGGCGGCCAGCAGCTCCGTCGCGCGCTCGGCATGGCGTGGCTGGCGCTCGCTCTGCAAGAACGGCCCTTCGTCCCAGCGAATCCCGGTCCACGACAGGGCATCCTGGATCTGCCGGGTCATCGCTTCGTCGGATCGCGCCTTGTCGGTGTCCTCGATGCGCAGCACGAAGACGCCGCCGCAATGCAGCCGCAGCAGCTCGTTGTAGATCGCGGTGCGAACACCGCCGACGTGGAGAAAGCCGGTCGGCGACGGGGCGAAGCGGACCCGGACGGGACCGTTGAGGTCGTTGGCCATAGAGAGGTCCTCGGGGGGAGAAGAAATGGCGGTGAGGGAGGGATTCGAACCCTCGATCCAGGTTTACCCCGGATAACTGCTTAGCAGGCAGCCCTGTTCAGCCACTCCAGCACCTCACCGCGGGGCCCTGCAAGGCCGGGAATTGTATGGCGGCGGAAGGGTGCGAGTCAAAAAGCCCCGGCAAACGCCCGCGGGGTATCCTTACGCCGAACCCCCGGCCTCGACCGGGCGCCTACCTGAATTCCGAGAGGATTGAAGCCCTATGACCGATACGACCGACCAGCTGGCAATCAATACCATCCGCTTTCTCTCCGTCGACATGGTCGAAAAGGCCGATTCGGGGCATCCGGGAACGCCGATGGCGCTCGCGCCTCTGGCGTACTGGATCTGGACGCGCCATCTGCGCCAATCGCCCGACGAGCCGACCTGGCCGAACCGCGACCGGTTCGTGCTGTCGTGCGGCCATGCCTCGGCGCTGCTCTACTCGCTGCTCCATCTCGCCGGCTACGATCTGCCGCTCTCGGAGCTGGAGCGCTTTCGCCAGCTCGACTCGAAGACCCCCGGTCATCCGGAGTACGGTCACACGGAAGGGATCGAGACGACCACCGGTCCGCTCGGCCAAGGGATCTCGAACTCCGTTGGCATCGCCCTCGCGGAGCAGCTCTCGGGCAACGAGTTCAACCGCGACGGTTTCCCGGTGATCGATTTTCGCACCTGGGTGATCGCGTCGGACGGGGACATGAGCGAAGGGGTGGCGTCCGAAGCGAGCTCCCTCGGCGGCCACCTCGGGCTGGGTAAGCTGGTGGTCTTCTGGGACGACAACCATATTTCGATCGACGGCCCGACCTCGCTGTCGTTCTCCGAAGACGTGGTCGCCCGCTATGACGCCTACGGCTGGCACACGCAGCGGGTGGCGGACGGCAACGACCTCGAAGCGATCGAGGCGGCGATTCAAGGAGCGCTCGCCGAGACCGCCCGCCCCTCCTTCATCGCGGTGCGGACGGTGATCGGCTATGGCGCACCCCACAAGGCAGGGAGCCACGACGCCCACGGGTCACCTCTGGGAGCGGAAGAGACGAAAGGCGCCAAGCGCGCGCTCGGTTGGCCCGAGGACGCCAAGTTCCTGGTGCCGGACGAGGCCCGCGCGCCGTTCACCACGGCGCGCGAGAACGGCAAGCAGCTCGCAGGCGCCTGGCGAGAGCTGTTCGGCCACTACGCCGCGGCCCATCCGGAGGCGGCGAAGGATTTCTCCGCCCGCCTCGCGGGCAACCTGCCAGAGGGCTGGGAAGAGGCGATTCCGACCTTCGATCCGAGCGAAAAGCCGATCGCCACCCGCTCGGCCTCGGGCAAAGTGCTCGCGGCGATCGCCCCGAAGCTGCCGCAGCTGGTGGGAGGATCGGCCGACCTGACGCCCTCGAACAACACGCTGGTGAAAGGCTGGAGCGATTTCGAAACGGGCAACCGCTCCGGCCGCTACCTCCGCTTCGGCGTCCGCGAGCACGGCATGGGCGCGATCATGAACGGCATCGCGCTGTCCAAACAGTGGATTCCCTACGGCGGCACGTTCCTGATCTTTTCCGAGTACATGCGCCCGCCGATTCGGCTCGCGTCGCTGATGGGGATCGGCCCGATCTTCGTCTACACCCACGATTCGATCTTCTTGGGCGAAGACGGCCCCACCCATCAGCCGGTAGAACAACTCGCCTCGCTCCGCAGCATTCCGGGCCTCACCGTCCTGCGCCCGGCCGACGCGAACGAAACCGCCGAGGCCTGGCGCTTCGCGATTAACCACCGCTCCGGCCCGACCGTGCTCGCCCTTACCCGCCAGGCGCTCCCGATCCTGGCCGGCACGGCGGCCCACGCCAAAGACGGCGTACCGCGAGGCGGCTACGTAATAGCCGACGCCCCGGAGGGGGAGACCCTCGCGGCGATTCTGCTTGCCACCGGTTCGGAGGTCTCCCTCTGCGTCGAAACCCACCACGCGCTCGCCCAGGAAGGAATCGCCACCCGCGTCGTGAGCATGCCCTCCTGGGAGCTGTTCGCCGGGGAGAAGCAGGAGTACCGCGACCTGGTGATTCCGCCCGCCGCCAAGAAGCGCCTGGCGGTCGAAGCCGCGAGCCCTCTCGGCTGGCACCGTTGGGTGGGCGACGGCGGCGACATTCTCGGCATCGAAGGCTTCGGCGCTTCTGCCCCCTATAAGGATCTGGCGGTACGGTACGGCTTCACGGTAGAGAACGTGGCGGCGCGGGTGAAGAAATTGATCGGGTAAGACCCACTCGGACCCGGGCCGCCTTCGGGCGGCCTGGGATTTGCAACCTTTTTGATTGTCGGCTTTCGAGAGTCGACTTCGTCGAGCGCTTACCGCCGGGGAATGGTGTCGCATACCTCCCGTGTGCTGTGGGCTCCTTCTTCGTAAATGGCACGCCGATTCAACTATTTCCCCGGAAGGTACAGGGGAACGACCAAGTATTTCCATTGATCGGCCAGAAACCGACGAGAGCCCCGCTGCGGATCGCGCTTCCCTTCTACCGAAAATGAAAGGAATCCCGGATGAAACGAATCCTTCTTGTCTTCCTCCTGACGATTGTGGCGCCTTCGGTCATAATGGCGCAGTCTCCTACGGTAGACGACCCCGTGATTAGCCCGCGTCTTGAATTCGGAACCGGAACGGCCGGATCGGTGCTTAAAGGATCATTCTTAGCCTACGCGTCAGGGACGGCGGAGACCGCTTACTACTACCTGCTGGCCACGGACAACTACTTGGCTACCGGCGCCTGGCACGCCTCGGGCGAGTGCTCCTACTTCGACACGGTTGCTGGCTCGACTCATTCGATTACCGAACAGGTCGTCGGTTATCGAGGCGACAATACCTTCGGTTTCCTTCAGTCCGTCAACCCCGCCTTCACCCGCTTCCGCACGATCTCTCCCTGTTTTGACGGGCGCTTCGGAGAACCGACCGAGCAGCAGCACCGCACGGGGGCCTACGGCGGCGGCAGCACGGTTTCGCTGCCGTCTTTAGGGAAAGTATACGAAGCGGTAAATCGAACCCGTATCCGTAAAACTCCCACCAGTACATCTCCCTACGAGTTGGCATCGACCGGCGCGGAGTGGCAAGCGGGCGATTTTGATGAAATCTTCCTGGGTGCCCAGGTATCGCTAAGCGCGGCGCTCGCCAAGGCGACGTCCTCGACTGGCCAGTGCAGCGGACAAGCGAGCCCGCCGGCCAACCAAACCTGCACGCCGGCTTTCGTCTGGCGCCTGACGCCTCTAGTCAAGATCACCGACAACCTCGTGGACGGCAATGGCCAGGCGAAGACCTTTACGGCGCTGCCCCCGCTGCTCGCGGGTTACGACAACTCGGCGGCGAGTCTGCCGATCTTTTCCGGCAGCTCCGCCTTGTCACCGGTACTCTTTGGTTTCATGGAGTTCGGGCACATTTGCACGGCTTGGAATACGACGACCAGTCCGCCGACCTGTACGCAGGGAGGCGCTCCCAGCCGCCTGGCTGCCGTGATTGTCACGGACACCTCCACGACCCTGCGGCCGAGCCTTGCAAGGCTCTACTTCAAAAAGGGCTCGACTTGGGTGGGAATGAACACGGATGGTACCTTTCCTCAGATACCGGACGACTTCGCCCCGACGTTCG
>JBBRUC010000061.1:0-29105 GCA_038248205.1 Thermoanaerobaculia bacterium
CGCCTACCTGCCGGTGCTGCGCGCGGGGTTCATCTGGGACGACGACGATTACGTGACCGGCAACGCCCTGCTCCAAGAACCGGGCGGGCTCGGGCGGATCTGGACCGAGGTAGGCGCCACACCCCAGTACTACCCGCTGGTGTTCACCTCGTTCTGGGTCGAAAACAAACTGTGGGGGCTCGATCCGACCGGCTACCACCTGACCAACGTCCTTCTTCATGTGCTGGCCGCCATCCTGCTCTGGCGGGTGCTCTGGCGCCTGCGGATTCCGGGGGCGCTGCTCGCCGCGGCGCTGTTTGCCGTTCATCCGATCCACGTCGAATCGGTCGCCTGGATCACCGAGCGGAAGAACGTCCTGTCCGCCGTCTGCTACCTCGCGGCGCTGCTGCTCTTCTTCCGCTTTCGCCCGCCGGGAGAGCCGTCTCCGGGTTGGCGAAAACGGCCGGCGATCGACTACGGGTTGGCGCTGCTCGCCTTTACCGCCGCTCTGCTCGCCAAAACCGTCGCGGTGTCGCTGCCGGTGGTGATCCTGGTGATCGACACCTGGAAATCGCGCCGGGGCCGCGCGAGCACCTGGCTGCCGACGTTGCCGCTGTTCGTGATCGGCCTTTCCTTTGCCCGGATCACAGCGAACTTGGAGCGGGTCAAAGTCGGCGCCCAGGGAGAAGCCTGGGATCTGTCGCTCGTCGAGCGCTGCCTGGTCGCCGGACGGGCGCTGTGGCACTACGTGGGCAAGCTCCTCTGGCCGCAGCCTCTGATCTTCATCTACCCCCGGTGGCGGATCGACGCGCACGACGTCGTCCAGTGGCTGTTTCCGCTCGCGGCGCTCGCCGTATACGTCACCCTCTGGGCTCTGCGGCGGCGCATCGGCGGCGGGCCGCTTGCCGCGGCGCTCTGCTACGGCGCAATGATCTTTCCCGCGCTCGGCTTCGTCAACGTCTTCCCGATGCTGTTTTCCTGGGTGGCCGACCACTTTCTATACCTGGCGTCCGCTCCGCTATTGGCCCTGTTGGCGGCGCTGACAACGAAGGCGGTGGCCTCTCGGCCTGACGTTCGCCTGGGCGGCCGGGTCGTGGCGTCGATCGTCGTCATCGCCCTCGCGGCGCTTTGCTGGCGGCAGATCCCGATGTATCGCGACGTCGAAACGCTCTGGCGGACCACGATCGAGCGCAATCCAGGAGCTTGGATCGCCTATAACAACTTAGGTGTCAGCGAGGTGGCGGCCGGACGGACCGACGAGGCGATCGAGAACTACCAACGGGCGATCGAGCTGCATCCTGAGTTCTTCCAGGCGACCTCGAACCTCGCCGAGCTCTATCTCGCCCGCGGTCGGACGGATCTCGCCGAGCCGCTGTACGAAAAGCTGGTGGTGATCGCTCCAGGAAACGCGGTCGCCCAATACCAGCTCGGCGCGGCGCGCCTGCGCCAGGGGCGCACCGCCGAGGCGGTCGACCGGTTCGAGCGCGCCTTGCGGCTCCGGCCGGCAATGGGCAGCGCCTATGCCCGCCTGGGCGATGTCGCGCTCTCTCGCGGCAAATGGACCGAAGCGATCGCCCGATATGGCGAGGCGACCCGCCGAGAGCCGAAGGACGGCCGGTCGTTGATGCTACAAAGTTATGCGCTCACGGCCCTCGGTCGCGGTCCGGAGGCGGTCGCCGCCATGCGCCGGATGCTGGTCGCAGAGCCTGACAATCCCGTGGCTCTCGCGCGGCTGGCTCGGCTGCTCGCCTCTTGGGACGATCCCGCCGTCCGCGATGGTCTTGAGGCGATCCGCCTGGGGCTTCGGGCCGCCGACCTCAGCCGACGGGCGAACGGACCGATCCTCGATGCCCTGGCCACCGCCTACGCCGAGCAGGGGGATTTCTCGCACGCGACAGCCGCCGCGGCGCGGGCCGCCGATTTGGCCCGCTCGCGCGGCCGCCAGGCGGCCGCGCGAGCGTTTGCGGGGCACGCCCGGCTTTTCGCGAGCGGGCAGCCGCTACGGCAGTCGATCGAACCGCCGCCGCCCGACCTGGTGACGGAAGCCTTGCGGAACCCGCCCTAACCTGCGGACGGGCCGAAAAATCCGACCACCGCGTCGGCCACCGTATCGACCTCGTCGTCGGTCAGCTCGGGGAAGATCGGCAGGCAGAGAACCTCGCGCCCGGCGGCGGTGGCCACCGGCAGGTCCGGCATGGGGCTCGCGGCGAAACGTTCGGCGAAGGCGGGCTGAAGGTGAAGCGGCGAAGGGTAATGGACCGCCGCGCCGATGCCGTGTTTGCCGAGGTGGGCCAGTAGATCGTCGCGTCGCCCGGTGCGCAGGGTGAATTGGTGGTAAACCGATTCGACCTCCGGCCGGTCGGGCGGCAGGGAGAGGTCGCCGATGCCGGCGAAGCGTTCAGTGTAGCGCGCGGCGATCGTACGACGTCGGGCGTTGTCCTCGTCGAGCAGGGCGAGGCGACAGTTGAGCACCGCGGCCTGTAAGGAATCCAGCCGGCTGTTGGTGCCGATCTCCAGATGGGTATAGCGCTCCGCCTGACCGTGATTGCCCTGGCGGCGGGTCTTTTCGACCAGCACAGGCTCGTTGCCCGTCACCGCGCCGCCGTCCCCGAAGCCGCCCAAGTTCTTGGTCGGGTAAAAACTCCAGGCGGCGATCCGGCCGAACCCTCCGACCCGTTTGCCGCGCCAGCGCGCACCGTGGGCCTGGGCGGCGTCTTCGATCAACCAGATTCCATGGAGCCCGCAAACGTGGCAGATTTCATCGACGTCGAACGGCCGGCCATAGAGATGGACGCCGATCATGCCAACCGTCCGATCGGTGATCCGCGCCGCGGCATCCTGGGGCGAAATGTTGAGCGTCTCGGGATCGACGTCGACGAAGACCGGGGTGCCTCCGACCAGGGCGACCGCCTCGGCGGTGGCGAAGAAACTGAACGCGGGAACCAGAACCTCGTCGCCCGGTTTTACATCGAGCACCCGGAGCGGCAAGATCAGCGCGTCGGTTCCGTTCCCTAAGCCCGCGCAGGCATCGACGCCCAGGTAGTCGGCAAACATCTGCTCGAACTCTTTGACCTCGCGGCCGAGGATGAAACTGGTGGTATCGAGAACTCCGCGCCAACGTCGATCGAGTTCAGGCTGTAGACGTCTTACGGTACGGGAAAGATCGAGGAAAGGTACGTTCATTTAAGGAACAGCCTCCGGGGCGTTGGGCGTTGAGGAATCGACGGGTCCGATGGTCATCGGGTCGGGTGCGCCGGTCGGGCTTTCCGAATCGGGATCGCCCGGCAGACGGCCAAGCGGCGCGCGGGTCCACGGCGTCGCCCAAAGCCCGAGTGAATCGTCGCCCATGGTGATGTTGTTCGGAATCTCCAGGCTGGCGATCAATCGGAACCGCGGGTCGCGGCCCACCGCCGGGAACCAGCTCGGAAAGACGATCACGTAGTCGGGCCGGCGCCGCTCGATCGCGAGCAGCATCGCCGATTCGAAATCGAGGCCTTTGCTCATCTCCGTGGCCGCTTCTACCCGGATTTCCGGGGAGGCGATACCGACCAGGTCGATGACGCGGTTGGGCAGGAAGAATTTGACCGCCCCGATGTCGTTGACCGCGAGCACCGCGGCGGCCGGCAACCGCGGCGCGAGCCAGCGGGCGATCCGAACGTCGCTGTCTTGGACGTTGGCGACGTTTTGGGCGAATACCAGAGCGCCTTGACCGAAGCCGGTGAGCGTCGGCCAGGCGAGCAACACGAGCAGCACGGCGCGTAGCGGCAGGCTCGCCCCGGCTCCGGACCCGAAATGGAGCCGCGAGCCGAGCGCGGCGGCCGCCCGTTCGAGGCCGAGAACGCCGAGAACGATGACGATCGGCATCAGCGGAAAGTAGTAGCGGCCGAAGTTGCCCGCGAGCAGACCCCGCCCGGAGGGGCTGATCGTCGAGTAAGCGAGCGGCAGGGCGATCAGCCAGAGCGCGGGAAGCAGGCCGCGATCCCGCGAGGTGCCCAGGCACTCGACCAGGGCGAGCACCCCGGCGCCCGCGAGCAGGGTCATCCAAGGCTGCGCGCGGAAGAGGATGCCGAGGATCGCGGTGGCGTATTGAAGGTCGGGCAGGAATCCGTGCAGGTCCGCGCCCTTGGCCGAAAACGTCGTCGGCAGAAAATGGCCGCCGATCAACTTGTAGAACAGCAGCGGACCGACCAACGCACAGGCGGCGAGCGCCAGACCGAAAACGGCCGGGCGCCAAGCGGCGGGGCGAAACACCAGAGCGCCGGGCGCCTCCGGCGCTTCCTCCGATTCGTTTTCGACCGTTCGGCGACCGAAGGTGACCAAAAGGCGATCGAGCACCGCGAGCACCAGGAGCAGGGCTCCCTCCGGCCGGGCGAGGATCGCGAGACCGAAAACCCCGAGCGAGAGCGGCGGCCGGCTCGCCTCGCGCCGCTCGCGCAGGTGGAGCACCAGGCCGCCGACGCTCAAGAAGACGAATAGCGGCACCTCCATCCCCGAGAGCGCCGACCAGACCAGCCACGAGGTGGCGGCGGCGAACCCGGTGGCGACCGCGGCGCCCGCCTCGGAGAGGTCGAGTTCGCGCCCGAGCTTAAAGATCGCGACGAGGCCGGCGAGGTGAAGTGTCAGGCCCAGCGCCTTGGTCCAGAGTACGACGCTGCCGGGCAGGTAGAACAGGAGGGCCAGCAGGGCGGTCCACAGCGGCGCGGTCGAGCCGGTCACCCGCTCGCCCGGGTTGTACGACAGCCCTTCTCCATGCGCCAGGTTCTTGGCGAACTGCAGGTGAATCCAGCTGTCATCGAGCGGAAACCCGAAGTCGCCGGAGAGAACCGACCCCTCGGCGCCGAAATAGAGAAGGCAGGCGAGGAAACCGAGGAGCAACACCCAGGGCAACAGGGAGCGCCGGGGCGCAATGGACGTCTCGGAGGGCGGCATCAAGCGGTGAACTCGCATAAAAAGGGCGGCAAGCATACACAAGGTCTCGGGGCCGAATATGATCTGGCGCATGCCGGACCGCCCGAACCGCTTCTCCCCTTTTGAAAAAAAGCGCCGTACCGTCTCGCGCATCGCTCTCTACGGCAGCGCCTTGGCCGTCGCCGGGATCGCGATCGCCTTCGTCTCTCTACTGGAGCGCCCGACCCGGCGGCTCGCCTCCGAGAGACTCGACACCCGCGACTACCTCAATCTGCCCGCCGTCGAGCAGTTGCGGCAGTACGTCCGGATCGACACCTCCGACGCCACGGGCGACGAGATGGCGGGCGTGCGCTTTCTGGCCGGCGAACTCAAGGCGGCGGGAATCCCCTCCCACATCGAGCGGATGGGGCCGAAGAAGGCGAATTTGTGGGCGGTGCTCGAAGGGAAAGACCCGCGCGCGATCGTGCTGCATCACCACATCGACGTCGAAAACATCCACCCGGAGGAAGATTGGTTCTACCCGCCGTTTGAAGCGCGGATCGAAATGCCCTGGATGTACGGCCGGGGCACTTTCGACATGAAGAGCATCGCGATCGCCCAGCTTCGCGCCCTGATCGCGCTCAAGAAGAGCGGCCGGCCGCTCTCGCGTAGCGTGATCTTCCTCGCCACCAGCAGCGAGGAGACCGGCAGCGATCTAGGCGTCCGCTGGCTGCTCGCCAAGCGTCGCGATCTGGTCTCCCGCTTCCGGCTGGTGCTCACCGAGGGGGGCTTTCTCGAAGCGCGGACCCGCGACGACATCAAGTACTGGGGCATCGAGATCGGCCAGAAGCACTATGTCGACCTGGACCTCAGCAGTCCGGATCGCCGGCCGCTCGAACATATCCACGCCGTTCTCGCGGCGGCCCAAGGCGAGACGACCGGCCTGCGGTTGCTGCCCGAAGTCCGCGACTACTTCAAGCGCTACGCTCCGACGAGAGACCATCCGTGGATTCGGCAGGCGCTCGCCAACCCGGAAGTCTTGGTCCGCGACCCGGTCGAGTTCGCCAAGCTCCCTCGCTACCTCAAAGGTTTCCTGCGCGACGAAGCGCTACCGCTCCCGATCGAAGCCGCTCCGGCGGGAGGGTACCGGTTGCGGGTGATCCTCCATCTGCTCCGCGACACCTCGGTCGAAGAGGCGTTCCCTCGCCTGGTACCCGCGGAGCTGCTCAAGGGCTTGGAGTATCAAATCTCCGATCCGGCGCCCGCCCATTCGCCCAGTCCGACGGACACCGCCGACTTCCGCACGATCGTCAAAGTGATGGCGGACACCTATCCGCAGGCGACGATCGGCCCGGCCCTCCTGCCTTGGACCGCGACCGACTCACGATTCTTCCGCGCCGCGGGAATCCCCTCCTACGGCCTCTCGCCTTTTCTCATTTTAAGCACCGACACGCTCCAAGTCGACAACGCCAACGAGCGAATGGCGCTCCCCGGCTTCGTCGACGGAGTTGAATTGTACGAATCGATCGTCCGACGGCTTGCGCTTTGACACTTTTTGCCATCGCTTCTAGTCAAAGATTGTCCGATCGATCGAAGACGATCTATATCCCTCAAGGGTTTCCCTCCGGCACGGGCCTGGCACGATGCCTGCTACTGGCTTAGAGCAAAACCCATGGAATTGGCCGTGGGCGCAGTCTGGTACAAAGAATAGGGAGGAGCCAATGCTCAATCGTCTTCGTAACCGTCAGAAGGGCTTCACGCTCATCGAGCTGCTCATCGTCGTCGCGATCATCGGCATCATCGCGGCGTTGCTGATTCCGAACTTCCTCGATGCGCTTCAGAAGGCCAAGCAGAAGCGGACCGTCGCCGACATCCGCAACACCGGAACCGCGATGTTCTCTTGGCTCACCGACCAGGTCGGCGCCGCCGCCGCTGGCGCGAGCACGGTCGACCTCGGCTCGTACGTCTCGATCGATCAGGCCAACCTGACCACCCTGCTCGTCCCGGTCTACATGCAGGACGTCCCGAAGGTCGACGGCTGGAAGGGCGACTACGAGTTCTACCTCAAAGAGGGATCGCGGGTTCTGGAGCAGCAGGTCATGTTGATCCGCAGCAAGGGCCGCGGCGGCGTTGCTGAATCCGGTCCGTTCAACGTCACCTCGTTCGACCCGACCGACTACGACCGCGACATCATCTGGGCCGACGGCTTCTTCGTCCGGTGGCCGCAGAAGACCAACTAAGCACCCTCTCCTGTCTGTTGGAGGCTCGGTCAGAGGAGGGTGTCGTCTCGGCGATACCCTCCGCTTTTTTCGAGCCCTTTGATCCGCCGCCGCGACCCTCCGGTCGCGGCGGTTGTCTTTTAGAGCGAGAATCCCCCCATGACTCGCCGCTTCGCGCTGCTGCTCCTGCCGCTGCTCGCCTGTTCCCCCGTCGGGGGCACGGCGGCGCAGCTCTCCGAAGGGTCCGTCTGGCTGCGCGACTACCTGCGGATCGACACCACGAATCCGCCAGGCAATGAGAGCCGCGCCGTAGACTATCTGGCCGGCATCCTTACCCGCGAAGGCATCGAAAGCCGACGATTCGGTGCAGCGCCCAGCCGCGAGAACCTCTGGGCACGCCTGCCCGCCAACGCCGGAACCGGCCCAACCCGCGGCGCGATCCTTCTGCTCCACCACATCGACGTCGTACCCGCCGGCACCGGATGGCAGGTACCGGCGTGTGGAGGAGAGATCCGCGACGGACGGCTCTGGGGACGCGGCGCGATCGACGACAAGAGCCTCGGGATCGCCTTTCTCGCCGCGATGATCGATCTCAAACGCAGCGGCATCCGGCGGAGCCGCGACGTGATTTGGCTCGCGGTGGCCGACGAGGAGAGCGGTGGCGGCGAGGGTACCGCCTGGCTGCTCGCCAAGCACCCGGACCTGTTCCGCGGTGTCGAGGCCGTGATCGGCGAGGGGGGAGCCAACCGGGTGGCGCAGGGGCGCCTGCTCTGGTGGGGCATCGAAGTCGCGCAGAAGCGGCCCCTCTGGCTTGAGGTGATCGCACGGGGCCGCGGCGGCCATGGATCCGGGCTCAATCCCTGGAGCGCCAACCACGCCCTGATCCGGGGCCTCGATCGCCTGCTATCGGCCGAGCCGCGCTGGCGCGTCACCGATCCCGTGCGCACCTATCTGCACGCCTTGGCACCGTTGCACAATCCGACCCTCGGGAAGCAGTTTCGCGAAATCGATCGAGTCGTCGAGCCTACCGGTCCGCGCGAAATGCTGATGCCAGGGCTTGCCAATCTCTTTCTCGATACCGCGCAGATCACCGTGCTTTCAGGCGGCAACCGGATCAACGTCATCCCGGCGAGCGCGAGCGCCCGGATCGACGTTCGACTGCTCCCGGATACCGACGGGGCGGCCTACCTCGCCGAGGTCGAAAAGGCGCTCGGCCCGGATCTCGAAACGAAGCTTCTCCTGACCGCACCGCCGGCCGCGGCCTCTTCGACTTCGACTCCGACCTTCGCCGCGTTCGTCAAGACGCTCGCCGGCTCGGCGCCCGTGGTACCCGCGTTCATCGCGGGATTCACCGATTCGCGCTATTTCCGTGAAAAGGGCGTCCCGGCCTACGGTTTCTCACCCTTTGCGCTCGAAGGGGCTGATCTGGCCGGCATTCACGCCGTCGATGAGCGGATTCCGCTTGCCGAACTCGACCGCGGAATCGAACGGACCAAGACTCTGCTTAAGAACCTCACTGCGCTCTGACAGTTTCTGCTGGCTCGGTGGCGAAATTTGTCACATCTTGGTGAAAGCGCGCCAAAGACCACTGATTCTAAGTGCTTTAGGGCTCCATACCCTCTGGCATAGACCTTGCCTTTCTCAATCCTATCTGAGGTAGAGGAGGGTTTGAAATGTTCTCTAAGCGACGGAACACTGGCAACGGCTTCACCCTGATCGAACTCTTGATCGTTATCGCGATCATCGGAATTATCGCGGCAATGCTAATCCCCAATCTGCTGGACGCCATGAACAAGGCGAAGCAGAAGCGGACCGTCGCCGAGATCAAGATCGTCGGCACGGGATTGATGTCCTGGCTGACCGACCAGACGGGAGCCGCCGCCGCCGGGGCGAGCACCAGCAGCACCTCGACGACCGACCTCTCCGACTATGCAGCCATCTCCGCCACCGGGCTGCAAACCGTGCTGGCCCCGAACTACGTCGGGCTGCTGCCGCTGCTGGACGGCTGGAAGAATCCCTACGACTACTACCTGAACGTCGCGGATCCGACCAATCAGCACGTGATGGCGATCCGGAGCAGGGGCCGGGACGGCAACGCCTCCGGTGACACCTACGCCTTCGGCCCGTACGATCCGACCGACTACGCGCAGGACATCCTTTGGACCGACGGCTTCTTCATTCGCTGGCCCGAAAAGCCCTAGAGCCGAAAGACCGCCCGGGCGTCGCGGTTGACGTAAGATTGCCCGGCCGTGCCCCTTTTTCTCCTCTACGTGATCTATGCCGGGCTGGTCGGCCTTTTGGTCGGCAGCTATCTGAACGTGGTCATCTACCGGCTGCCGCGCCGGCTGTCCACCGTCCTGCCACGCTCGCGCTGCCCCGCTTGCGGTACTCCCATCCGGCCGTACGACAACATCCCGGTCTTTAGCTATCTCTGGCTACGCGGACGCTGCCGGACTTGTGGCATCCGGTTCGGCTGGCGCTATCCCGCGATCGAGGCTCTCACCGGAGGGCTGTTCGCGCTCTCGGCACTACGCTTCGGTATTAGTTTCGACGCGCTCGCGGCCTGGGTGTTCTGTGCCGCGATGATCGTCCTCGCTGCGATCGACGTCGAGCATTTTCTGCTGCCGGACCGCATTACGCTGCCGGGAATCGCACTGGGTCTGATGGTACAGCCCTGGTTGCGGGGACCGGGCCTGCTCTCCGCGGTGGTTGGCGCGGTGGCCGGAGCCGGAGTCCTTCTTCTGGTCTGGGGGCTTTGGTACCTGATCCGACGCGAGGACGGCATGGGGTTCGGCGACGTCAAGATGCTCGCCATGATCGGCGCTTTTCTTGGCCTCCGGTCGATGGGCGTGACGTTGTTCGTCGCGGTCGTCGCGGGCGCCGCCACCGGATTGGCACTCCTCTTGTTGGGCCGCTTCGGGTTCCGCTCCAAGCTGCCGTTCGGATTCTTCTTGGCGCTCGGCGGTTTGGTCGGCCTGTTCTTCGGCGATGCGATCTCTGCCGCCTACCTGGGATTGTTCTAGAGGCCCGGATGCGGCGACCCCAGAAGCTCGGCGCGCGGCGGGAGATTTTGATCCTCCTCCCGGCGACCCTGCTGCTGCTGGTCCTGATCTCGACGTTCACCCTGCTTTCCCTGCGTAGCGCGCTGCTGCGGTGGCGAGACGAGCGACGCGACGAGGCGGGCGCGATCGCCGGGCGCCTGGTCCGCGAGCTGGGCGAGGAGGGAGCGAGGATCGGTCTGACCCCGGGGGAAGGGCTCCTCGTCCGGCTGGCCGAACCGGTACGCGCCCTCGGCGGGAGCCTCGGGATCATCGACCGGGGCGGCACGGTGATCGCCCAGGTCGGGCCTTTCTCGGCGCCGGGACGGGCGGGAGAAAACTCCGCCTCGATCGCACCCGGCCCGGAAATCGCGACCTCGGGACCACTCGGCCAGGAAGGCGACCTGGTGGTCGCCCGGGCGCCGCTCGGCGGCGCGGCGCCGGGCAGGAGCCTGGTCCTGGTGGTTGAGCTTCCCGGCGCCGTGCTGGCAAACCAGCTCAGGGCGGTCCGCTGGCTGCTGATCTTCGTCCTGCCGGTCAACGCCGCTCTGCTGCTGCTCGCTCTCTTTTCTCTGCAACAGATCCTCGGTCCTTGGGAGCGCCTGCTCGCGCGAGCCGAGCAGGCGGGCTCGGCCCGCTCCAAAGACCAGGACGAGGTCGATTTTCTGCTCGCGACGTTTGAGCGGGCGCTCGCAGGGACACCGGGATCGGCCCCTCGGGAGGCGGGCGAGGACGATCTCGCGGCCCTTGAACGTACGCTCGCGCCGAGCCTCCAGAGCGGCCTGCTGCTGCTCGATCGGGAAGGGGAGGTTCTGGCGCTCAACGAGCTGGGCGCCGAACTGCTCGGGCTTCCGGTCGTTCGCCCGGGGCCGGAGGCCGGGCCGCAGGTGGGCGAACTCCTGGCCGGGCGGCCGGAGGTGCTCTCTCTGGTCGCGTCGGCGGTTCGCTCGGGGACCGGCGTACAGCGGCAGGAGGTGAGCGTCCTAAGCCCTTCGGGCGGCCCCGCGGACGGCACGGGCGGGCGCCGGGTGACCCTCGGCCTCTCGATCCATCCGCTGCGGCGGGTGGACGGCGACGTTCGCGGTCATCTGGTTCTGTTCGCCGACCTCACCGCGGTGCGCCAGCAACGCGAGCACACGCGGGTGGCCGAGGGGCTTGCTCAACTCGGCGAGATGGCCGCCGGGGTCGCTCACGAGCTACGCAACGGGCTCGCGACCCTTCGCGGTTACCTCACCCTGATCGATCGCAGGCCCGACGGCGAGTCGGTCGCGGAGTACCTCGCCGAAATGCGGCGAGAGGCCGATCATCTAGAGCGCTTCGCGAGCGATTTCCTCGAATTTGCGCGCCCCGGCGCAGCGCGCCTTCAGCCGGTGCCGCTCGACGAACTCGTAGCGCGCGCGGCCCGCGATCCGGCGCTCGAAGGGGTGGCGGTGCGAGTCGGCGGGGAACGCGATTTGATCGCCTTGGGCGACGAGCCGCTTCTCGCCCGCGCCCTGCGCAATCTCCTGCTCAACGCAGCGCAGGCGATGCGCCGAGGGGAAAGCGACGAGCCGCTCATGGTTGAAGCTCTGCGGACTTCGGACGGCGCTCTGGCGGTCGAGATCTCCGATCGCGGACCGGGCCTGCCGGCAGAAGTCCGCGATCGCCTCTACCAGCCCTTCGTGACCGGCCGCCCCGGCGGCGTGGGCCTTGGCCTTTCGCTCGCCTTCCGGATCGCGAGCCTGCATGGCGGCACCCTCGACCTCGCCGATCGAGCGGGAGGGGGAACTGTCGCCACGCTCCGGCTTCGAGCGGTCTGAACGCCAGACGGCCAACCCGCTTACTGCGAGACGATCGGGCCGGACTTTTCTTCCTTTTCGGCAGTTGCGTCGGGCGCGTCGATCTTGAACATCGATGCTTTCGGCTCGAACTTCACCTTTTCATACGTAACGATCTGCGGGAAAGTGGTCGAAAAGTCGCTCGTCTCCCCGGGGGCGAGGCTGGTTCTCTGAAGAACCGCGGACTGAGCCCCCACGACGACACCCTGCCGATCGATCAGCTGCACTTCCAGGACGACCGAAGCGGCCATGTTCTTGCCGCCGTTTAGAAGCGTACCCGAGACCTTGATTCGGTTCCGTGCCGGTTCGACCGACTGGCTCCAGACGACGACGTCCAGGTCCGACTTTGGAGCCGGCGGAGCCTTGGCGCCTTCGGCTCCGTCTTCCCCGCCGTCTGCCACGGACGGCTCTTCGACCGCGGCGGCGCGCGTGAAATCCTTATCAGAGAACGACCACCGCGCCTTCGGCTTGGTTTCAACCCCGGAAGGGTCCGCGACCGCGGCATCTGGCGCATGCAGCGCCTCCTCGGTCGCGCGGGCGCTCGCGTCTAGGTCGACCAGGTCGCCGCGGATCGACGAGAGCCTGCCCTCTTCCATCTCGGTGAACACGATCTGCTTGCCCGAGACCTTCCACGCCCCTTTGACCTCGATCCGCGAGCCGTCGCGAAGCACCAACCAATCGGCCGCCGCGGCCGTGCCGACCAGGAGGCACGACACGCCGAGAAGCCAAGTCGAGAAACGAGCGGTCCTTCTCACTGATCCCTCCAGTTCTGCTCGCGTACGCAGACCGGGATCGCGGCGACGCAAACGAGCTCGGTATCGACTTGGAACGTCTTGATGTCCTGGGTGAACGCCGTGAACTTGCAGTCCGGAGGGAACAGCGATCTCAGGGTGAGAACCGCCTGATCGTTGGGCCTGCAAACGGCTCCGGTGGGCGGCGGAGCATCGCTGCCGCGCGGGTTCTTGCTGAAGTTGGTCTCGACGAACGGGTTGGTGACGAACGACAGGACTACGCGGCGCCGATCGGCCGGCAGAGTGCCGAGAACCGCGTCGCCGTTGGTCGCGAGCACTGTGTAGATGTTGCTGGTGCCGTTTCTTTCGCAGAGGCCCAGAGCATTCGGTCGAATCGCCGGTACGAAGCCGGTGAATACCACGATGCCTGAGAGCGTGAGCGACTTGGAGATCAACCGTTCGTTGGCACCCAACCGCATGATCCAACCCGATTGGCTGCCGATCGGCGGCGCGTTCAACAGGTTGGTCCCGATGCCGGCCAGGGCGGTGGTGAGGTCGAGCTGCACGAAATCGGCTTCGGTCTTGGGCAGGGTCGTGTTGATGCTCGGCAATTCGCTTCCGCCGAGGACGTGCCAGCCGGTATCGAGCGGGAAGTAGAATCGGCCCTGGATCAGAGCTTCGGCGCCCGTCGACCATAGATCCTCTCGGTTGCCGGTACCGAAGCCGAGGGCGAAGGCACCGCTCTTGGCGTCGAACACGACGGAGGGCGGGAAGTAGATCGGCCGAATCTCCTCGTTGGCCCCGCCTCGGTCGGTCGCCGTGTCGAAAACCTTGAACGGTGCCCAATCGGACGAGGTGATTCGCTTCACACCGCCACCGATGTCGACTAGCTGAACGTCTTTGCTCATGTCCACTTTGTAAAGCCAACCCTTGGTGGTGCCGATGTAGATCCGATCGATGTAACCGTCGAGATCGGTGTCGACCGCCGCCGGATCGCTCGGGGTCGAGCCGTCGAGCTGCCGCTTGTACAGGATCGTGCCCGTCTCGATGTCGACCATGTACAGCCAGTTGCCCGTCGCGTTCTGAAGGGACGGATCCATGCCGCCGCCAAAGATCGCGACGTAGCGATCTTCATACTGTTTGGGATCGGACAACGCGTTGGTGACGATGCGAATCCGACCGGTGTTCGGCGTCGACCAGGAGTCGCCGAGGTCGGGGAACGAGTTGCCGTCATCGTCCGACGTATCCGAGAAGCTCCAGAGCACCGACCCGAAGGGAACCGTTCCGCAACTCGCCCCGCCATTCCAGCACGACGGAACGTAGGTCGAACCGGAGAGCGGCCGGGGGATCCCCGCGCCGTCGTAGGCGTCGGGCTGCGTCACGTCGAGAGCATAGTAACCGGCACCTCCCTCGCGCAGGCCGCCGAGAAGAACCGTCCGCCATTCGCGGTCGTTGGGCGTCGGAGTGCCGTTGTGAAGAGGATCGATGAACACGTCGTCCACCTGAACCGTACCGTCCACCCCCCAATCCTGCCGCGTGTCCTCCGACTGCTGGCGAAGATGCTCGAGCATCGGCCGCGGGATGAACGCCAACGCCTCGTTGCCGGTTCCGTTGTCGAACGCCGGAGGCGACACGTTGTCGCGGTAGATGCCGGCGTCGAAAAGATGTACCTGCCCGTCGTTGCTGCCCACCGCGACCAAACGCCGCCGAAGTTGGTGCTTGGTGCGGAAGCAGCGGTAGCCCTTGTTCGTCGTGCAGGCGATCGTGGTCCCCGGCGGATTCGGCACGTCGCCGTCGAAATAGGCGATTCGACTCGGAGCGCTCACCAGAACAGGATTCGAGTGGAAGATGTCACCGAGCACGAAGTCGGTATCGCCCATCGCGTCGACGCTCGCGACCTTCTGCTGGAGGGTGTACTTGATCGCCTTATCAACCTTGGCGTTCGCCGCGGCGACCTGCGCCGTATCGGTGGAATCGGCGACCAGCTTCATCCCCTCCCACAGATCCATCTGATTGGCCAAGGTGGTCTGGGGCAAGAACAATCGCCGGGCGACCGGAACAGCCGCGGTCGTCGGCTCTATCGGATAAAACAGCCGGCGCTCCGTGTCGGCCGGCCCGATCTTCCAGAGCGGCGTACCGGTCGGGAACGGGTTGAGCTGAGCCATCGTCGGCGCCTGCCCCAAGATCTCGTTGCCCGCATCCCAGAGGAAGCAGCCGCTCCGCTTCGTCGGCGTACATGGAATTCCGACATTCGGTTTGCCCGTGGAGGGGTTGATCGGAATCGGCTTCAAGAAGGCGTTCAGGTGGCCGTCCCATGTGGCCCCCGCCCCTTGCGCGGTAGGACCGGGCTCGTTGAACGACGCGGCGTTCAACGGCGTGAAGGTCGGCACGTAGATCGTGTCCTCGAAGTTCGCCTGAACGGTAGGCACCGCGGCGGAGGAGAACGAGCGGCTCGCTTGGGTGACACGCTCGAAGATCGACGCCAGAGCGTTGTTCAAGCCGGTCTGATCCTGCGGATTGAACGGCTGCACCGTACCGCCCGACCCCTTGTCCGCCAGACAAGAGAGCACGTTGTCGGTGGTCGTAACCCTGCCGAAGGCGATGACGAACGTCTCGATGCCGTACTTTTCAAACAGGATCCGCGCGCCTTCGCAGGCCGGCCCGAGCGTTCCGTCACCACCGCAGGTGTCGAGGCCGTCAGTCAGGATCAGTAGGTATTTCTGGCGGCAGCCGAATAGCGGATCGTCGACCTGTGCAACGTCCACCCAACCGGAACCCGGCGTGCAGGTTTCTTGGTCGTGGCAGCCGGCGTACCAATCGCGCAGATTGTTCATCGAGTTGCCCAGCGGAGTGTACCCTTGGGCGATCAACGGAACCTGTAGGAGGTTGGCCAACGGTGGGTTCGCCACCGCCGTTCCCAACAGGGTGGGATTGGTAAAGTAACGGGCCTGGCTGAAGTCGGGCACGGTCTCTGTGCCGCGGAGATTCGGAGCCAGGCGGCGCAGGATTTCATCCCGATTCGACGTGATCCAGTCGAAAGGCAAGAAGTCGCCGCGATCGAACTTTCGGTTCAAGGGGTACGCCAGATTGATCGAGGTCGAGAGCCTATAGCGATCCACCAGCGTATCGGTATTGGGATCGACACCGGCACAGCTATTGAGAACGCCCGTGCCCGCCCCGCTCGTTGGTCCGAGCGGTACGTCCTCCGAGCCGAAAACCTGTCCAGTGCTCGACGTGCCCGACAGCATCGAGAAAGTTTCGCGCACCAGCTGGAACGACACGATCTGTTCTTCGGCCGCCGCATACGTTTCGACGAGAACTCCGGCAACGAAGGAACAGGTGTTGTTCTGCTCTCGGACGACCTTGACGCTGATTGTCGCATCGCCGAGGTTGCCGCCGACGAGAGTCGTCGTGGTCCGATAGGTCCGGCTGCTCTGGCGCAGGTAGTAGCGGGTGCCGAGGGTACCGGCGTCGCCCGTTCGCGGATGCCAGCGAAGCTGGTTGACGAATCCGCTCGTCGGAACGGTGATCGGATTGTTGCAGGCTTGCTGAGGAGTGTTCGTCCCGCCGTCTTCGCCGCCGAAGATGTAGGTCACGTTCTGCGCAGGGTAAGAGAGAGGCCGGCCGGACCAGGCGGCGTCCGCGGTGGCTTCATAAACCCAGTGCTTGCGCCGAACGAGCGTCTGGTCCTGGTTGAACGTGGCGAATCCGTAGTGGACGTCTGGATTGTTCAAAAGCGCGGTGTAGAGCGCCTCTTTCGCCTGATACATTTTCGAGGCAGGGTCGTCGGCCGAACCGATCGGAACCGCGGAATCCAACGGTTGCTCGGCCATCGAACCGGAGGTGTCGAACAGGATCAACATCAGAGGATCGGCGGGCGATTGGCGCAACAGGAGGCGATCGTCCGCATGGCCGGACCCGAGCGCGAGGCTCGACGCCGCCAGAATCGCCGTCGCCAGAACTCGCGACCGACCGGAGAGTTTCCGTGCTGGGTGCTTCATAACTCCTCCCGGCGGCGCGTTTGGCCGCCCTTTCCTCAGATGTTCGAACCCTTAGGTTCGCTTCAAGGCAAGACCGGCAGCTGCGGTTTGAACGGCTGAATGTCGATCATCGCGTTCAATCGCTTTTCGGCGAGCGGAACCACCGTGCCTCCGCTCGTCGTGCCGGTACGCCTCGCCGTGACGTCGACGTAATAGGTGATCGCCCGGTAGGGTTCTTCGCCCGGCTGCTGGTTGATCTCGCACAAGGAACAATAGGGCGAGTTGAGCCGGGTGTATGAATTGCGTTCCACCTCGATACCGAGGTTTGCGGGGGCCGATCCGGAATCCGGCGTGAACGAGGTGGCCGCGGCGAATTCGCCGAGGATCAGCGCGCGCGAGGTCGATTCCGAAATCGCCGCGTCGGCGGCATAAAAGACCCGGTTGATCAGCTTTTCGTTCGCCCCGATCTGAAGCTCGTTCTGGGTCACGAGCGAAAGGGATAGACCGATGACCGTGAGCAGGAGCAGCAGCAGCAGCGCTACGATGTAGGCGCTGCCACGCTCGCCCCGAAGGCGCGAGGAGAGGCGGATCTTCATGACAGATTCCTCAGGTCGACGATCGTCTGCAACAACCGGCGCCGGTACATGAGATCGGTGCGGCCGTTGATGTGGTCCGGAACGTCGTAAGCGTAGGCGTGGTCCTCGGAGGACAAGAGGGGCGGCGCTTGGTAGTCGGGATCTCGCCGCTCCGTGCGCGCGAGCGTACTGATGCGCAAATAGGCCAGTTTGCCGGCGATCGGCGCTTCTGGTGCCGCGTTGGCCGCGTCGGCGATTCGGGCATTGCCCATCCACTCGTCGCTCCGGCGACTCGCGGCGTCCATTCCTTCCATCACCACGCCGTCGTTGTCGACATCGATTCCAAAGGACGCCTGGAGATCGACGATGCCGGTCGCGATGTCGACCCGCAGGTTGGCCGGATCATTGTTGTAAGGGATTTCGGTTCCCGGATAGAAACGGGCACGGGCCAAGACCGGCACCAGATCGCTGGTCAGATCGAGCGGATCGGCGCGATCCTCGCGGACGTAGTAGCGGTACTCCTCCAAGATTCCGACGTAGATCGCGCTGGTCAGCTGAGGCGGCATGCGGAAGCCCCCGGGCGGCTGGAGTGCACGATACGCGAGGGGAACCGGATCGTTGCTGACCAGGTATTTGATCGTCACGCCGGCCATTCCGGCGGCGCAGGTGGTCGAGGTCTTGGTGGAGTTGACCGGATCCATCTCCACCACGGTGTAGAACGCATGGTCGAGCGGGCTGACGATCACGAGCGCTTCGTAGCTCGGCGTCCCGGAAGCGGCGGCATCGATCAGCTCGTTGAACGGCGCGAGCGGTTGATCGATCCCGGCGGGCGAGATGGCGCAGAGCTGAAACTCGCCGTTGGTCGTGGTCGCGGGATCGGCGTCGGTCGCTCCGTTGGCGGGATTCGGACCATCGTCCCAACGGCGAAACGTCCGTTTGTCGAGCGAGTTCATCTGGAAGACCTGGGTGGAAAACACGCCGCGCAGCGAGATGACGTCCGTGCCTTCGAGCAGCTTCGGGGACGCGGCGTCGCCGACGATCAAGTTGTCCGCCCCGGACGCGACGTTGCCGCGCACCGAGACCGCGATCCCCGTGGGCAGGGCCGTTCCCGGTTGTACGGAGGGCAGCCCGCCGCGTCCGGCCATCCGGGCGAGGCGCACCATGTCGTACTGGCCGATGCGCAGCGACTGCTGCATTTCGGCGATGCGCGTCTGAACCCGGGCGAGCCGATCGCTCAGGTTGAACAGCTGAAGCATGATCAGCGTCAGGATCAACGTGACGGCGAGAACGATCAACAGCTCGACGACGGTGAAGCCCGCCCGCGCTCGGGCGGAGGAGGAGTCGGTTCGGAATGCGGTTCTCATCGGCCCGAATCTCCTCAAAAGACCTTGATCGAAGACAGAGTGACGCGCTTGTTCAGGCCGAGCAGGGTCAAGGCGGAGCTGGTTCCGCTTCGCCCCGGAGAGACCGAGATGTCGATCTGCCGCAGTTGCGCCGGGGGGCTGATTCCGCCGGCCAGCAGGGTCGCGCAACGACCGTCGACGAAACCGGTGAGGTCGCATTGGATGACCGAGACGGTCCGGTTCCAGACCGGCTCTTCCGCGCCCAGTTCCGAGGTGACGACCCACGTTTTCCGGGTTCCCGAATAGTAGCTGGTCGACATCAGCTGGTTCACGCCGGTCGGCACCATCACTTCTGGGTTGTCGAGCGGCAGATCCGTCAGCCGTTCCAGCTCCGACTTGGCCGCGTTGGTCAACTGGGTGTACTGGTTGCCCGAGGAATTGCTCACCGCGGATTGGGTGAAGATCGGCAACAGGCCCAGCAGGATGAAGAGGAGGATCGCCGCGGCGATCAGCACTTCGACCACCGAGAAACCGCCTTCTGCTGTCGGACGCCCCCCTCGGAAGCTCAAAATCTCTCGCACGTCTCTCCTCCTCAACCCGGGCCGTTGGCTCTTGGGTCTTTCGATAAAGCAAGGTCGACGCCAAGGGCCGACCGTTCGTATTTTCAGGAGCTTGCGGCTTCCGGCCTCTTTTGGGCAAGCGGGACCCGCTACCATCGGTAACGTTTGTGCCTCAGCCGCCGCGGTACTTGGGCACCCCTTCGAGGTCCAGCTCCTGAATCTTTCGCTGGAGCGTCCGGTAGCTGATCCCGAGCGCCTCGGCCGCGCGCTGCTTATCGCCCGCCGCGGCGATCAGAGCTTCCTCCAGACGCTCCCGCTCGGAGCGCGGGGAACGGACCGCGAGCCGGAGATCGGCGGAACGTAGGGTTGGACCCGTAGCCAGGATCGCCGCCCGTTCCAAAACGTTCGACAGCTCCCGGACGTTTCCCGGCCAAGGCTCCCTGCCGAGGGCTTCGAGGGCGTCGTCGTCGAGCGCCAACGGCGCGCGCCGATGGCGCTCGCAAAGGTTGGTCAGCAGATGCCGGGCGAGCAGAGGCACATCGCTCGCCCGTTCGCGCAGCGGCGGAAGCTCCAACGGAAAGACGGCGAGGCGGAAGAAGAGATCGGAACGGAAGGCGCCGGAAGCCGCCATCGCCTCCAGATCGCGGTTGGTCGCCGCGACCAACCGGACGTCGGCCGCAAGGGTGGCGCCGCCCCCCACCCGCTCGAACGAGCGCTCTTCCAGCACCCGCAGCACCTTGCCCTGCACCGCGGGCGAAAGCTCGCCGATCTCGTCGAGAAACAAAGTGCCGGACGCGGCGAGTTCGAAGCGGCCGGCCTGGCGTCGATCGGCTCCGGTAAAGGCTCCTCGCTCATGGCCGAACAGCTCGTTTTCGATCAGGGTCTCGGGGATCGCCGCACAGTTGACCGCCACGAACGGCCCCGCGCTCCGTGGCGACAGGGCGTGGAGCGCCCGGGCGAACAGCTCTTTGCCGGTGCCGCTTTCGCCGGTGAGCAACACGGTGCTCTCGGTCGGCGCCACCCGTTCGAGCAGCCGCAACGCGGCGCGCAGCCGAGGGTGGCGACCGACGATCGGCGGCGCGCCGGGCGGCGCGAACACCGGGATCTCCCCGATCGATTCGTCCGCCGCTCGGTCCGTTCTCAGGGCGCGTTCGAGCAGCCGGGCGAGATCGTCGATCTCGATCGGTTTCTCCAGAAAGTCGTAGGCGCCGCGTTTCATCGCCTCGACCGCGGTCGCGACGGTACCAAAACCGGTGAGCACGATCACCGGCGCTGCGGGCTGCGTGGCGCGCGCTGCGGCGAGCACGTCCAGCCCCGAGCCGTCGGGTAGCTTCAAATCCGACAGAACGGCGGCGAAGGCACCCGAGCCGAGCAGCGCCTTGGCGCCCGCCACGTCCTCGGCGCTCGCCACCTCGTACCCCTCTTCGGAAAGCGCGGTGACCAACAGGCGGCGGAGCGAATCCTTGTCCTCGACCACCAGAAGCCGGGCGCCGGGCCGGCGACCTCCCCGCGAGGTCATCGCGCCACGCGATACGCCCGGCGCACCGCCTGATCCAGCGCCGGATCGTCATCCGGATCGATCGTGCGCAGATCGAGGAGCAGGCGCCCATCGCGCAGGTAACCGACAACCGGCGTCGGCCCCGTGCGCAGGCGTAAGGCCACCTCCGGCTCGTCGGGCAGGGCGAGCGCCTCGCCGGGAATCGGCGCTTCGGGCGCCGAGCCGCCCCCTAAGAACGCTTCGGCCGGCACGATCTCAACCGCCAAGCCCGCCGCGGCGAGGCCCGCGGCGAGGGCGGCCAGACGGGCGCGATGCGCGGCGGGATCGGGCCACAGGCGATCGATCGGCAAAGGCGCACCCGCCAGATGAAGACGCAATACCCCTTCGAGCGCCGCGAGCGCCGCCCGGTCCGGGCGGAGGGCGCGATAGAAGGGATGTTTACGGCACCGCTCGATCAGCTCGCGCCGACCGACCAACAGCCCCGCCTGGGGGCCGCCCATCAATTTGTCGCCACTGCCGCAACAGAGGTCGCAGCCGGCAGAAATCAGCTCCGAAAGGCTCGGATGATCGCGCAGCGGCGCCTCCTGCCGGGGGCGGAGCAGGCCGCTGCCTTCATCAACCAGGAGCGGCACACCCAACTTCCGGCCGAGTTCCGCGAGTTCGCCCGGCGCCACCGCCGCCACGAAGCCCGTCTGTTTGAAGTTGCTTGGAAAGACCTTGAGCAGCAGGGCGGTGTCCGGTCCGACCGCCGCTTCGTAGTCGGCGATCCGGGTACGGTTAGTGCTGCCCACCTCGACCAATCGAGCCCCGGCCGCGGCCATGATCTCGGGCAGGCGGAACGAGCCGCCGATCTCGACCAGCTCGCCGCGCGAGACCACCACTTCGCGGCCGAACGCCAAGCTGGACAGAGCGAGAACCAGGGCCGCCGCGTTGTTGTTGACGGCGACCGCCCCTTCCGCGCCGGTCGCCCGCACCAGCAGGCGCTCGACCCGCGCGTTTCGCTGTCCGCGGCGGCCGGCCGCAAGATCGAATTCGAGGTCGCAGGAGGCGTCGAGCAACGCCGGCAGGGCCGCCGCGACCGCTTTCGGCAGCGGCGCGCGGCCTAAGTTGGTATGCAGAAAAATACCGGTCGCGTTGAGCACCCGCACCAAACGCGGCCCGTCGGCCAGCCGAAGGGCGGCTTCGAGCGTATCGGGCAGGCGCGCGATTTCAGCCTCGAGTTGGGCCTCGATTCCGCCCGCGGGCTCGGCCTCCCCCGCTCTCGGCGCCAGGCGCAGAGCATCCACCGCGCGGCGCGCTTGGACCCTTACCGGATCGCGCCCGTATAATGCGACGAGGCTCGCCACGCGCGGATGCGCGAGGAGACGGTCGATCGAGGGCAGGCGGCGGCGCAGGTCGTCCTCAGCCGAAGCGACCGAGGAAGCCTCCGAAGGAGTTGAAGCGGACGTGAAAACTTCCATCCCGTCGATCATTCTAGGTGAAGCGTGAACCCCAAGCGAAACGCGCCGTTCGCCGGCTCGCCCGCGGGACCGCTCGGCGCCCCGGGTGCGGCGCGCTCGCGGCTCCCGGCCACCGGCTCGAACGCGGGGGCCAAGGGCGCGCCTTCTTCCTACCTGGAAGTGCTCGACCAGATCGAGCGCGACATCCAGCAGCTGCGGATCGATTTCGAGCGATTCTTGAGCGGAGCGCTCCCCTTCCCTCCCGAGGACCAGCGAACGCGAATCCAAAATCTGCTCAAAGGTCTTCGCAACACCACGCTGCGATCGGCCGTCGAAGGATTTCGCCTCGGCGTTCTCGAAGCCCGGTTCAACAGTTACAACGAGCTGTTCAACCGGCGAGTCCGCGAGCGCGAGGAGGGACGGCGGATCGCCCGCGCCGCCACGACCCCTCCGCCGCCCCGGTTCGATCCGCTCCGCGGCATCGTGATCGACGGCAAGGTCGACCCGCACGCCGCCGAAGCGCTCTATTCCGCTCTCTCGGCCGGTTCGGGCGGCGGCCCCAATTTCGATCTCGCGACCTTTCAGACCTACCTCGAACGCCAGACCGCCGCGTTGCGCGGCAAGACCGGCTGTGCCGCGGTCCAGTTCCGCCTCGCCGAAGAGGATGGCAAATTAAAGCTCAAGGCTCGACCGGTGGGCGACTGACGCGGGATCTCCCCGCCGCTTCCCTCGATCCGCCGAAGAGCATAGATTCCGTTCCGTTCGCCGTCAGCCAAGGAGATTCACGTTGCGTAAAGCCCTCTGGACCGTCCTCGCCCTCTCGCTCGCCGCGCTCGCCACGGTCGCCGCGGGACCGCCCAACCTTTCCTCCGCGATCGAGGCCCAGTTGAAGCTTTCGGCCGAACGGCCGAACGACGCGACCGTCTGGAACGACCTCGGCAACCTGTACCAACTCGGCAAGCGTTCGGACGAGGCGGAGACCGCCTATCGACGCGCGCTGGAGATCGACGCCAAGCGCCCGTCGTTCCATTTCAATCTCGGCCTGCTGCTCGAAAAGCGCGGCGAGAGCCGGGCGGCGATGAAAGAATACAAGACCACGCTCGAACTCGAACCGCGGCACGCCTGGGCGCATTACCAGGTCGGCGCGCTGCTCGAAAAATCGGGGCACGACAGCGCGGCGATCCGCTCTTACGCCAAAGCGTTCGCGCTCGATCCGCAGCTCGGTTTTCCCGAAGTCAACCCGAGTCTCCTCGATAGCAAGCTGACGACCTCCGCGATGCTCCGCGCCTACCGGGCGGACGACAAAAAGACGCTCACCCCCGCGCGGTTCGACGATCCTTTGCACATCCGCGACCTGCTCGTGCCGCAGCCGGCGTCCACCACCGCCGAGGAAGATGCCCCGGTTCAGGATCCGGCCGAGGGCGCGACGAAAACGGGGAAGGGCGAGGCTCCCACCGTGCTCCGTCCGCAGAGCTTGCAGAACACGGGCAAGGCCGGTCAGGTGAAACCCTCCTCGGGGGCCAGCCGAAATACCGGACGCCAGGCCTATCCCCGCGGCAATCCGGGGCTACAGACCTGGACCCGACCGGAGCCGGTCGAACCGCCGGTCTACGACGACGGGGCCGAAGAGGAGATTCCGGACGAGGGCGATGACCTGACGCCGCCGCCACCGCCCTCCCCGGGCTCCGTCTACTACAACCCCGGCATTCGAAGCACCGGGCGCTTGGACCTGCGCCTGGTGCCCGGCCGCGCCGCCCGCCGCACCGAAACCGTAGCCCGCGTGGGCCGAGGCTAACCGAGCCCGTCGATTCGACTCAAAAACATGGCGCCTCCTCGCGAATCCTCCGACCGTTCGCCTTCGCTCCTGGGCGACCCCGGCCTCACGATCACGCCGCCGCCACGCGCTGCGGCGGAAGTGCTGATGCGCACCTGTCCGAACTGCGGGAAGGAGTTGGCGGAGCGTAAGTGCAAGCTGTACTGCCCGGACCCGCGCTGCGGCTATTTCCTCTCCTGCGCCGACTATTACTGAGGGGTACCGACACCTACTCGCGCCAGATCGCCACTTCGTCCAGCCCTTTGCGCCGTAGGTCGGGCACGGTGGCATCGAGCGCCGGGTAGCCGACGGGAAAGAGGATGAACGGCTTTTCGTTGCTGGGGCGGTCGAGGATGCGGGAGAGGAACGCCATCGGGCTCGGCGTGTGGGTGAGAGTGCTCAAGCCCATGCGGTGGAGCGCGGCGATGAACAGTCCGCAGGCGATGCCGACGCTCTCTTTCGGGTAATAGTTCTTCCGTTTCGAGCCGTCCGGCAAGCGGCCGAACAACTCTTCGAAGACCACGACGAGCCAGGGCGCGGTTTCGAGAAACGGCTTTTCCCACGAGGTGCCCATTGGCAGCAGCGCTTCGAGCCATTCCGGAGGCATCCGGCCGCCGACGTAGCTTTCGTACTCTTCGGCTTCGGCCGCGGAGCGAATCTCGCGCTTGATCTCCGGATCCGCGATGGCGACGAAGGTCCAGGGCTGCCGATGAGCCCCGGACGGCGCGGTGGACGCCGTGCGGATCGCCAGCTCGATCGCCTCTTTCGGCACCGGCTGATCGGAGAAGAAGCGGACGCTGCGCCGACGGTCCATCTCGGCAAGAAAGTCGCGCCCGCGCGCCAGGGACTCCTCCGGCGGGTACCGATCCGGACGATACGGGATGTGGTGGTCGTCGAGGGTCACGGGGAACTCCTCCCGGTGGGCATCGAGGCCCTGCTCGCGGCAAAGCCGTCCCAAAACAGGAACGCCCGGTGACTCCACCGGGCGTTCGGACCAAAACCTAAGGGTCGATCGGGGCGCTTACTTGGCGCCCTTGCGCTGCAGCTCGTCGTCGATCACCTTTGCGATGTCCGCGTAGGGAACGGCGCCCGAGATGAAGCGGCCGTTGACGAACAACGCCGGGGTACCGGAGACGCCCGCTTCGGAACCGGCCTTCAGGTCGTCGGCGACGCGGGTCGCGAACTTACCGCCGTCCAAGCAGGTGTTGAACTGGTCGGCATTGAGGCCCAACGACGCGGCCTTCTCTTTCAGCTTGTCGACCGCGAGTTCGTTCTGGTTGCCGAACATCGCATCGTGCATCTCCCAGAACTTCCCCTGCTCCTCGGCGCACAACGAAGCCTCGGCCGCTTTCTGGGCGAACTGGTGGAAGTTCAAGGGGAACTGACGGAAGACCAGGTGCACCTTGTCGCCGTAGTTGGCCGTGACCTGATCGACGGTCGGGATCAACTTCGAGCAGAACGGGCACTGGAAGTCCGAGAACTCGACGATCGTCACCGGCGCGTTCTTCGGTCCCTTCGAGGGGCCGTCCGCGGCCACTTCGACCCGCATCGGCTCCAGGGTGTAGCGGACGCTGTACTTGGTCTCGAGATCGGTGGTGAACTTATCTTTCGCCTCGGCCTGGCGCTGCTGGGAGAGGTAGCTCTTGATCTGCGGCGCGATCTGCTCCTTGGTGGTGCCCGGGGGGATGCGCGCCTTGTTCTCTTCGTAGAACGCGTCGATCTCGGCGTCGGTCGGGTCGGTGACCGCGACGGCGCTGGCGAGGAAGGCCTCCTTGGTCATGTTCTTGGCGGCGGCTTCCTTCTCGATCAGCGACTCCTGGACCAGCTTGCGCACCTGCGCGTCCATCACGTCGTGCTTGCCCTTCTCGTACTCCGACTGGCACTGCTTGAGGCGGAGTTCGAGCTGGTCGAAATCGGTCGCCGAGTTCTTGCGCACTTCGCCGGCGGTGACCGACTTGTCGCCGTACTTGGCCACGACTTCACTATCCGGGATGTCCTTGGACGCCATTTTGGCATCCGTCTTCTGGGCCGAGCAGGCCGGCATCCACACGCCCAGCGCGAGGACGAGGGCGGTGACCCAGGCGCGGCGCCCGAGCTTGCGATCCATTCCGTTCATCGTTCTTGACTCCTTGGTCGAAAGTTTCGGAAGAGCCCGAAGACGCCTCCGGAGGGTTTCCGCGCGACAGGGCCCACGAATGTAGCACACGGCTACAGGCAAGACCCGCGCCAACCATTTGCTGCGGTTCTGGCACAAGATGCGCCCGAATTCTAGAGTGCGCGCCGAGCCCTCGGGCGGGTCAGACGGTTTCGGGATTCCGCCGGGAGCGCGGTATGCCATGCAGCGAGCTGGCTAAAACCCACGGTTCATTTCTACCCGGCCTCACGGACAGACCGTGTTGTCTAAGCGACCAGTCTTTCGCGGATTACGTCCGTGCCGACCAGATCCTCTACCGAAAGCATGCGGTTGGCTTCCAGAACCAACTCAACCGCTTCGCGCAGATTCTCGCGGGCTTCTTCGAGGGTCTCGCCCTGGGTGTTCGCGCCGGGAAGCTCTTCCACAAAGGCGACGTAGCCGCCTTCGGGCGCCTTGAGGTAGACGGCGGTCAATTCGAGCGACATTCGGTCCTCCTGGTTCTTGGCGGAGGGGATGGGATTCGAACCCATGGGACCCTTGCAGGCCCGGCGGTTTTCAAGACCGCTGCTTTCGACCGCTCAGCCACCCCTCCGTGGGGGAAACTCTATCCGGCGGACGCGATTCGCGCGAGGCCCCTCAGGTAGGGGCGTAGGGCTTCGGGAATCGTGACCGACCCATCGGCCTGTTGGTAGTTCTCTAGGACCGCGATCAGGGTGCGGCCGACCGCTAGGCCGGAGCCGTTCAGGGTGTGTAGGAAGCGCGGTTTTCCTCCGCCCCCTTCAGACGCCGGGCGGTAGCGAAGATTGGCTCGCCGGGCTTGGAAGTCCTCGCAGTTGGAGCAGGAGGAGATCTCTCGGTAGGCGCTTTGGCCGGGGAGCCAGACTTCGAGGTCGTAGGTCTTGGCGGCGGAAAAGCCCATGTCTCCGGTCGCGAGGCACATGCGGCGGTAGGGCAGCTCCAGCAGCTCCAGGATGCGCTCGGCCTGGCTGGTCAGCTCTTCTAAGGCGGCGTGGCTGGTCTCTGGCGTCGTCAGCTGAACCAGCTCGACCTTGTTGAATTGGTGCTGGCGGATCAGGCCGCGCACGTCTTTGCCGTAGGAGCCCGCCTCGCTGCGGAAGCAGGGGGTGTAGGCCGTGAGGCGCATCGGCAGCACGCTCTCGTCCAGGATTTCGTCGCGGTGGAGGTTGGTGAGCGGCACCTCGGCCGTGGGCACGAGGAAGTACTCGAACCCCTCCAGCTTGAACAGATCCTGCTCGAACTTCGGCAGCTGGCCGGTCCCCACGAGCGAGGCCCGGTTGACGATGAACGGCGGGAGCATCTCGGTATAGCCGTGCTGCTCCGTGTGGAGGTCGAGCATCAAGTTGATCAGCGCCCGTTCGAGCTTGGCGCCCGCGCCACGGTAGACCGTGAAACGGGAGCCGGTGAGCTTGGCGCCGCGCTCGAAATCGAGAATGTTCAAGGCGGGGCCGAGATCCCAATGGGCCTGCGGCTCGAAATCGAACACGCGCGGGGTGCCCACCGTCTTCTCCACCCGGTTGGCCGACTCGTCGCCGCGCGGCGCACTCTCGTGCGGCAGATTGGGCAGCATCAGCTCGATCTTTTCCAGTTCCGGGTCAATCTCGGCGAGCCGCGACTCGAAGCGCTCCATGTCCGCCTTCAACTTGCCCACTTCGGCCATCGCGGCGGAGGCGTCTCCGCCCGCCTGCTTGACCTTGCCGATCTCGCGGCTCGCCTCGTTGCGGCGCCGCTTCATCTCTTCGACTTCGACCAGCGCCGAGCGCCGCTCGGCGTCCAGCCGAAGCCATTCGTCCAGCATGCCCGGGTCGCCTCGCCGGTCGGTCAAGGCGTGCCGGACGCGCTCCGGCTGTTCGCGTAAAAGTTCTCTCGAAAGCATAGGGTGCAGTGTAGCGGGGAGAGGGGAGGGGGCGTCAATGACGATCGGGCGAGCCCCGACGTACACTCACGCAAGAATCCCGGGAACGCCGAGTTCCAGCTCGGCATTCGAAGCCGAGGTCGCCGTCGCGGCCGAGCGGGTGCTCGGCGCTCCCGGGGAAAAGCAAGCCTTCGTTGAACATCACACCCATGATCCTAGAAAAATCCATCGCCCACCTTCGCCTCGAGCCTCCCCCGCCGACCGGCAACCCGGCCTCCGTGCGCCCTTCTTGGCTCGGCGACGTGGTGCGGGTTTCGGTCGCACTGGCGGCTTATGCGGCGATCGCCTCGTTTGGCGGGTTCGAACTCGACAAGCTGGCGGGGCTCGAATCGCTCTATCTTTCGCGGATCGTCTTTGCCCTACTCGCCGCGGTGGCGTTCTTGGCACCCTCGCCGGCGCGGGAGCTGGGGGTCGGCGCGGCGCTTGCCACCACGGCGGCCTGGGCATTGCCCCGCGGGCCGTTGCGTGGCTCTACCGTCGTGGCCGTGCTGGTCGGGGCGCTCTGCGTCGCCGCCTGGCGACGCGTACAGGCCGAGCCGGGGCGACTGGCTTGCGGAGCCGCGGTGGCGCTCGCGTTCGGGCTTCAGGCGTTGCTGCGCGGGCGACTGCTGTTCGGTTCCTCCCTTTTCGATCCGAAAGACCTGTTTGCCCTGCTCGCCCTGCCTGTGGCCGCCGGGTGCGCCGCTTGTTGGCTGTCCAGGAGGCGCGGCGCGGAGCCCACGGCCCTGGCGCTCGTGGCGGTCGCCCTGCTCGCGCCGGGGTGGAACGTCGCGGCCACCCTCGCCCTGGTCGTCCTCGCCCTCGGCGATCTTTCGGCCGACACGGAGGTTCCGAAAGTCGTGCGCGCCGTGGCGGGAATCGCGATGTTCCTGCCCTTCCTCTGGGAGCCGCGCGCGGCGGGCGTGGCGGTGATCGCCGCTCTGGTGGCCTCTACCCTGCGCTCTACGGCGCTCGCTCGTCCCGCCGTGCTCTGGGGCGCCGCCGCGCTCGCTCTGGCGGGAACCTTGCCGCCGGTTCGTCCTCCCGCCGAGGCGATCGGCGTTCTGGCGCTGTTCGCCCTGCTGGTCCCCGCGTTTCTGCTTCCCGCAAGGAGTCGAGGCGATTTCGAGCGACTGTTCGCCGTTTTGGCGCTCGCGGTCGCCGCGGCGTTCGTTGTGCC
>JBBRUC010000062.1:0-29037 GCA_038248205.1 Thermoanaerobaculia bacterium
GAGACACCAGCGATCTCCTGAGGGGCTCGAACGATCTGGTCAGGAGCATCGGCAGATTCCCGGAAGGTGCGAGCGAATTCGCGAGTGGCGCGAGCCGATTCGCAGCCGGCCGGCCCAACGGGCCGGACGCGTCGCCCGCGACAGCCTGGCATGGAGAGGCGGCGAGCTGACCCACATCTGCACCCCACCTGGCCCCGCAACGCGGACTTTGACGAGGCCCTGCCAGCCGCTCGCCGCCGCGGAAATCGGCTAAACCCTTCCCAGTAACCAACGGTTCAGGCACCCTCTGCTGCGACAAGTTCGAATCCGAGTTCCTTGGCCATGCGGTGAAGGGATCGGAGCCGGCGAGCCCGGAATCGGTCGTCGTAGGCGGCCTGGCCAATGTCTTGGTAAGGACGTTTGGTCGCGAGCATGCGATAGAAGAGTTTGGCGATTTTGTAAGCCGCCGCCGTGATGGCCTTGGGCGCACCGATGCGGGCTCGCAACCGGCGATAGAAGGCTCCGAGAGCCGACTTGGAGTTGGCCAAGGCTTGAGCAGCGAGCCGGAAGGCATTGGCTGCGCGCTGTGCATTGGGCCGCGTGGCAGAGCGCAGGACCTTACCTCCGGATTTGCGCAGGTTCGGAGCTAGGCCGAGCCAGGAGCCGAAAGCTCGCTCGCTACGCCAAGGGGACATGTCCACGCCGGTTTCCGCTAACACAGTGAGGACAGTATTGACTCCGACTCCATCGACGGCGGTCAGGTCCACCCCCGCCAAACGATAGCAATGCCCGTGGGCATCGAACCGGAAAGGGTGTGGGCTTCGGTCGCGCTTGCTGGTCTTGGGCGGTTCCGGGCCGGGCTCGTCCGGGTTGGTTCGGGAGCCCATCACGGCTTCGATCCGTGCGTCGCAAGCCGCGATTCGCTCGCCCAGGTATCGATAGTGATCGCGCGACTGTTCGAGCGCGAACAGGTGCTCCTCGTGCCACGACCCCAGAAGCGCACGGGCAATATCTTCCTGCTGCGCAAGCACCGGGGGTGGCGATGCTCGCTCAAACGCGCCGCATCGCGCTCGCCGGCCAAAATGCTGTCAATGATCGCCATGCCGGTGCCGCCAGTGATGTCGCTGACCACCTCGGTGAGCTTGACGTTCATCAGCTCCAGCGCCTGCTGCATGTGCTGGATGGCTCGTCCTGCGTCGGTCACCCAGCGGTCCCGCTGCCGGACATAGCTGCGCAGCGTGACGATCTGCGCCTCCGGAACGAAGGCCTGCTGCTCGATACCCGAACTGACGGGCAGACCCTCGCGCTCACCGCCTCGGGCCGCTGCACCGTGCCAGCCAGCGCCAAGGCGATCGGCTGGGGCTGACGCTCTTTCGGAGCGCTAGTCGCACCGGTGCCAGGAGTGGTAGATCCAGAGATCGGTCGCCCGGCCTTTACCGTCCGGCCAGGTGAATCCTCTTCGATGACGGCTTACGTGGAGAGTCTCTGTTTCCTGCTCTTTAGTCGCTTCGGTCAGGGGGACAGGCCGCGGAAGCTCGATCGTCTGTAAGGCTTCGAGGCGTTGGGATTCCCGCATTGCGGGGATCAGATGTTTGGCGATGCTCCGATTCGCCCGGGCATAACCGAGCATCATCGCTTCCTCCATCGCCCAGGCGTAGTCGCCTTCGATAAATCGGCAGAGGCCTTTGTCGCAGTAGGCTCCGCCAGCGGCGTGGGTCGTATCCACGGGCTTGCACTCCACGAAGAGGGCGTCGTGCACGGAGAGGACCGGGCGCGGTTCTTCTTCGTCATTGCGTAGCCGGAAGCACAGGTCCGGTGCCTTCCCCCGCTTGGAGGAGTCGAAATTCTCCACCTGAGCTTGTCGAGATACAAAGTCGAAGGTGTGACGATTGAAACCTGGGACTCGGCCATTTAGGCGAAGGTCGTTCTCGATCACGTTCCGTAACGCCAGGGTGACGCCGTCCTCGTCCTGGGTCGCCAAGGAGCAGCCCCCTTCCAATAGGATTTCGAACGCCCGAACGAGTACGCGGCGCACCAAAAGGATCACCGGCAACCCGAGCCGCGGGTGCGGCAGCCGGTAGGATTCCGGCCGGATGCCGTGGGTGAAGAACCCGTCTACCTGGGTTCGATTCATACCGTCTCGGGCAATCCGAAGGCGTCCAGATGCTGGCGGAGAATCGCCTGACCGCAAAGGCGTGCCCGCGTGATCGTCCACCAGCGGCGCTCGTTGAGCAGCCCCAACAGCAGGCCACGCTTGCCAGGCAGCCTGACGAAGATACGGCTCGCCGACCGCTCGTTGGCCTCCTGCATGGCTTTGCGCAGCAGGGTAGGGCTCACAGCCACCGACTCCGGCGCGCGCGAGAGGGCGAGAAAGAACCAAGGCTGCTCCCACCGGTCCGGTTGATCACGCGCTTCTTCGACGAAGATCTGCTCGCCACAGACGTTGAAGTATGGCGCCAGCAGGTCGCCCAGTTCTTGGCGGAACGGTTCGCGGTCCGGTTGGGTTGTGCGGTCCAGAGCCGCGCTACCTTGCCGGCGATAAGACATGGCAGAAAAGAGAGTGTCGCGAACGGTTTGGGCAGCCTCGTCATCGAGGCCGTACAGGCGAAACAGGAAAGAATCGATCGCGTCGTAACTGTGTGCTTGGTTGCTCTCCAACTCGCGCGCGAGCCTTTGCATCGCAGCCTTCTCAGGCGCCGGAAGCAGAAGGGGATCGGGGAACGGGATCGCGTCGAGTTCCTCCTTGTTGAACGTCTGCCGGTCGAAGCCAGCTCGCCGGCTGGACATCAAGCAGAAGTAGGAAAAGAGCGTCGAGTGAGGTAGCAGATAGAGCAGTGCCGCCAGCGTTTCGGCTTCAGGGTGACCGGCGCACGAATACCCATAGTTACTCTGGGAGAAGGCCAGGGCCACTCGCGAAAGGTAAGCGCGGAGGCCCTTTTGATCGGCGCCGGGTGACTGGGGAACGATGAGCAGGGGAGGCTGAAAGAGATTCTTGGTCCGGGGCATGTGGGCGGTTCTCTGACCATACCGCTCAAAGAAGGTGTCCAGATCCCGAACGTCTAGGGCGCTGCCGGCGCCAGGTTGCGCGAAGACCTTAAGGCCGGCCAAGAAATCGGCGGGCTTTTGGGCCAAACCGGCAGAAACGTTGAATCCCTGCCCGGTCTTGTCCTCTTCCGAATTCCACCCCTTCCAAAACTCGGCCAAGTTCTGAGGAAAGGTTTGCAGAAGGCTCTCCATCACCTCAACGTCCCGCCACGTGCCGAGAGACAACGTCTTGAGAACCCAAGGTTGACGCTCGATCCGCTCGACGCTGACCGGCCGGGCCGTCTCATAGTCCAGACGAAAGCGGCTCTGCTGATTCAACCCGGGCTCGTGGAGAGGGGCCGCAAAGATGAAGCGATGCTCCGGCGGCGGCGCGGTATTGCGCGCGAAGAGAAGACAGAAGGGTATCTTTACGTCTTCCCAAACCTTCGACCAACGCAAGTCGGCACCGTTGATCAGGCCTGTTACCGAGAGGCTTTTCAGGATCGCCATCCAAGCCTCGTAACCCTTTCCGCTGGTACGCCCCATCAGTCGGGCGGGCAAGGCCAGGGCGATGATTCCGGTCGGTTTCTTGGCCCACTCGGTCGCCCGCCAGAGAAAAGGAAGGTCGGGGTTCTTGTCCGGGTTTTTATAACGTTTCGCCAGTTCGCCGAAACCTCGTTCCCGAAGCACCCGCTGCCCGATCCTGGTGAACTCGGCGTTCAGAGCGGCCGTCTTGTTTTTCGTGCCCGACTTGCTTTTGTGACCAGTTCTCTGCAATTCCTCTTCGCGAAGGCGCGTCCAGGGCGGGTTGCCGATCACGAGGTCGAAGGCGCCATCGAACTCTGGCGGAACGCGCGGCCCGAGGCTTCCGAGAGAGAAGGTTGCCTTTTCCGGAGAATCGTCTCCGAAATGGAAAAGCACACCTTCTCGCAGGTCCTTGGGGAATTTCAATGCATGTGGCGGTCGCTGCGTGCCGTTCAGCTCAATGGCGGTGATGTATAGCGAGAGAGCCGCGAGACGCAGGGCCGACTCGCTGACTTCGAAGCCGCGAAGCTGGCCGTAGAGGATGTTTTGAATCGTCCGGGTGTTGGGTCGCTTTTGGTCGAATTGCCAGCGCTCGCTGACGAGACGACGCAAGGCGAGAACCAGGAAGATCCCCGCGCCGCAGGCGGGGTCGAGAACCATCGTCCGAGAAGGGTCGGGTACCGCCGCAAAAGCTTGGTCCACCATAAGCCGCGCGATCGTGCGCGGCGTGTAGTGAACGCTCGTCTCGCGAGCGGTAGCGGGATCGGCCCGATGGCTGAAGCTCTCATAAACCTGGCTTAAAACTCCCACCGGGATGTGGGCGAAATCGAGATCGCCCCAGTCCAGCTCCTGCTGGAAGACACCTCCGGTTCCCCGCCAACCGTTCAAAATGGCGTGGAGGTGATGGAAGAATCTCTTGCCTGCGCGGCGTTCGATCCGCAGATAGAAATGCCGGTAGGCCTCTTGGCGGGCCGCTCGATCGGTTGCCGGGATCGACTCGTCGATGAGGCGAAGGAAGTCGCCGTTGAAGGTCTCGTCGAGCCAGGCGGAGGTCTGCGCGGCCTTCTCGGCGTTGGCGAAGGCGTCCTTCAGTCCATCAGCCGCCGGGCAGATCTCCTCTCGTTCCGAAGCGAGCACGATCTTGCGGTCGATGAGAAAGCGAAAGAAGAGAGCGCGTCCGGCCATCGAAAGAACGTCGAGGGGTTGCAGCTCGTGCCCCTTGGCGTCCTCTCCGACGTATTCGTCGATCGTTTGCGTCAAGAGGTGAAAAATTTTTTTGAAGACGTAGTCGGCGCCCTGGACTCTCTCGCCTCCTGAGAAAGAGCCGTGGACCAGGCTCTGGAAGAAGAGAGGGGCAGTCCTCTCCTTCTCGGAGATCACTCGTAAGGGCGTGGTGGAAGCCGTTTCGTCAAAGCCGATGGGGAACAGATCGAGAGAGCCGGGGCGAGCCACTCCAAGCCAGGCGGGGTCGCTACGGTTGGCGAGTAGACGTTGGATCTCGGCGATTTTGGCGGCGTCCACTCCCTCGCTACCGGCATCCAAGACGTAGAGCAAAGCCGTTCCCTGATTCTCGGCGACGCCGGACACGAGAGGAGCAGAGGAAGTGCCCTTCTTCGGAAGCAGGTCCAGGTACTCGATCTGTAAGGGAGTGGAGAGCGGCTGGTCGAGCGGGATGAGTTCAGGACAGCCGAAGGCCCGCATGCGCTTGGACAGCGGATGGTCCTCCGCCGCGATGAGGGGCTCAGGGCTCATTTCACAGTCCCAAACGTAGAATCACCGGCCGTTCGAGTTTGCGCCGGTCGAGGTTGCCGGCTTTGTCGTAGCGGTCGATTTGGCTGTTGGCGATCAGATAGAGCGAGTCGTTAAGGAGCGCGCCGGTGGTTGGGATCTCGAATAGCGGCTGGTTGGCTTCGAGGATCTCGATTCGTTCGACGATCAGGCCCGTGGGGTCCAGGAGGGCGCGGATCACGCTGTCGGAGCCGACGGCGGTGCCGTTTTGAATCCCGAGCAGGCGGTTCGGGGCTTCGAGGTAGAGCCCATCGATCCCGCCCAGGCGGCCGAGGGCGTTCGAAGCTTCGGGCGGGGTCGGGAGCCGGACGACGGTGCCGGCCATAGGATCGACCGCGACCAGGCCGTCGGCCGTGGCGACGTAGAGCCGGGCCGGCCCGGAGGCGCAGACGATGCCGTTGGCGTAGCGCAGAAGCTGGCCGGCGCCGGGCGCGAGCGGCAGCTCGGAGAGAGTTTTCTCCTTCGGGCCGGCGCGGAAAATCGCGCCCGCCGCGCTGTCGGTGGCGTAGACCGTGCCGGCGGCGTCCAGGCACAGATCGTTCAGCTGGTGCCCCGGACCGAGCGCCCGGGGCAGCTCGACCCGGCGAACGAGCGAGCCGTCCGCGAGGGCAAAGGCATAAAGACCATGAAAGGTACCCGGATCGCTCTTCGGTCGTCCCGCGGGCTCAGAGACCGCCCAGAGCAGCCCGTTCGCGGAGTCGACCGTGAGGCCGAGCACGGGACCCAAGCCCGCCGCGCCGCTCGGCACGAACGTGCGCTCTTTGCCGTCAGGGGAGAGGGCGACGATCTTGCGCTTCTCGATCGACCCCACGAACAGGCGGCCGGTCGCCGGATCGGCGGCGATCCCCTCGGGGATCAGATCCTTCTCGCGCAACGTGAAGGCCACGCTGCTCTTGGGTCCCGACCCTGGCTTGGATTCGACGGTCGAGCCGGCCGGCGGCGAAGTCTCGCGGCAGGCGCAGATCCAGCCGGCGAGAAGTACCAGAAGAAGCGGGGGGCCGGGCCGAATCATGGCTAGAGACTACCTCGGTTCGGTCGGTGCGAGGTTGGAATGGGGGGGGGCGCTTGCGAGGGCGGCCCCCCTCCCTCCTCGTGGCCGCCCTCGAATCTTGCCCCCTACCTCACCAGCCGCACGTCTGCCCCTTGTTCTGGTCCTTCAACCAGACCAGGAGCGGCTCGAAATAGTCGACGATGGCGGTGGCGTCCATCTGGCGGCTGCCGGTGAGCGCTTCGAGCGCATCGGGCCAGGGGCGGCTGGCGCCCATTTCGAGCATCGCGTTGAGCCGCTTGCCCGCTTCCTTGTTGCCGTAGATCGAGCAGCGGTTGAGCGGCCCCTCGACTCCGGCGATCTCGCACAGCGAGCGGTGGAACTGAAACTGCAGGATCGCGGCGAGGAAATAACGGGTGTAGGGCACGCTCGCGGCTACGTGGTACTTCGCCGCGGCGTCGAAATCGGCCTCGGTGCGGACGATCGGCGGCTGGATGCCCTGGTACTTCCGGCGCAGCTGCCACCAGGTCTCGTTGTAGTGCTCCGGCGTGATCTCGCCCGAAAACACCTTCCAGCGCCACTGGTCGACCAGCAGACCGAAGGGTAGGAAGGCGATCTTATCGAGAGCGCGGTCGAGCAGCAGGCCGATGTCTTTGGACGGATCGGGCACGGTGTCGATCAGGCCGATCTTCTTCAGATACTCCGGCGTGATCGACAGAGCGATCGTGTCGCCTACGGCCTCGTGGAAGCCGTCGTTGGCGCTGTCGCGGAAGAAGTTCGGCTGCTTGTTGTAGGCGCGCTGGTAGAAGTTGTGGCCCAACTCGTGATGGATGGTCGCGAAGTCCTCGGCATTGACCTGGGTACACATCTTGATCCGCAGGTCTTCCTCGTTGTCGAGATCCCAGGCGCTGGCGTGGCAGACCACGTCGCGGTCCTTCGGTTGCACGATCAACGAGCGCTCCCAAAACGTCGCGGGTAGCGGGTCGAAACCGAGCGAGGTAAAGAACGCCTCGCCGTACTTGACCATTTGGATCTCGTCGGTCCCCTTGGCTTTCAGGCGGTCGGTGAGGACGTAACCGGGATCGGCGGTCGGCGGTGCCACCAGCGGGTAGATGTTGCTCCAGTCCTGCGCCCACATGTTGCCCAGCAGGTGCGCCGGAATCGGCTCGCCCGGCTTGACCACGGCGGGGCCGTATTTCGCCACCAGCTTGGCGCGGACGTAGCAATGAAGCTGGTCGTAGAGCGGCTTGACCTGATTCCACAGGCGATCGACCTCTTGGGAGAAATCGTCCGCCGGCATGTCGTACTTCGAGCGCCAGAGCGCCCCCATGTCGCGGTAGCCTAGTTCGCGGGCGCCTTCGTTGCCGAGTTCGACGTAACGGGCGAAACGCTCCTTCATCGGCGGCGAAACGGTGCGCCAGCCTTGCCAGGCTTCGAGCAATTCGGCGGGATCTTGCGAGGCGTCCATGATGTCGGACAGCTTCTCGATGTCCAGGCACTCTTTGCCCGGTGCGCAGTACTTGCCGCGGCCGTAGTCGGCATCGAGCGAGGCGGTGATCTGCGACAGCTCGGTCGTTTTCTTGGGATCGCTCGGCGCGGGGACGACCAGCGACAGCTTCAAGAATTCGAGCTTCCTCCGCACGTCGGCGGGCACCGCGAGGCCGTCGTAGCGCGGCGCCTTCTTGGCGTACTCGACCGCGGCGGCGACGGCGCGCTCGCCGGACTTGGCCGCCAGGATCTCGGTGTCGGTGGTGATGAAGTTCTGCTTCACCCATTCGTTGCGCTGCGCGTCGAGCCCCAGCTCGATCAGGCGCTGTTCGGCCTCGGCGACGAATTGGGTCGCCTCTTCGATCGTGGGTGCGGCAGCGCCGGTCTGCGCCATCGCGGGAGCCGCGGCGGCGAGCGCGAGCAGGGCGCACCCCAGGCCGAGAAGGCGGCGGGTGATCTGACGTCGGTTACGCATCGGTGTCCTCCAGAAGGGGAGCGTTCGAAAGAGGTTTTGGGCCTGGGGTAAGGCCGTGCTTCGGAGCCGCGTCAAGCGAGCGCCGCGGCGATCCGTTCGAGGCCGCGCTCCAGCTCTTCGAGCGAGGTCGCAAACGACAGCCGGATGTGTTGGTCGCCATGGAATGCCGAACCGGGTACGACGGCCACCCGCGCCTTCTCCAGCAGGAACTCGGCGAACGTCACCGAGCAGGCCCGGCCGGGCGCAAACGCCCCGGTCACCCGCGGAAAGGCATAAAAGGCGCCGCCCGGCGGAGCGCACGAAAAACCCGGGATGGCGTTCAGGCGAGGGATCAGAAAATCACGCCGCTCCTGGTAGGTCGCGACCATCCGTTCGACCTCCGGCTCGGCTCCCAAGAGTGCCGCGAGCGCGCCGACCATCGCGAACGAGGTTGGGTTCGAGGTGACGTGGCTCTGCACGCCCGAGACCGCTTGGATCAGCTCTGGCGGCCCGAGCACGTAGCCCACCCGCCAGCCGGTCATCGCGTAGGTTTTGGAGAACGATCCGGCGAGCACCACGGTGTCGGGAAACTCGGTGGCGAGCGCGGCGACGGAGGCCACCTCCGCGCCGTCGTAGACCAGCCGGGAGTAGGTCTCGTCGGCGATCACCAAGAGTCCCCGGGCGGCCGCACCCTCCACCAGCGCGCGCAGCTCGGCGCGCGAGATCAGTCCGCCGGCCGGATTCGACGGCGAGTTGATCAGGATCGCCCGGGTCCGTTCGGTGACCGCGGCGAGCAGCGTTTCGGCATGGAGCGCGAAGCCGTCGTCGGGCGAGGTGGCGACCAAAACCGGCGTACCGCCCGCCAGCTCGATCTGCGCCGGCAGGCTGACCCAGGCGGGGGTGGGGATGATGATCTCCACCCCCGGCTCGACCAGCGCCATCGCCAGTTCGAACAGGCCCGCCTTGCCGCCTACCGAGATCACCGTTTCGTCGGCCGTCCAAGGGGAGCCCCAGCGAACGCGGTAGTCGTCGGCAACGGCCTCGCGGAGTTCAGGGATTCCGCTGCCCGCGGTGTACTTGGTGAAGCCGTCGGCCAGGGCCTGGCGGGCGGCTTCTACAGCGACCGCCGGGGTAGGGAAATCGGGCTCTCCCGCGCCGAGATCGATCAGGTCGACCCCTTCGCGTTTGAGTGCGAGCGCGCGACGCGACACTCTGAGCGTGGCGGATTCGCCGACGCGGGACATTCTGGATGCGAGTTTCACGCCGGGAATCTTATCAGAGCCAAAACCACGGCTCGAAGGGCCGTAGAATGCGAGGGGCCCGAGCCCAGGTTGAAATCTCCGAAAAACTGCCCCGCCGATGATCGCCCTCCGCCGCTTTCGCCTCGACGACGCAGAGGCCCTCGCCGAAGCGGTCCAAGAGTCGGTCGAGCAGATCCAACCCTGGATGCCCTGGTGCCATCCGGGCTATTCGATCGACGAGGCGCGCACGTTCATCGCCACCGCCGAAGGGGGATGGGAGGGCAAGAGCGGTTTCGAGATGGCGATCGTCGATCCGGGCGCCCCGGGCGGCGAACGCCTGCTCGGCGTCTGCGGGCTCAACCAGGTCCGCCCCGGCGGCCGGATCGCCAACCTCGGCTATTGGGTGCGGACTTCCGCCACCCGCGCCGGAGTGGCGACCGAAGCGGTGCGCCGGCTCGCCCAATTCGCCTTCGCCGAGACCCACCTGGTGCGCCTGGAGATCGTGGTCGCCGTAGGCAACCACGCGAGCGCCCGAGTGGCCGAGAAGGTGGGCGCGCTGCCCGAGGGGATCGCCCACGCCCGGCTCTATTTTCAAGGCGGCGACCACGACGCGTGGATGTTCGCCCTGCTGCGCTCGCGGTGGGATGCGAGCCGATAGAGGGGATGGTATTCTCTGGGGGCCGGGGCGAACCGCGGCCACCGGCTCGTTGGCGCGGGCGGACCATGAAGCTCCTTGCCTGCCACGCCCGCGAGCGGACCTGTGGCACCCGCCCCGGCGCTCCTGGGGTACCTTTCGCTCCGCAGCCGGCAAATACTCTCTTCAGGATGCCCCGGCGACGATCCAGGTCGCCGCGGCCCGCCGCCGAGGAACCGCATGATTTCGAACCGCCGCCTGCTCGCCCTTTCGCTCCCTCTGCTCGCTTTGGCGGCCTCGGCCTCCTCGGCGCCCGCGGCAGTCGCCCAATCGAATCCGTTCGATCCCAACAAGGCGAAGCTGGTGCTCGAAGCCGACCGCACCTCGTATGCCCCGGGGAGCGACGCCCGGCTGATCGCGGCGATCACCGTCGAGAGCGGCTGGCACGTCAACAGCGACAAGCCGACCTTTGAATATCTGATCCCGACCCAGCTCGTGGTGACCCTGCCGGACGGCTGGGCACCGGCCCAGATCACCTATCCGGCGGCGAAGATGCAGAAGTTCGCCTTCGAAGAGGAGCCGCTCTCGGTGTTCGACGGCACGGTGAGCGCGAGTGTGCATCTGGTGGTACCCCAAAGTGCGACCGGGAAGAGCGTGCCGATCAAGGCGGTCCTCTCCTACCAGTCGTGCAACGACCGGCAGTGCCTGCCGCCCACCTCCGCCGAGGCGTCGCTCGACCTGCCGCTCGGGGTGGAGGGGTCGCCTACCGCCGCCGCCGTTCAGCCCGCGCCGGCCAGGGCGGGCCGGGGCCTGCTCGGCATCCTCGCCCTGGCGTTCCTTGGCGGTTTGATCTTGAACGCCATGCCCTGCGTGCTGCCGATCCTGTCGCTCAAGATCTTCGGCCTGGTCCAAAGCGCTTCGGGTGGCCGACGCGAGATCGCCCGCGGCATGCTGGCCACGGCGGCCGGTATGCTGGTGTCGTTCTGGGCGCTCGGTCTGGCGGCGATCGCCGCCCGCTCGGCCGGTGCCGCGGTCGGCTGGGGCGTGCAGTTTCAACAGCCCGGCTTCGTCGCGTTCCTCGCCGCGATCGTCGTGCTCTTTTCGTTGAACCTCTGGGGCGTGTTCGAAATCCCGCTGCCGGCCCGGCTGGCGCGCATCGGCGGCGCCGAGGGCCGGGAAGGGACCGCCGGGCATTTCGTTTCCGGGTTGTTCGCAACGCTGATGGCGACCCCTTGCTCGGCGCCGTTCTTGGGCTCGGCGCTCGGCTTCGCGCTCGGTCAGAGCGCCGGCACGATCTTGGCCACGTTCACCGCGGTGGGGCTCGGCATGTCGTTGCCGTATCTCGCGGTCGCCGCGTTCCCCGCGGTCGCCCGCTTCCTCCCGCGCCCGGGGGTCTGGATGGAGACGCTCAAAGGGACCATGGGGTTCCTGCTCGCCGCCTCGGCGGTCTGGCTGTTCTTCGTCCTGTCGTCGCAAGTGTCGCCGCAGGTGCTCGCGCTGGTTCAGCTCGCCCTGCTCGCCCTCGCGCTGATCGCCTGGCTCGGCAGCCGCGGCCGCTACGGCCAACTGCGGCCGATCGCGGGCCTGGCCCTGATCGCCGCGGTCGCCGGCACGGTCTGGCTCGCCGGCAGCTCGTCGGCCCCTTCGGCAGTCCACACCGGCGAGGCGGCGCAGAAGCTGATCGCCTGGGTGCCGTTCGACCGTGCACAGGCCGAGTCGCTCGCCCAAGGGGGGCAGACGGTGTTCGTGGACGTCACGGCCGACTGGTGTTTCACCTGCAAGGTCAACGAACGCCTGGTGCTCGAAACGGCGGAGGTCGCCGGGGCGTTTAAAGAGCAGGGAATCGTCGCGATGAAAGCCGACTGGACCAACCGCAACGACGAGATCGGCGCGTTCCTGGCCGAGCACGGCCGCTACGGCATCCCGTTCTACGTCCTCTACCGCCCGGGGGCACCACCGCACGTATTCAGCGAGTTGCTGACCCAAGAGGCGGTGCTCGCCGCGGTGCGGGCGGCCCGAGGGTAATCCTCCTCCCATGCCGACCTATGTGATCGGCGATGTCCATGGCCACCTACCGACGCTCGACCGCTTGCTGCAAGCGATCCGCTTCGACCGTCGAACCGATCGGCTCTGGTTCTGTGGCGACCTGGTCAATCGCGGGCCGGATTCGCTCGGCGTTCTGCGTCGAGTGACCGACCTGGGCGATCGCGCGCTCGCCGTCTTGGGCAATCACGACATTCACCTGCTGGCGCGCGCGGAAGGGCTCGCGGAGCCAAAGCGGCGCGACACGTTCGATGCCGTCCTCGAAGCGCCCGATCGCGCGGATCTCCTCGAGTGGCTGCGGCACCGGCCGGTGCTGCACAGGGAGGGGGAGTGGCTGATGGTCCACGCGGGACTCCACCCCCAATGGACGCCGAACGAGGCCGCGGCTCTGGCGGGCGAGGTCGAGGTGGGTCTTCGCGACGAGCGCAGGGAGCGCTACGTCCGCACGATTGACCCGGCCCGCGAACCCCCCGCCTTCTGGCAACCGACGCTTCGCGGCACCGAGCGACGACGCTACGCCCTCACAGTTCTCACGCGCATCCGCACGGTCGAGCGGAACGGCCGCCTCTCCCCGTACAGCGGCCCGCCCGAGAACGCCCCGCCGGGGCTCACCGCCTGGTTTGATCTTCCGCACCGCCGCCCCGACGGTCTCACCGTCCTGTTCGGCCACTGGGCCGCCCTGGGCTACCACCGCGCCGACCGGGCGACCTGCCTGGATTCCGGCTGCGCTTGGGGCCGAACGCTCACTGCGTTGCGGCTGGAGGATGGGGAATTGACCCAGGTCGGGGTGGTCTGAACGGCACTTCGCAATCGTGGCCCCCCCGCCGAATTGACCCTACTCCGCGATCGCCGCCCGCACATCCTCCAAGCACGCCTCGATCCGGTCCCGGTGGGTGCGGAAGGAGAGGACGCAGATGCGGATCGCGTAGGTGCCGCGGAGCAGGGTGCCGGAGAGGAAGACGCGGCCCCGGGCATTGATTTTTTCGATCAGCGCCCGGTTCCACTCGTTCAGCGCTTCGCCTTCGAGGCCGGGCGGGCGGTGACGGAAGGCGACGATCGAGAGTTGCGGCTCGGCGAGGATCTCGATCTCGGGGGTCGCCCGCAGCTCGTCCGCGGCGTAGAGGGTGAGCGCGAGCTTTTCTTCGAGCGCGTCGCGGAACGCCTGGACGCCGTGGAGCTGGAGCGCGAGCCAGAGGCGCAGGCCGCGAAACGGTTTCGACAGCTCGGGGCTGATCTCGCAGAAATCCACCCGGTCCGGGTCGCTCTGCAGCAAGGGCATGTAATCCGCTTCGACCGAATGCGCTCTGGTGAGCGCCGCGCCGTCGCGGACCAGGAGGGCGCCGATGCCATAGGGAAGGAAGAAACCCTTGTGCGGATCGATCGCCAGCGAATCGGCGCGCTCCAAGCCGCCAAACGCCTGCCGGCCCGCTTCGGTGAGCAGAAAGCAGGCGCCGTAGGCACCGTCGACGTGCAGCCAGAGTTTCTCGCGTTCGGCCAGGTCGGCGAGGGCAGCGAGCGGATCGACCGCGCCGGTGTTCGTAGTGCCGGCGCTCGCGACCAGAAGGAACGGCGAAAGCCCGGCCGCGCGATCGGTTGCGACGCGTTCCGCCACCAGGTCGGCGCGCATTCGGTACCGGTCGTCGGTCGGAATAGAGCGCACCCGGTCGGGCGGGAAACCCGCGAGCATCGCCGCTTTTACCATCGAGTGGTGGACCTGGTCCGAGGCGTAGATCGTGCCGGAGAGAAAGTTCTCGGGCAGGCGTTCGCGCCGAGCGACAACCAAGGCGCTCCAGTTGGCGAGCGAGCCGCCGCTGGTGAAGAAACCGCGCGCGGCGCGGGGAAAGCCGGCAATCTCGGCCAGCCAGGCGAGAGAATCCGCCTCCATCTGGGCGAGCGCCGGTGCCGCGGCAAACACCCCCGTATAGCGGTTCGCCGTGTCGGCGATCAGATCGGCGAGTGCCGCGGCGAACAGCCCGCCGCCGGGGACGTAGGCGAGATAGCCCGGCCCGGCGGTGTTGAAACTCTTCGGGATTGCGCGGGAAAACAGCAGGTCGAGAATCGGCTCGAACGGCCGGCCGGCTTCCGGCATCGGCCCCGAGATCTCGCGGGCGAGTTCGAAGGCGCCGGAAACGTCGGCGCTCGGTTGGTCGGGGAGCGATTCGAGGTGCGGCACGATGCGCGCCATCGCGGCCTCGACCAGGCGGCGTATCTCGGGGGCGGACGGTTCTAGAGGGTACAGGGAATCGCTGAACATGGCGGCGGATTGTGCCACGCTGGGTGCCGCTCTCGCCGTTCCCTGAGCGAAGTCGAAGGGAACTACCGCGCCGCCGCGTGCTCCAAACTGCGCTCGGCGAGCGCGGCGATCGTGCGGGTGGGGTTCCTGCCGATCGCCTCGGGGATGATCGCGCCATCGAGCACGTAGAGGCGCTCGTGATCGAAGACCCGGCCGAAATGGTCGACCACGCCGTCCTCGGCGGTGCGCCCCATGTTGCAGCCGCCGAGCGGATGCGGGGTCACCAGGGTTTTAAGCAGGCTCCAGGTCGGCGGCACCCAGGGGTCGCCGCCGGTCGCGGCGGCGAGCTTTTTGTGCATCGCGACGATGCCGTCGACCATCGCCTCGGATCTTTCGATCTCCCAATCGAGCTTGAGTACCCGTTTCCATGGCGCCCACCACTTGCGCCCGAGGTAGAAGCGGCCGTTGGCCGCGTCGATCCCCTGCGCGAACCAGGGCATGACGTTGGAAAACGGGGGCTTGCCCTCCAAATGCTTTTCGACCTTCTGAAGCAGCGCGCTCCAGCGCCCGCTTCGGCTGCCGCTCGCGATCTTCTCTTCGAGCCAGCCCTGGAGGATGTCGGAGAATCCACCGTCCTCGATGAAGAACTTTCGGTTCTCCCCTTCCGAGCCGTCGAGGAAATCGATCGCCGACGAGATCGTCGGCCCTTGGGTCGGGTTGATCACCCGGTCCTTGTAGAACGCGGGGGTGAGGAAGTCGCCGTTCGACGACCAGCCGATCCCCAGCCGTCGACTCAACTTCGGCAGGGTCTTGTACTGATCGCGGCAGCGCAGCAGCAGGTCGGTCGAGCCGAGCGAGCCGGCGGCGACGATCACCTTGGCCGCGGTCTCGGTGCCCGGAATCAAACGGCCCTTCTCGATCCGGTCGAACGAGACCTTCCAGCCGTTGCCTTCCTGGGCGATCGAACGCACCAGATGGAGCGGCCGGACTTCCGCGCCCTTGGTCTCGGCCCAAGCGAGGTAGTTCAGGTCGAGCGTGTTCTTCGCCTTGACCGGGCAGCCGAGATCACAGAAGCCGAGGTGGACGCACGTGCCCTGCTCTTGGCCCTGGGCGTTGACGAACGTTTCGGAATGGCTGGCGTCGAACGGGTTCGGCAGGTCGTAGTGCCACTTGTCCGAGAACGAGACGGCCAGCTCCAGCGGCATGAAGCGGTGCCCTTGACCGATCTTTTCCGCCGCCTCCTTCATCAGCTCGAAGCGCCGGGTCAGCTGGTTCGTCGGCACCTTCTGGATGTTCATGAACTTCGCCACCCGGTCGTAATAGGGGGAAAGCTCGCGGTAAGTGACCTCGGGGGGCCAGCCGTCTTCGAACAGCTCCGGCCGCGCCTCGACCGAGATGTTGGCGTAGATCAGCGAGCCGCCTCCCACCCCGGCGCCTTGGGCGACGATCATGTCGCCGAAAAAGCGCATGTCGATCCAGCCGTTGTCGCGCTCCGGGTTTTCCGGATCGTAGATCCAGCCGTCACCGGCCTTCCTCGGGTAGTCCTCTACCTTCCAGCGCCGGCCCCGTTCGAGCACCAGCACCCGGTGTCCCGCTTCGGCCAGGCGACAGGCGGAGACCGAGCCGCCGAATCCGCTGCCGATGATGATCGCGTCGTAGCCCTGTGCCATGGAAGTGGCTCCTTTTCCCGCGGCCGTCGCGTCAGACCGACGTCTTCGCGATGCGCGACTTCGCGACGTGCGGCCAGGTGAGGATGAAGGCGATGATGTAAAGGCCCAGAGCGGTGCAGGTGAGCGAGTAGAAGATCAATCCGGGGCCCTGCGCCGTGCCGCCTCCCCGCAGGCCGCCGCCGGTCAGGTAGTCGCCCAGGATGTGGCCGCCATGGATCGTCAGGCCGACCATCACGATCGTGTTCCACGCCCAGCGGTGCCCCTGTTTGAACGGGATCCAGGTGAGGATGATGATGATCGCGCAAAGCGCCAGGGTGTAAAAAAGCCCGGTGATCATGTGAAACTGCGCGTGGTGGGTGCCCCATCCTTCGGTGTTCAAGTGGATCAGCCCGCCGCGCGCGTCGATCAGCCCGAAGACGGCGGCGAGCACCGTGAGCATCCACATCCCGATCTTGGTTTTCTGCGTCGGTTCCATCGTCGCTCCTTACGTTGCGGTTTCCGCATAGCCGCGTCGGTGTTTGCCGATGAACTCTACGAGACGAGGGAAGATGTCCTTGTCGTTGTCCTTGCCCATGAACGGGTCTTGGTGGCCGTAGCCGGGAAAGACGACCAGCTCATGGCGGCCGGGCACCAGCTTTTCCAAACGCTGGTGGCAGACGATGTTCGAGTCGGAAAAAACCCGATTGTTGGCGCCGGTCATGAACAAGACCGGCGTTTCGATCTCCCGGGCGTACTCGAAATAATCGTTCGGAAGCGAGGCGTAGCGCGGTTCGTCGGGAAGGTATTTGACCGCCGTATGGTTCGCGCCGAGCATCTTATGGACGTGCCGGTAGTAGTTCATGCTGGTGGCGCCGTAGAGGTCGCCGCCGCGCCGATGGGTGACGTCCGCCAGGTTCTTGTGCTCATAGAGAGCCGGCCAGCCGGTGCCCCACATCATCGACAACATATGGCAGGCCGGCACGTCGCATTCGCGGTGGAAGAACGAGACGATCTTCGAGAAGATCCAGCCGCGGGTAAACCGCGGATCGTCGCTCCAGCGCGGATCGAGGTACGGCAGGCTCAGGACGTAGTCGACCAAAAACGGCGCCATCGAAATCTTGAGCCGCGACCAGCCGGGTACCCGTGGGGTGAGCGCCACGCTGTTGGCGATCACGCTGGTGATTCCTGAGACCGCCCGGCCGAACAGCGACATCATGAACGACACCGAGCCGAGGCAATGGCAAATCACGTGGATGCGCCGGTCGCCGACGTGTTCCCGGATGTGGGCGAGCGCCGCGGGAAAATCGTAGAGCGCGATGTCGTCCATGTTGAACCGGTGGCGTTTGAGGTTATAGCTATGCCGATTGCTCATCCGAAAGTCGAACGACCAGACGTCCGTGAGGCCGGAGTCGAGCAGAAAGCTCACCAGGTTGTAATGCTCCGGCATGATGAACATGTCGGTCGAGGTGGTGAGGCCGTGAATGATCAAAACGACGTCGTCGCACGGCTTCCGCAGGAAGCGAAAGGCGGAGAGCCCGAGCAGGTCGCCGGTGGTGATGTAATGGGTCGAAACGTCGGCGTCTTTGACGCCGTCGAGGGTAAACAGGGGGATCTCACGCGCCATAATCAATCCTCCGAAAAGCGGCAGTCCGAGAAGCCAACCTGTCGGGAAACGTAGAGCCGAACACGCGGTATACCTTCATCGAAGCGTAACATGGGAGAGTGCCCTGTGCTACCCTGCGCGTACTCGAAAAGAACGCCAGATCTCCTAGGGAGAACCGATGAGCGCGAAAACCATTGGCATCAGTTTCGATGAGATGATGTCGGGCGGCTTCGCCTTGGGCGCAACCGATCCCGGCGAGGGCAAGAAGAAGGGGCGTCAGGAAGGGAGCGATCTCACCCTTCACGGCTCGATCCGAATCGACGACATCGATCGTTTCATCGCCGAGCCCGACCACCCGGGCGCGCTCTCCGGCGCGATCGATTGCACCCCGTTCGGCGATGGCCTCGCGTCGACCTCCGGAGTCTTCAACCTGTTCCGTCCGACCGACGACCCGGCGCTCAAGTTGATGGTGTACGAGATGGGTTTCGTCCACGACGCAAAAGCCTACTATCTCGCCGGCCAGAAGAACGTCCGCGACGACTCGATCACCGACCTTTGGAAGGCGACGACCACGCTGTACACCAAGCTTCACGAGGGAACCGACAAGAGCGGCCCGGTGGTCGGCGCGGGCATTCTCACCCTGGGGGTAAAGCAGCTGATCCAACTGCTCGGCACGATCGGCGCGCCGGGCGCGGAAACGTTTACCGAGAAGTCGGAGGCGATCGCCAAGTTCGGCCGCTTCTTCCTGGGCGAGCTGTGGGAAACCTACGTGAGGCACGCCCGGATGTAGGCGGCCCCGTACGGGGCCGCCTCTACGACCGGCGCTTCGTTCTTCTCCCTCTACTGCTCGATCCGCGCGCGGTCGAAGTGGAGGAAGGTGGTCTTTTCGGCCGTGGCCTTAAGGCCGCTTCTCCGTTCCCGCTCGCGGACGAAGGTCAGCTCGAAGGTGCCTTTCCATTCGTCTCGTTGGACCAGGCCGCGCAGGACGTCTCCGAGCGGTAGCTCGTAGTCGCCCTTGGCCTGGCGGCCGAACAGCGCGATCAGGCCGACGAAGTAGGGCCCTTTGGGATCCGGGTCGGTGCCGGACGGCAGGTTCAAGTAGGCCTCGTAGGTAGAGCCCGGAACCATCTGCTGGAGCCCTTCGAGCACGAGGTAGACGGGTTTTTCCTCGACCGCCGCGAGCAGGCTCTTGCGGGCGTCTTCGGGGACGGAGATTTTCAGTTTGTTCAAGCCGCCGATCAGCTTTTGGCCGCCGGCCGCCTTGGGACTCGCGGCGAGCATCGAAACTTTCTCCTCCGACTTCGGAGCGGCGGTCTCCGTGGCACCGGCCACCTGCGCCGCGGGCATCACCGGCTGATCGTAGCGGTAGCGCAGCTGGGTGGCGGTGTCGAGTACCTGCTTGCCCGACATTTTCACTTCGACGCCGCCGATATCGTAGAAAGTGAACTCGTGGTTCATCCACATGTCCTGGTCGGTCGGATTCGCTCGGCCGCCGCCCTGATCCAGCCAGACCTGCCAGAGCCGGTCGATGTTGGCGTGGTGGAGCCAGAAGATGGGATCGCGCGCCGCGCACTCCGGCCAGGCCATCCAACCGGTTTGCCCGCCCAGGTCGTTATGAATGACGTTGTGGGGGATTCGTTCGAGCTGGCCATAAAAGCTGCCGTAATGGACCGGCGCGGGGAGGTTGCGTCCGCCGAAGCTGTTCGCCGGTGGATCGGGATCGGGCAGGAAAAAGGGGATGCGGCTGAGCGCGAGTTGGGCCGTGGCATCCGTGTCGCTGATTACGTCCTCGCCTTCGTTCACCCCCGGTCCCCGTTCGGTGACGTAGAGCGGATTGCCGGTCGTCGGATCGCGAAATACCGCCGGGATCGCCCGATGATCGGAGGGCTCGTAGTTCCAGTAGGGAAGGGCGAAATCGGGGTCGCCGGAGGCGTCGCGCAGGATGCGCTCGAAGTAGTAGAGGTACATCCGGTGCCAGGAGAGAAAGAAGTAGCTGCCGTGCTGGCAGTCGTCGAGCCCCGGCGCGGGGGCGGGCGCTCCCGGCGAGCAGATCTGATCGCTACCGTCGTTGGTCGGGATGCCGTGCATGTTCCCCTGGAACAGCCAACTCGTCGGGTCCGAGGCGGGACGAGCCTGCATCGTCTCGACCCCCTTACGGTACGCCGTGATGAAGGCGCTGTCCGGCGCGTAGGTGTGGATCTCCTTGCGCACGTAGAGGGACTCATCTTGGCCCGGCGGCGGATTCTCGCTGGTGAGGGGTGGCGGCGCCTCTTCGTCTTTCGCTTTCGGGCAGGCGAACAGGCCGCCGAGGGCTAGGACGACGAAACCCCAAGCCAGGGCATGTGTGCGATTCGGCAGGTTCATGATCATTGCTCCTCGCGGGAGCTTCTGCGAGGCCCGTCGCCTTCAGATCTCTCCCGCATTAAAGAGTTCTCACGCTTACAGTACAGCGCGCCGGGGTTGCGTTGCAACCGGGCCGATCAGTATCCCAGCCTGGGATCCGGTACTGTCTACCCCAGATGCCGCTCGCACACCTCGTACGCCGGATCGACGTGGAGGAACGCCACGTTCTTCAAGATGCAGTGGCTCGCGATCAGCCGCTGGTAGGGGGGCGGGACCCGGAATCTATCGCGCTGCTTCTCTTAGACTGAACTGTCTTTCGGTTAAAAAGTATGGACGTCGCTGAAAGGGTCGTAGACAGGTACGCCAAAGCCGCGAAAGTGAGTGACATTCCGCGTCGCGACGCCCAGATCCTGCGCCTTGGCGGTTGCGACGATGTATAGGTCTCTCTGTTCGATAGCTCGTCCGCGGCGGCGGTTTTCCGATTCCAGCTGGGCGCAACTGAGAGCCGCGTCGCGATCGAACGGCAGTACTTGGCAGTTGGCTGCCAGTAGCTCGGAGAGCCAATTTTCGAGATAGGCGCGCTTCTTCCCCGCAGGAAGTTTCCAGATCCCTGAAGCCAGCTCGTAGACCCCAACAGAGGGCAGCAGAAGCACCGGAAGGCGAGCCAGCCAGCGGATCACGCTTTCGTCGGCTTTGGGTCGAGTCGTCTCAGAAATGACGTTGGTGTCGAGCAGATATCCGATCACTCTCGGATCATCCTCTGCCCGCTCTTTTACGTCCGAACGGCTTATCCGGCTCGAAAGCGAACCGCCCGGGCTCAAAGTCGTCGACGCCTCCGCCATGCCGCTTCTTCAATGCTTCAATCCGTTCAAGAAAAGCTGCGCCACCGGACCTCTCGGTCTTGCCGGCCGTCAAGCGTTCGTAATCTTCGATCGCCAACACGACGGCGAGATCCTTACCCCGGTTGTGGATGATGGTAGGGCCTTCCGACGCTTCTCGGAGAACCTCCGAGAGCTTGCTCTTGGCTTCGGCGACTCCCAATCGGCGAGTCCGTGGAACGGGCTTCCAAGTATCCTTGATCATGACCATCCTAGGTTACTTGATGGTCATCGCGGCGGCAAGCCCTCACTCCCCCCGAAGCGCCAACACCGGACTGATCCGCGTAGCCCGCCGCGCGGGAAGCCACGCCGCGAGAGCCCCCAAACTCCCGAGCACCACAGCCGTCGCCGCGTAGGTGCCCGGGGCGTGGGGATCGATGCCGTACAGCAGGCTCTTCAGCCCGGTTCCGAGCAGAGCGGCGAGGAAAACTCCGGCGACGACTCCGGCGAGCGACAGCGCCAGACCGCGGGCCAAGACCTGCCCCACGATCCGGCCGGGCGAGGCTCCCAGGGCGGCCCGTACCGCCAGCTCTGGGGTGCGGCGGGTGACGTTGTAGGCGACCAGCCCGGCGATGCCGATGGCGGCCAGGGTGAGGGCGAGGCTGGCGAAGAGGGCGACGACCCAGGTTTGGAGGCGGGGTTGGGTGACGCTTCCGGCGATCACGGTGTTTAAGGTCCGGACGTCGAACAGGGCGAGATCGGGGGCGAGTTGGGCGAGCGCCTGGCGGAGGGCGGGGGTGAGCGCCGCGGGGTCGCCCGCCGTGCGGAGCGCGATCGTCATCGTGGGCCAGAGGTACCAGGTGGTGGGCATGTACATCGTGGGCGTCACCTCTTGGCCCAGGCCGAGCTGGCGGATGTCGCCCACGACGCCGACCACGGCGCGCTCCTGGTTGTTGCTTAAGTAGACCCTTCGGCCGATCGGGTCGGCCCCTTCGGGGAAGAGGCGGCGGGCGAGACCCTCGCTCAAGAGGAGCGAACGGCTCGGCTCGCCGTGTTCGGCAAACCAGCGCCCACGAAGGAGCGGCACACCCAGGGTGGGCAGATACCCGTCCGTCACGATCCGCCAGGAGGCTTGGGCGCCTTCGCGGTTCGCGATCGCGCCGCCGTTGTTCTCCGGAAGGGGGGCCACGGCCGAGACCTCCATGCTGGTATTCAGCTCGCCGAGCGGAATCTCGTTTGTGAGCCCGACGGAGAGAACCCCGGGGAGTGCGCGCGCCTTGTCGAGCAGCGCGGCGTAGAGCGCGAGGTTCGCTTCATAGGTTTTGTCGTCCTGGATTTCCGGCAGGGTCAGGCGCGCGGTCAGCAGATGATCCGGCCGAAAGCCGAGCGACACGTTCTGCAACCGGCCGAAGCTCTGTGCGAGAAGAACCGCGCCGATCGTGAGAGCCGTGGCGAGTGCGAGCTGCGCCACCACCAACCCCTCGCGTAGGGGAGCCCGGCGGGCGTCCACCGCCGAGCGCCCCCCTTGGGCGAGAGCGGTGCGAACGTCCGTTCGACCGGCGAGCGCGGCGGGAAGGATGCCGAAGGCGAACGCCGTGGCGGCGGTGAGCAGAAAGGCGACCCCCAAGACCGACCCGTTGAGCGCAATCGAAGAGAGCCGGGGGAGCGTTGCGGGGAGGATCGCCGGAGCGCCGCGGAGGGCCAGAGCGGCGAGGGCGAGCCCCAGCGCGCCGCCGAGCCCGGCGAGCAACAGGTTTTCGGTCATCAAATGCCGGATCACCCGGGCCGGGCTCGCACCCAGCGCGCGGCGGATGCCGATTTCGCGCACCCGGGCCGTCGCCCGGGCGAGTTGGAGGTTCGCGACGTTGGCGCAACCTACGAGCAGCAGTACGCCCACCGCGGCGAGCAGCACCCAGAGCCGGGTGCGCAGCTCGCCCCCCACCAGCCACTCGGGGACCGGTTCGACCGCCGCCTGCCAGCCGAGGTTGGTGTCGGGAAAATCCCGCGCCAATCGGTCGCTGATCCCGCCGATCTCCGCTTGCGCGGCGGCGAGCGTCACCCCGGGCGCGAGGCGGCCGAGCACTTCCAGGCGGCGGTCGCCCCGGTTCCCGCCGGTTCGCTCGGGTGCGAGCGGCAACCAAAGGCCCACGTCGGTCGAAAAGCCGACGTCCGCCGGGGCGATTCCCACCACCGTGCGCGTCTCGCCGTTCACCCGGATCGGCTGGCCGAGGGTCGAGGTCTCTCCGCCGTAGCGGCGCCGCCAGAGCCCCTCGCCGAGGATCGCGACCGCTGGTCCCCCCGGGGCGTCTTCTTCCGGCGTGAACGCCCGGCCGGCGAGAAGTGGCGTACCGAGAAGGTCGAACAGATTGCCCGAGGCGGCGAAGCCGGTCACCCGTTCCGGCGCGCCGTCACCCGAGAGGTTTACCCCCACTTCGGTGATCGCGGCGAGCGAAGAGACGGTTGTCGCGCGCTCTTGCCAGGAGAGAAAGTCGGGCTCCGACACCGGGAAGCGCGGCAGGTCGTGCGAGAGGTTCGAGGCCGCGAGATGAACTACCCGCGAGGGATCGTGAAACGGCAGCGGCGCGAGGAGAATCGCATGGACCAGGCTGAAGATTGTGGTGGCGCCGCTCAAGCCCAGAGCGAGGGTGGCGACCGAGGCCAAGGTGAACGCCCGGGTACCAGGAAGCCACAGTGTTCGGGCCGCGCGGACGAGATCCTGCGCCAGCCGGTGGCGATGTTCGGAAAGGGCGGTCGTCAGAGCGTCCGCCGCGGCAGAGAGCCAGAGCGAGGCCGAGGCGAACGGGCGGCCGGCGTGGCGCGCTTCGGCCCAGCGGGCGGAAAACGCGGCGGTCATCTCGCCGCCGTATTCCTCGCGAAAGGAGCCGGGGTAGAGCCAGAGGAGTGAGGCATACGCCCGCTCGGGCAACGACGATCGGGTCTTGGGCTGCATCGTCTTCGTTGAGTTCACCGGGCTCACCGCCCTTCGAAGGCGAGGCCGGCGCGCCGGCCGAGGTTCAAGAGATCGCCCAGGCGGGCCAGTTCGAGTTCCGCCACCTCGCGGCCGAAGGGGGTCAGTCGATAATGCCGCCGACGCTCGTCTTGCGAACCCGCCAGCTCGCGGGCGTCGAGCTCGACGATCAACCCCTGCTCCAGCAGCCGGGCGAGCGTCGTATAGAGCGTGCCGGGATTGAGCTTCGTCTTCCCTCCGGTCCGTTCGGCCACCTCTTGCATCATCGCGTAGCCGTGGCGATCCCCTTCGGCCAGGGCGATCAGAATGTGAAACGTCGCGGTGGGGAGCGGGAGGAGAGAGGCGGGGGTCGGATCGTCGTCGCGGTCGCTCATGAAGGGCAGTGTATTGGCAGCAGGTATATCTGGTCAAGATATAGCGCGAGGGCGTTCCACCGACCCGCTCGATACGGCACAATCCCCTCATGAGCCCCCGCGTGAGTGAAGTGTCCCAAGAATCCACCGTCCACCGGCTGCGCCAGATCTGCCTCGCGCTACCCGAAGCGACCGAGCGGCCGAGCCATGGCGAGCCGACTTGGTTCATCGGCGGCAAGAAGACGTTCGCGATGCTGGACGACCACCATCACGGAGCACCGCACCTGGCGGTCTGGTGCGCGGCGCCCGACGGGGCGCAAGAGACCCTGATCGACCTGGCGCCCGAGGTCTACTTCCGCCCTCCCTACGTCGGCCACCGCGGCTGGATCGGCATCGTGCTCGACGGCGCGGTCGAGTGGGACGAGGTCGCCGAGCGGATCGAGGAGTCGTATCGCTGCGTCGCGCCGAAGCGCCTGGTGGCGGTGCTCGACGAGCGCGGCTAGCCGGCCGCGTCGAACGCCTGGCGCAGCCAGCCGATCACTTGCGCATCCACTTCGGTGGCTGCGGCCAGGCGTACGCGGTGGGTCATCATGCCGTTCCAACTGCCGGCCGCTTCCAGGCGGCCGGTTGGCTCGACTCCTTTGAGCACCAGGCCGAGATCGACCCGGGTGGGCGTGGAGGGCTGGATCAGCCCGAGCTGCTTCTTCCGCCGCAAGCTCAAGTAGCCTTTTTTCGGCGCCTCTTCGAGGTCGCCGCCGAAACCGCGCAGGGCGGTCATCACCGCCTCGTGGATCGGGCGCAGCCCCGCCTTGGCCCCCGTATAGAGATCGTCGGCCGGATCGGCGCTCGCGGCCAACGGGGGAGCGTCCGCCTCCAGAGAGCGCATCGCAACGAGATTGGCGTAGCCGTGGCCGATGCCATGCGTCTCCTTCAAGAACTTGACGATCTCGCCGTGCTTGGAGAAACCGCACGAGCGGCCGATCGCGAGCCATTCGGCGAAGCTTTTGCCGGTCTTGGATTCTAGGTTTGCGATTTGAGATTGAATAGCGGCGGAGATGTCCATGAGCCGGCTCCGATCAACCGAACGGGCTCTCGTCTGCGGACGGTCCGTAGACGGAGGGAAGCGGCACATCGAGCAGTCGGAGGTAGACGGTCAGCTGGCCGCGGTGGTGGTACCAGTGGTTGAGCAGGATGTTGCGGAGGACCGCGATCCGGGGCAGCGTCATGATCGTCTGCCCTTCGTTCGACATCGTCCAAAACGAGGCGGCGCGCTCGTCGTCCATCGCCGTGAGGAGCTTGCGGGCCTGATCGAGACTCGCGTCGAGGGCCTCAAGAATCTGCGCAGTGCCGGTCGCCTCCGCCGGCGCAAAGTTCGGGGGAGAGGGCAGATCGTCGCCGCTCGCGAGCCCCGCGATGGCGCCCGGGATGTTGGCGATGTGCAGGGCGAGTGTGCCAAGCGACATGGATTTCGGATGCGGCTTATAGGTTAGCTGATCTTCGGGGACGCGCTCCAACACACGGCGGGTGGTGACGGCTTCCCGCTCCAGCTCGGTGAGGATCGACTCGGTGAGGCTCATGGGTAGCTCCTTGGGTTGGGTTGAGCTTGGGCGATGCGATAGGTGGGGATTCTAGAGCCATCGCCCGCCGGAACGTCATCCAAGACCTGGGCGCGCCGGAGATCCGACCGCTGGTGATGTTGCAGGACTTCAAACGTGCCGCCAATGGGGCGCACGGCCGTGCGCCCCGACAGGCTCTAGGGGCGTCTACGGGCAGCGGTTCGACGTGACGGTGGGGCAGACGCTGTCGTCCGACCAGGCGTTACCGGCGGCCTGGTCGAGGTCCGGCTTGCCGAGCTGGCGGAGGGTTTCTTTGGCGATCGTGAGTTTCGTCGTACGCGTCGTCTTCTTCATGGTCCGACCTTTCTGCGAGCGAACGCCTCAACGGCGCCCGCGGCTCCTCTCGACGGGATGGATACGTAGAGGGAGCCGTGGGGTTTTGTTTCGGGCCGTGATCGTCGTGATTGCCCGAAGCGGAAGAGGCTGCTACCTTCGCGCCATGGGCGTTCACCTGCATATCCGCAATCTGCCGGATGACTTACACCAAACGCTGTGCCACAGAGCCGCAGGCCGCGGCAAAAGCTTAAGTCGGTACGTCCTGGAACTCCTTGAAGAACACTGCAGCCGGCCGACCATGGGTGAGTGGCTGGACGAACTGAGCCGCCTGGCTCCGATCGCGCTCAACTTCCCAGCCGCGGAAGCGGTCGAAGTAGCCCGCAACGCCGACGAGGTGGCTTTGCTCGATGCGTTGGGCATTTGGCACCCCGGCCGCGGATGAACGGGGAGTTCTCCTGCGTCCGCTACAATAGGGATAGCTCATGCCTGGCCCTCTCTTCGACTTCGATGTCTTCCTGAGCTTCGCGTCAGTTGATGCAGAGGCGTCCACGGCGATTTGGCGAACCCTGAGCCAGGGAGGACTCCGCGTTTTCTGGTCTACCGAGACGCTCAAGGGGGCGGTGGGGCAGAGCTTTCTCGGGGCGATCCAAGACAGTCTACTCAAGAGCCAGCACTTCGTCCTGTTCTGGACCGCCCATGCCAAGCGCTCCGCATGGGTCACGGCCGAGCATGAGGCTTTTTATCATCAGTGCTATCTCAAGGATCGAGATTCTCGGAGGCTGATTGTCTTGCCAGATGGTCTGGAACCGGTCTCAACTCTTCCTCCGTTTCTCCAGAGCCTTCAGATCGCGCGCTCCGACCAAGAGGTCGTGACGCTATTGGGCGGCATTGATCCTCAGCGGCTTCTCCGGGAGAACCGCGAGCTTCAGGCTGCGGTCGGGAATCTGGAGGCCCGTCTGCGAAAGGCCCAAGAGGAGTTGGATTTGGCGAAGCGGTTGACGGTGGCGGGTCCGTCGGTTCGGGCAGAATCCCAACGGGCCGCAACGCCAGTGGCCGAAATGGCGGAAGGGGAGGCTATTCGCTCAGTGGAAGAGGCTCTGGGTCAGATCGAAGTGGCGACCGGCGGTGGCGTGGGAGGGGCTTGGGTCAATGAAACGGGGGCCTTCCAGGCCTGGAAGGTGCTCTATGCGCAGGGTGGTGAACGTGTCATCCAGGCCCTGTCGGCCCGGCTTGCGAATCCCAAGCGAGATTGGCAAGATCAGTGGAAGGCTCTTACCCTGCTTACCTATGCTTCGCGCACTCCGGAAGGGCGCGAACGGGCAGCAGAAATTATCACGGTGGCCGCCGATCTTGTCCTTCGCGGTGGCTATGTCAAGAGAGCTGCTTTGGATCTCATTGCCGGTGTTCCAGCCCCCGTGCGTTCCAAGTGGGAGGCTTTGTTTCCGCTCCTCCAATCGGCGCCTATTGAAAGAATCGGCGAACTCGTTCGACGGTTGCCGGAATTCACACCTTCGGAAGAGCGAAGCCGCACGGCAGAAGTCGTCGCGGAGATCCTCGCGTTCACGACCCAGGCCGATGCGATTACGGCCACCGTCAGCGCTCTGAAGGCCCTGAACGCCCGCTCCCAACTGCCCCGCCTTCGCGAGGTGATGGCAGAAGCACCGATCGAGAAAGCAAACTCACTCGCGGACCTGGCAGAGTACTTCGGCGACCGAGAAGCAGCCCCAACGATCCGCCAAGCCATCGAGACATGGAGGCATGGAGCAAAGCCGATCCGTTCGCTGCTCACGAGCCTCCAGTCTTTAGAGGGATCAGCTTGCCACGCCTTCCTGGCCGAAATCCTTCTCGACAGCCAGCCACAGCGCCAGCAGGAAATTCTGTCGGGACTGGCCAAGAGCAATGATCCGGCCCTTCTTGATGCCGTTGCCCACTTGGGGGAGGTGGCTACGGACTCCGAGGTTCGAGGACTCGCGAAGAAGTACCTCACTCGTTGACAGGCACTAAGCACCTGAGAGCTTCGGCCTCCTCAAAGTTTCTCCGCGTGCGGGTCCGGCGGAGGGAGTAGGATCGGTGCATGTTCGCTGCCAAGAAGAGTTGGGCGATCTTCGCGCTGGCGGCTCTTGTACCGGCCGCGTTGAGGAGCTGTCTCTCAATCCGGCCGCGATCGAGACCTGCTGGGGCTCGGCGCAGCTTCGAGTCGTCCGCATTGTTCTGTTATTTATCTATCTCGGCCTCACCGACGGCTTCGGCGGGCTGATCGGCCTGCTGATCCTTTACTCGGAAGCGAGGAAGCGGTCGGCGCCTAGCCCGCGGCGGCGGCCTCGGGTCGAGCCGTCGATCCCATAGCCCCCCTGCCCCTCTTTCCTCGCTCTGTGGCCTCTTGCGACCGAAATTCGGTCGAGCTTGATTCGGGATCCACGGGAGTGACGCGCAAGGTCGAACGCGCGCACCGCGTCTTCAGGCGGCTGGCGCCATCGGCTGAATCTCTTGGTCGATCTCACAACTGAGCCGATGCCTCGCTTCTTCGAGATCGAAGTCCGTCTGCAAGCCGAGCCAGAAGCGTTCCGAAGTCCCGAAATAGCGAGCCAGGCGGAGCGCCGTCTCAGGGGTGATGGCTCTCTTGGAAAGGACGATCTCGTTCACACGGCGCGGGGAGACCTTGAGTTCGCGCGCCAGCCGGTTCTGGCTGATTCCCAGAGGCTTGAGGAATTCCTCGAGCAGAATCTCGCCAGGATGGACGTTGGGCAATTCTTCGGACATGGATCCTCCTCAATGATACTCGACTATCTCCAGACACTGGATCCTGCGGGCCGCCTCTGGCTCGGTATTCGTGGTTTCCAAGGGTGCGCGCCCATCTTTGACGAGGCCCTGACTTTCCACCCCAAGGCCTCGTCAAAGTCGGTGGTCTGTGGATTCGGGCGCCAGAAGTGACGGATGAGACTCGGCTCCACACGTAGGGGCGGAGCTTGCCTCCGCCCGCGGAGGGTTCGGACGCCCGGGCGGAGGCAAGCTCC
>JBBRUC010000063.1:0-28507 GCA_038248205.1 Thermoanaerobaculia bacterium
GGGGGGTGGGGGGGGGGGGGGGGTTTGGTTTGTTTCCGGCCCCACCTGGGTGTGGGGGGGGGGGGCGGCCCCCCCCCCGGGGCGGCCGAGTCCCGGGGGGGGCGCACCCCCCCGCCCCTACGAGAGCTTGAGCTTCTGGACCGTTGACAAACAGCGTTTCGGTCGCCTCAGGAAGCCATCTACGATCCATCTGTGAACCGCCCCTCCTTGCCTCTAGACGAGACGCGTGAAGCCCTGGGCCTCGGTGAGAATCCGTTCAAACGTATAGGTCGTGCGCGCTCCCCTGCTACGCGCCTTGGCTCCGATCAGGCAATCGGAGAAGTCGGCTTTGCCATCCTGGTACTTCTCGATGGCCTGATGAAGGATCTCCCGATCCTCAAAGGCGAAGAGGTCTCCCGCGAGCAGCTCCTGCATGGCCGACAGGATGTCCCCCCTCTTCGCTCGATAGCAGGACTCCAGTACCCATTCCATCTCGCAAAGCACCGGATCACTGATGTAGCAGGGCTCGCCGGCATCCGACGCTTCTTGGAGGAGCCTTTCGGCGAGAGCCGTTTGGCCAGGATCGTCCCTTACCAGAAGGCGGATCAGAATGTTTGTATCGAGACCGATCACGGTCGTGCGGCCTTCTTGAACCGTTTTGCAGCCCGTCGCTTGACCGCCTCGTTCATTTCCTCGACCGTTGCCGGCCGCTCTGGGGCAAGATGGTGGAGAAGACCGGACAACCGACCGAGAGGACCCTGCGCTGCCGGCCGAGCCAGAAGGTTGCCTTGATCGTCGAACCGGAAGACCAAACGATCGCCTTCCCTCAAGCCGAGCCGGTCGCGGACTTCCTTCGGAATCGTGATTTGCCCTTTCGAGGTTAGAGTGCTTGTTGGCATGTCGCCTCCTTACGATAGGAGAGTATACGCTCTCCAGGTAAGGATCTGCCATTCGGCCGCGTTCAACCGCATTCACCTCGCGGCGACGTGCTGCGACGCCTCGGTGGCGCTCCATGCCGCGGTTGCGAGCAGCAGCGTCCCGACGCCGCGGGCAATGTTCTGCTCCACTCTTGGGTGGAGACCAGCCAGCCTCGTGCACGATCGGCGGCGCACACGAGGGTGCCGTAGACCCCGACCTGGGCGGCAAATCCGAGCGCCCGGCCATGCGCGGAAGAGCTGAATAGGCGAGACCGGTTCAGGCCCAGGTGTACCTCACCTTAAGCTTGTTGAGGTGCGACCAGGGGATTACACCGCTTTTTTGGAGACGCCCAACCACGATTCCTGGGGCTACCCCCAGCTCTGCCGCGAATCGCTTCAGTGATGCCTCGGTGAATTTCTTGGCTGCCTGCACAGCCGCCAAGCGCTTCACTTCCTCTTCGGGAATCAACAGATCGCCGGCAAACCGATTGGCTTCCTCCTCGGCCATCAGATCAAGGCCTTCAAGGCCTTCAATGCGCAGCAACTTCTTGCCATGAAGGATCAAATGTCCGGCCTCGTGGAAAAAGGTGAACCAGAGGTGGTCGTTCGTCTTGTGTCGCAGACTGAGCAGCAGCATCGCCTTGTCGGGAGACAGCCATTGGGTGGCGCCGCTCACCGGGCATCCGCCCGGAGCGGGCACTAGAGCCACCGCCACTCCGAAAGCCGCGCAGGTCTCGACCAAGCGAGGAGCGAAGACCATGGGGTCTGGCTCAAGCGTCAAGGCGCGAAGTTCGCCAAGGGCGCGTCGGAATCCTTCCTTATCGAACGGTTCGGAACGCACGGCCGTGGTCTCAAGCTCCCCGCGGCGAAGCCAAGCCGCAACCGCTCCCAATTTCTTCGGGTGTTTCCCCGAGGCGCGAAAGGCGGCGAGGGGCCGGGCGTATCTCTCTTGCCAGGCGCCGACAGAAGCCACGCCGAAGAACTGAAGACACGCGGCAAATCGTTCGTGAAGGCGCCGGTGATCCTCGATCCAGCCGGACTTACTCATGAAGGAAACTGGCAATTGGGCAAGCCAAGATTTCTCGTCAGGTTCGATTTCTTCCCGACGTTGCCGCTCTAAGGCCGCCTGATATTTCGCTTCGCGCACGAGCCAAAATTCAACAGGTGCTCCAAGTACGCTAGACAAGCGCCCTGCGGCGTCGGGAGTTAGGGCGGCCTTCCCTTTCACGAGTTCGTTGACGTGCTTAGCGGTGAATCCGGTCCGCTTGGCCAGCTCGGCCTGGGTCCAGTTTCGCTCTTCGAGGAGGTCCTCGATGGTGTCTCCGGGAGGAGAAACCCAATCTGGATGGAACATGCGGTCTTCAATCATGATAGTCCCCGATGTAGACGATGCGGATCTCCGTCACCTGTGCCCAAATTACATGGCCGGCGGCGTCGCAAGGAACCGGGTCGTTTGCCGATTCGAAGACGAGCCGTAGACCTCCATCAAGGTCGAGTGCGAACTGGCCCCCGAGCCGGTCTCTTTTGAGCGGGTGAGGACGCCCTGCGATCAGATCCGTCACCCTTGACGCGGCTTGAAGGTCTGCGAGCCGCGTGCGCAGCTTCTTGGCGCTGCGGTCTCCTAGTTGCTTTTTGCCCTCTCGCTCTAAAGAACAGAGCCGCTCGAGGGCAGCGCTCGCAAACAGGATATCCACATCGGTATCCTAGCGCAAGAACGATGCACCGCTTGGGTGTATGAAATTCGGGGCCGAACACGAGGCTGAAGAACAGTAGAAGCTCGGGCGCTGGTATCATTGAGGTGATCCTCCTCGATCGTCACGGGTGAAGTCCATGATCCAGTTCGTCTCCCAGGTCTTGCCGCGCGGCGGCTCAAAGAAGGCGCCGGTTGTTACCGATGGCGCTCCGCAAGGTGGTTCGGGAACATGCGCGGCGCCTGATCGCCGAAGTCGATCCTTGAATCTGGACGATGCGGACCGAGTTCTAGACCTCTCGGACCCAGGCCCCGAAGGCTCAGACCCAGATCCCGAAGGCTCGGACCCAGGTCCGGTAGCCTCAGACCTAAGGCCGGGCGACTCGGTGCCAGGTCTGAGAGCCCCAGAAATCGCACAATCGGCTTCGGTGCCCGGGCCTAACCTCGCGGTTTGCGGTTGGGCAGCTCCAGGAATCGGTCGCCTGCGTCCGGTTCGCCCGAAGCGGAGAGCATCGCCGCGCGCGCCGTGTCGCGCAGTGCGACCGCGGCGGCGAGATCGTTTCCGTGAGGCAAGATCGCCGTCCGGATCGGCGTTCGGCGCGGCATCCAGCCTTCTCGTAGCCTGCCACAAAGCCGGAGCGTGCTATCGTCATTGCAGTGCAATCTAGATCAGGCCTGAGCGGTTTGGCCACGGAGGCGTGATGCGGACCATGATTCTAGTGCTCGCGTTCCTGCCGTTCGTTTATTTCGCCGTCCGCGATCAGATCTTCCATCTCCGGGAGCGCAAGGTCAGCGTTTCAGAAAACCTGCTCCATCTGGCGCTCGGAATCACGCTCGCTATCTTCTTCGCCCAGGCCCTGGCCGGACGCCATGCCGCGATGATCGGCGCGCTGGTGCTGTTTGCCATCGCCGGCGCCGCGGATGAGTACATCTACCATCGGCACATTCCGGGGGAAGAGTCGGACCTCCACGCCAAGGAGCATCTGGCGCTCATGATCTTCCTGATCGTTGTGCTCGCGATCGACCGGCTGCCGGGACACGCCGCGGAGCTTTTCCGCAAAGCGGCATTGGGATGAGCTTCTTCCGTCCGGAGTACGCGCTGTCGGTGGGGCTTGCGGTCTTGATCGCGCTCTTTTTCCCCGTGGCGAAACATCTCCGCGACGATGAGCGAAAGAGCTACTACGTCCTTCAGGCCATCACCTTGTTGGGAGCCATCGTGGGCGCCAAGCTCTCGGTGCTGCTCGGGGATTATGGCTGGCCGCTCGTGCCGATCCCCGATTGGCACGCCGTGCTCGTCTCCGGCCGTTCGGTAACCGGTGCATTAATCCTCGGTTTCCTCGCCGCCGAAGGGGCCAAGCCCCTCCTCGGTTATTCCTTGCCCCCGAACGATCGATTCGCCACTCTATTACCGTTCACCTTCGCGATCGGCAGGGTCGGTTGTCTCGCCTCCGGCTGTTGTCGGGGCATCCCCTGGCAGGGGCCGTGGGCCATCACCTACGGTGACGGCATCTCTCGCCACCCCACGCAGGCGTATGAGCTTTTTTTCCAACTGGTGGTAGGGCTGAGCTTTCTTCTGTGTCTGCGCCGAGGCTTCCTCTTTGGCCGCCTTTTCTCGGTGTATCTGATCGCTTATGGGGCGTTCCGCTTCGCCATTGAATTTCTGCGCGAGACGCCCAAGACGATCGGAGGATTCTCGGCGTATCAGGGCTTGAGTCTTCTTATGATCGCCCTCGGTGCGGCGTTTCTGGTCAAGCGGACGCTCTGGCCGCCCGCGTCTTGGAAGAGCCTCGCGCCGGCTTCGGCGAGCTGAAGGAGAGAGCGATGGAAAAAGCAGGTGAGCCGTCGGGGCTCGGTTGTATAGGCAAAGGGCTGATCGGCCTTCTTCTCTTGGTCGTGGTGGGATTCGGCCTTCTGGTCGGAATCTGCGGAATTCGTTGAAGGTAGCCATGACGACGATCGTAGATCGAGTGAAAGACCGCTTCCATCGCGACATTGCGTCCGATCCGGTGACCCACGGCTGGGTACTCAACCTGTACCTGGAAGGAGAGAGATATCCGCAGCGGGTCTGTGATTATTTCCAGGCCGACTTCGCTCCCGGCGAGCAACTCGCCGCCGACCTGCGGCGCCACGCCCGGGACGAGGACAAGCACGTCCAGCTATTCGGTCATGGCCTTCGACTGCTCGGGCAGCCGTTGGTCGCCCTCCCGATGGGAGACGTGTTCAACGAGGTGATCCGCTCGTTCACCCCCGGAACGTTTCATATCGTTGAGTCCGATCCTGCCGACGTCCGTCACCGAAAGTTGGCGAACTTCCTGGCGCATGCCCATCACCTCGAACGGCGGGTGGCCCGTTCCTTTGCCTATCACATGGAAGCTTGTGAAAAGGCCGGCCAGCCTGCCATCTCCCGATTGGTCGCCGCGGTACACAAGGACGAGAGCCATCATGTCCGCTATACCCGCGATGCCGTTTTCGACCTTCTGCCTCGTCGCGAAGCTGCTGCCGTGTTGGAGCTGCATCGTCGGGCCGAAGCGAAGGCCAATTTGATCTTTTCCGCTCGACAGGTGCGGACGTTCCTCAACCGCTTCAAGGCGGAGACGCCACGGCATCGGCGCTGGCTTTACCGCCTCTCTTCGTTCGTCATGGAAGGAGCCGGCCATCTTGCTTGAGTCCCGAAAACCTTTGCTGCCGATCTTCAACCCGGTCCCTCCGGTTTCGCGGTTCCACCAACGTCTGGACGAGCTGCGGAATTCTTTACTCTCGTTGGATGCCGGGATGGCCGCGCACACCTTTCGATTGGCGGGGTACGATCGACTTTTGAAGTCCACGGTGAGCCTTTGCCCCGAGTGTTTGGAACCTGTGGCCGCCCTGGTGTACACGAAGAGCGGGCGGGTCCTGATGCGCAAGCGGTGCGCGAAGCACGGCGATTCCGATGCGTTGCTGGAGAGCGACGAGAGTTTTTATCACCTGTCCAATAAAGACCGCTGGGGCCGACGGTATGCCGCGGATGGCGTGATCGAGCTTCCAGCGTTCCAAACGTCGAATTGCTGCGGAGAAGACGGCGGTTGCGAAGGAGTTTCCAACGGGGAGGATCTGTCTCAAGGTTTTGCCGATCAGAGGAGCAATAAGACCTGCACCGTGCTGGTCGAAGTGACCAATGCCTGCAATCTCGCCTGCCCGGTCTGTTACAGCGACGCGAAAGGAGATCGCAAGCTTCCTTTGGACGCGTTCCGGCGCTACCTGGAGGATTTGATCGAAAAAAAGGGGGGCTTGGACTCGGTCCAGCTCACCGGTGGCGAAGCTGTCCTTCATCCCGAATTCTGGGAGATGGTGGCATTCCTTCACGCCCATCCCGGCGTCAAGAAAATCTATCTGCCGACGAACGGTATCCTCTTCGCCAAGTCGGAAGTGGCCGAACGCCTGACTCCTTTCCGGGACAAGTTGATGGTGCTCCTTCAATTCGACGGCCGGACGTCGGAGGCCAACCGCGCCTTGCGCGACGCCAACCCCGAGCGAATTCGCGAGCAGGCCCTGGCTCATTTCGCACGGCTGGGTATCCACATGCAACTGACCATGACAATCACGAAAGGCGTCAACGATGCGGAGATCGGCTGGGTCATCGATACCGGCTTGAAATACGATCATGTCAAAGTGGTCGCCCTTCAACCGGTGACCTACTCGGGGCGCTACGACCTGGACCAAAATCCTTTGGAACGGCTTACGTTGTCCGACGTGGCCAAGGCGGTGGCCGCTCAGGCCCGCAAACGAACGACCGCGGACCAGTTCGTCCCCATCCCTTGCAGTCATCCCAACTGCGGCTGGATCACCCTGTTCGTCCGCCGTTTCGGCTTGACCCACAACATCACCCGGTCCGTCGATCTCGATCGCGTAATGAACCGGGTCGCCAACCGGACTCTGTTGAACACCGCCGAGCTGCGGGAGGTGGTGGGAACGCGCCCCTCCGGTCTCCTCCAAAGAGTAGGGGCGGAGGTCGGCAAGAAGCTGATCCGTTCGACCGACGCCTTCGGGATCGCCATCAAACCCTTTATGGATCGCCACAACTACGACCAGGACCGAATCTCCGCCTGCTGCCATCACCTCCTGGATACGCAGGGTCGGCCGGTGTCCTTTTGCGAATACAACGCCCGCCTGCGGCCGGCCGACTCCTGGGAGCCGTTTCCTCGGTTACGCGAGCGACCGGTTGATGGAGGCGGCGCGAGCGCAGGGCATGCATGAACCCCGCGGATGGGGTGTTCCTCAGCCCCGCCGCTTCCGGTTCGGCAACTCCAGAAATCGATCCCCGGCGTCCGGTTCACCCGAAGCGGCCAGCACTTCAAGGCGCGCCGCATCGCGTAGTGCGACCGCGGCGGCGAGGTCGTTTCCTGTCGGCGAGATCGCCGGCCGGATCGCGACGTGGATCGGAGTTCGGCGCGGCATCCAGCTACCGCCGCGGAGCAACGAACGGGTGCCGCGGAGGGCGACGGGGACGACCGGCGCACCGGTCTCCGTCGCGACGTTGAAGGCGCCGAGGCGGAAGGCGTGGACGCCCGGGGCGCGGTGGAAGGTCCCTTCGGGGAAGATCGCGATCGAATGACCGGCGCGGATCGCCTCGGCGATTTTCGCGGTCTCTCCTGCGCCCTGGGAGGCGTCGAAACGCTCGACGAACACGGTACCGAGCCGGGCGAGCAGCAGGCGGGGAAACCAGGAGCCGGAAAGCTCGCGCTTGGCGGCGAAGGCCACGTCCGGCGGTAGGGCCGCGGTGAGCGCGATCGCGTCGAGATACGACTGGTGGTTGACGACGTAGAGGCGCGGACCGGTGGGCTTCGAGCCGCCGGAGTCGATGTGGATCGGCACGCCGGTCAGAGCGAAGCCGATCCGGGCGGAGAGCCGCGCGATCTTTCTTCGGTTTCCTAAGCCCGGTGCGAGCACGACGGCGAGCCAGACCGGGATCGTGATCAGCGCTCCGACGGTCCAGAACCAGGCGGCCCAGAGCGTCTCTCCAAACCTGCCGAGCGCGCGGAGGGTGCGGCGATAGATTCCCGTGGCGGCCAGGCGAGCCATCTGGAGGCCGACGCTCCGCGTACCTGCGAAGTGCCCCGATTCGTAGATTTCGCGGGCCGAGGAGCGGCGGATCTTGCCGCTCGACGTCTTCGGCACGGTCTGCGGCGGGGCGAGCGCCACGTCGTCGGCGGGCGTGCCGAGCAGCTCGATCGCCCGCTTTTGGATCTCCTCGCGCAGCCTCTCCCGCTCGGCCGGGTCGCGCTCGCGCGTCTCGGCCAGAACGATCACCCGCTCGGTGCCGCTCTTCGGGTCGGGGCTGCCGAATACGGCCACACAGCCGCGGCGCAGGCCGGGGATTTCGCCCACCGCCTGCTCCAGCTCGTGCGGGTAGAGGTTGCGGCCGGCGCGGAAGATGATGTCCTTGCTCCGGCCGGTCACATACAGCTCGCCCGCCGCGAGGTAGCCGAGGTCGCCCGAGTCGAGCCACTCTTCGCCTTGCTGGTTGGCGATCAAGCGGGCGGTCGCCTCGGGGTTCTCGAAATAGCCGGCGGTGGCCGAAGGCCCGCGAAACTGCACCCGCCCCTGGCGCCGTTCGGGCAGCTCGCGCCCTGCTTCGTCCGCGATTCGTAGCTCGACGGTCGGCAGCGGCAGGCCGCAGCTGGGGAAGCGCAGCGCGCCCGCATCGTCCGGCTTCGCGGGTTGCGCTTTGCCTTCGGCCGAGAACGTCGTCCGGTCGATCTCGTCGATCGCGGGCGGCCGGCCGAGTGGCGGAAAGGTCACGGCGAGCGAGTTTTCGGCCAGGCCGTAGACCGGAAACATCGTCTCGGGCCGAAAGCCGAAACGTGCGAACCGCTTGGTGAAGCGGCCCATCGTCTCAGGGCTGACCGGCTCGGCGCCGTTCAACGCCGCGCGCCAGGAAGAGAGATTGAAACCCTCGATCTTTTCGAGATCCGCGTCGTCAATCTTGCCCAGGCAAAGCTCATAGGCGAAGTTCGGCGCGGCCGAAAGCGTCGCCTTGTGGCGGTGGATCAGCTCCAGCCAGCGCACCGGCCGGGAGAGAAAGGTGAGGGGCGACATCAGCGCCAGAGGCATCGCGAAGTAGAGGCTGCCCATCCAGGTCCCGATCAACCCCATGTCGTGGTAGAGCGGCAGCCAGGAGACGACCGCATCGCCCGGGCCAATTTCGACCGCCTTACCGATCGCCCGCAAGTTGGCGAGCAGATTGGCGTGGGTGAGCATCACGCCTTTCGGTTGCCCCGTGCTGCCGGAGGTGAATTGAAGGAAGGCGAGATCGTCGGAGCGGACATTGACGGTCGGCGCGGGCTCCCCGCGATCCGCTTCGAGGTCGGCCACGGAGACCACCTTCAAGCCCTCCACCTGGAGCCCGAGCAGCCGCGCGAGCGGCATGACTTCTGAAAAGGTGATCAACGCCTTCGCCCGCGCGGTCGAAAGAATGCCCGCCTGACGGCGTAGGTGGTCCTCGATTTGGCTCTTGCGCGCCGGGGGATACAGAGGGACCGGAACCGCCCCAGCGCGCAAGACGCCCATAAAGGCGGCGAAGTAGTCGGTGCCCGAAGGGAGCATCAGGGCAACGGCGGCCTTCGGCTCGATCCCCAGCCGGGCCAGCCCCGCGGCGACTGCGCGCGCCCGCCGGTCGAGCCCGGCATAGGTCATTTCCTCGGGCTCGCTCTCGCCTGGATAAAACAGCACATGCCGCCGCTCCGGATGCCGTGCCACATGCCAGTCGAGCACTTCGAGCAGCGTACGGGTCGAATCCGGTGCGATTTCGCCCGCCTCCAGCGGATCGTTCGCGGGAACGGAAAAGTGCGACTCCGCCCCGGACACCGTTCCCGACGCCCGACCAATCGCGCCGAGCAGATCGCGCGGCGTCTCGACCGAAGTGAGCACCTCCTCGCCCAGGCGGACGCCGAACGCCTTCTCGCACCGGCGCAGCAACTCCACCCGACCCAACGAGTCGAGCCCGAGATCGCGTTCGAGGTTCGAATCGAGGGTGACCGCAGGCTTTCGCCCGCCGGCCGCCAACTCGGTGGCAAGCCGGGAGACCTCATCGAGGACCCGGGCGGGTGGGGCGGTTTCGAGAGCAGGGATTTCGTCGGGCACGAAGGACTCCGAGGGTGATCCGGAAAGCGCGGTGGTCGAGTCGATCAGAAGTCTACCGCGCCTTGCCGCCAGCCCCGAGTCACCCGGCTCGGACGCCCGTCCTGGCTTCTGGGTCGTTCACGACCGGTTGGCCGTTCGGAGAGCTCGTTTCGACGACCGAATGCAGTGGATTGGACGGTCCGATCCAGTGGATTCGATGACCGAATGCGGTGGATTCGGCGGCCGAATCCAAGGCTGCAACGGGAGAATCCGGTGGATTGGGCGGTCGAATGCAGCGCTGCAATCGAAGAATCCACCGGATCGGACGGTCGAATCCAGCGCTCGAACGGGAGAATCGACCGGATTCACCGGCCGCATCCGCCGGATTCGGCCGCTGTTCCAGAGGTGGCGATGCGGATGGCTAGGCGGCGATCTCTACGTATTCGACTTGGCTGGCCGGAGCCGGCACCGGCAAACCGTCCTCGCGGAGGCCTTCGAGATGAAATACGATCGCTTCGCGGATTTCCGCTTCCACCTCGGTGACTGTGGCGCCAGTGGCGATACAGCCGGGCAAATCGGGCACGTACGCCGAATAGTTGCCCGGAGCCTTCTCGATCACGATCGCGTAGCGCATTGGAATCTCTTCACTTTCACCCTGAAATAATATCAGGCATCCTTACAGCACCGGAGCGCGCGGAAACCTATCGTAGATGCAGGCTGCTTCGTACCCGGCGCAGCGCGGCCAGGCGCTTCCGCCGCTTGAATCCCACCACCACCCGCGGCACGAAAATCATTGTGGCCAACGCGGCGAGGGCGAGGCCCATGCGGGTGAGGACCGCTTGGCGTTCGGCACCTACTGCGCGGGAGAGTTCGGCGGCGAACCAGGTGTAGAGGAGGACCGGGGGGGCGACGCCGATTGCGGTCGAGGTGAGGAAGGTGCCGGGCTTGATGCCGACGAGCGCGGCGGCGTAATTCAGGATGGTGAACGGAAAGGGCAGGAAGCGGAGGCCGACGAGGCTCCAGAAGCTGCTGCGGGCTAGGCGCTTCTCCAGCCGCTTCAGGCGCTGGCCGCCCAGCTGCTCGACGAAGCCGCGGCCGAGGAAGCGTCCGAGGAAGAAGGTGATCGATCCTCCCGCCATCACGCCGAGAAAGGTGAGGAGCGACCCTTCCCAGGTTCCAAACACGATGCCGCCCGCGAGCATTAGCGGCGAGGCGGGTACCCCGAACGGAAGCAGCGCCACGAAGGCGCCGAGAAAGGCGAGCGGTGCCCACGGATTGCCGCGTAGACGGGCGAGCAGCGCTTCGAGCGCCGGGCCGGTGAGTTGATCGCGCAGCGGGGTAAAGCGGATCGCCACGAAGCCGGCCGCGACGATCGCGCCGAGCGCCAGGAACTTCCACAGGTGCTGCCGACGGGAATCGCGCGGCGCCGCGTCGAGAGCCGGATCGATCGACATACTGCGAGCGCTCCGCTCGGCCCCGGAGGAGATCAGCCGACCCGGCCGCTCTCGGTGAGGCCGTCGAGCGCTTCGGGCGCTTCGTCGGCACCGTCCCAGAGGAAGAAGCGCCGCATCTGTGCCTCCAACGTCTCCTGCGCCTTGGGGTCCATGAAGTTCAGGCGTAGCTCATTGATCACCATGACCTCCATGTTCTGCCAGGCGGTCCAACAGTCGGCGCAGACGCGCTGCTGAATTTCCTTGCCCATCGGGCCGGGCATCGGAGCGCGGGGAAGGGCCGGGGCATCGGCGAGGCCACAGCGGGAGCAGGTGAGGGTCGTCATCTCGGCCACCTCGTTTATTTCTGAGCGCTCTGCCGGTCGAGAGCCTGGCGGAAATAGGCGATCGTCCGTTCGAGCCCCGGGTCGAGATCCACCTTGGGCTCCCAGCCGAGCAGGGTGCGGGCGAGCGTGATGTCCGGCTGGCGGGTCTTCGGATCGTCTTCCGGCAGCGGCTCGAAGACGATCGGACTGGTTGAGCCGGTGAGCGCTTTGATTCGTTCGGCGAACTGCAAAATCGTCATCTCGTGCGGATTGCCGATGTTGACCGGGGTTAGGGCGTCCGAAAGGAGCAGCCGGTAGATGCCGTCGATCAGGTCGGAGACGAAACAGAACGAGCGGGTCTGGCCGCCGTCGCCATACACGGTCAACGGTTTTCCAAGCAGCGCCTGCGACATGAAGTTCGGCACGACCCGACCGTCGCGCAGCCGCATCCGGGGGCCGTAGGTGTTGAAGATCCGGACGATCCGAACCTCCAGGCCGTGGACCCGGTGGTAGGCCATGGCCATCGCCTCCGCGAAGCGTTTCGCTTCGTCGTAGACGCCTCTAGGGCCGATCGGATTGACGTTGCCCCAATAGGTCTCGGGTTGGGGGTGGATCAACGGATCGCCGTAGACCTCGGACGTCGAGGCGAGCAGAAAGCGGGCTTTCTTCGCTTTCGCCAAGCCGAGCGCGTTATGGGTTCCGAGAGAACCGACCTTGAGCGTCTGGATCGGCAGCTCCAGGTAGTCGATCGGGCTCGCGGGCGAGGCGAAATGGAGCACGAAGTCGACCGCGCCGTCGATTTCGAACGGCCGCGTCACGTCGTGCTCGACGAACGAGAAGGCTGGCAGGTCCAGCAGGTGCGCGAGGTTGTCGCGACTGCCGGTGAGCAGGTTGTCGACCGCGGTGACGCGGTGCCCTTCCGCGAGCAGGCGCTCGCAGAGATGGGAGCCGAGGAAGCCGGCGCCTCCCGTGACGACCGCTCGCTTCATGCCTCGTCTCCCGCGGCGCGGGCCGCGCGACCGTCGGGGCGGCCGATCGAAATGTAGTCGAATCCCGCCTCGGCCATCTTGTCCGGCTCGTAGAGGTTCCGGAGGTCGATGATCAGCGGCGTTTTCACCAGAGCTCGAAGGCGTTCGAGTTCCAGCTTACGGAACGGATTCCACTCGGTGAGGATGATCACCGCGTCGGCTCCGGTCGCCGCCTCGTAGGCGTTGTCGCAAAACGTCGCTTCGGGCAGGAGCGGACGGCAGCCATCCATCGCCGCGGGATCGAACGTGCGGACGTGGGCGCCCTGATCGATCAACCCGCGAACGATGGGTAAGGCCGGCGATTCGCGAATGTCGTCGGTGTTGGGCTTGAAGGCCAGGCCGAGCACCGCGAGCGTTTTGCCGTCGATCGTCCCCAGCTTCTTGGCGATTTTTTCGATCATCCGGCTTTGGGTTTCGACGTTCACCGCCAAGACCGCCTCGATGATCCGGAACTCGCGGCCGTGATCGCGGGCGATCTGCGCCACGGCGCGGGTGTCTTTGGGAAAGCAGGAGCCGCCGAAGCCCGGGCCGGCGTGGAGGAACTTCGGGCCGATTCGGTTGTCGAGCCCCATGCCCCGCGCTACCACTTCGACGTTGGCTCCCAGCGCCTCGCAGAGCACCGCGATCTCATTGATGAACGAGATCTTGGTCGCGAGGAAACCGTTGCTCGCGTACTTGATCAGCTCGGCGCTCTCGACGTCGGTGATGACGAACGGCACGTCCGCCGCATGAAGCGGGGAGTAGACGTCGAGCATCATCTCGATCGCCCGCGGATCGCGGGTGCCGATCACCACGCGGTCGGGATGCATGAAATCTTCGATCGCCGAACCCTCGCGTAGGAACTCGGGGTTGCTCACCACGGCGAAGGCATGGCGTTGGCCGGAACCCGTGCGGACGATCTCTTCGATCATCTTGCCGGTGCCGATCGGGACGGTGCTCTTGGTGACCACGACCTTGTAGCCGTTCAAGTGCTCGCCGATCGAGGATGCCACCTCGCGGATGAAGGTGAGATCGGCCGAACCGTCCGGGCGGGGAGGTGTGCCCACCGCGATGAAGATCACCTGCGCCGCTTCGATCGCGGGCGCGAGATCGGTCGTGAAGCGGAGGCGCCCCTCGGCCATGTTCTTTTGCACGATGGTTTCTAAGCCCGGCTCGTAGATCGGCACCCGGCCGCCGGTAAGCATCGTGACCTTCGAGGCGTCCTTGTCGACGCCGACTACATTCATGCCGAAATCGGCCAGGCACGCTCCGGTGACCAGGCCGACATAGCCGCTACCCACGACGCAGACGTTCATCGTTTCGAAGCTCGCTTGGAATCGGAAGAGGTGGAAACAGGGATCGAGGTCATTTCGCTGCGGTGCGCCCGGCCTCGCGCTCCCGGTACCAGGAAACGAAGCGGGAGAGTCCTTCGCGGATCGGAACTTTGGGCGAATACCCCAGGAGGCGGCCCGCCTTGCTGACGTCGGCGAAAGTGATCGGGACGTCGCCGGGTTGCTCGGGAAGATACTCGATGCGCGGTTCGACGACAAGCTCCTCGGCGAGCCAGCGGACCAGATCGGAGAGCGCCGTGGTCTCGGCGCCGCCGAGATTCAGGATCTCGAAGCCGGGCGCGACGTCGAGCGTCGCGATCAGGCCGTCGACGATATCGTCGATATAGGTGTAGTCGCGCCGGGTCTGGCCGTCGCCGTAGAGCGGGATCGTGGCGCCCCGGGCGAGCAGGTCGGTGAACTTGTGGATCGCCATCTCCGGCCGTTGCGCCGGGCCGTAGACCGTGAAAAAGCGCAGGCAGGCGGTACGGAAACCATAGAGGTGATGGTAGTTGTAGCAGAGCAGCTCGCCCGTCCGTTTGGTCGTGGCGTACGGGCTGATCGGCTGATTCACCTCGTCGGATTCGGCAAACGGTACCTTCTCGTTGATGCCGTAGACGGAAGACGACGAGCCGAATAGGAAGAGGTCGGGTCCGTGGCGGCGCGCCGCTTCGAGCAGTCGGAGCGTGCCGATGCAGTTGACGTCCTCATAAAGGATCGGTTCCGACAGGCTCGGGCGTACCCCGGCTCGTGCGGCGAGGTGGACCACCGCGTCGAACTTCGCCGAGAACAGGCGATCGACGCGTGCCTCGTCGCGGATGTCCCCTTCGATCAGCGCGAACCGCTCGGCCCCCGGAGCGGCTAGGATCGCTTGGACGTTCTCGCGCTTGCGCGCCGGGTCGTAGAAGTCGTTGAAGTCGTCATAGGCGGTCACCCGGTCGCCTCGGGCGAGTAGGCGCCGGGTGAGGTGCGAGCCGATGAAGCCGGCGCCGCCGGTCACCAGGACGTGCTGGGACATGCTCGATTACTCCTCTCGCGGGCCGCTCGACGGCGGCGACACGGGATCGTTCGCGGGGGGCGGCGAGACGGGCTCGGGAGACGGAAGGGGCGCGGTCGAGGCGTCCGGCGGCTCGGGGCTGGCCGGCGGTGTTGCGTCGGACGGAGCCTCCTGCGCATCCTCATAGCGCTTTTTGATCCCGGCCTTCTGGCGGTTGCGGATCAGCCAGCGCAAGAGTTTCGATTCTTCGACGCCGATCATAATGTCGTTGACCGCGTCGTAGATCTGCGGATCGTTGATCAGCTTGGCCGCCGTGCCGTTGCCGTGGGTCAGACGCATCGAAACCTCGGTCAGCTGCTCGATCAGCGCGGACAGTTCGGTGGTCACCTTGCGTCCGTACTCCTCGTCCTTGAGGAGCTTCGGCACCAGGGCGTCGCTCTGTTCGAGCCCGGAGGAAAAACGCTCGACGTTTCCCGCCGCGGTCTGGAGCGAAGCGAGCGTGTCGTCGAACTTCTTCTTCGCCTCTGGGTCGTTGAGCAGTCCGGGCAACAGTCCGGGACCGCCTTCGGCGGATGCCAAGATGTTTTCGAACCGATCGAGGGAGGCGGCGAGCCGGTCGGCCATCTGTTTGTCGTTCAGCAGGCGGGGGAGCGGGCCGTCTCCGCTATCCAAGCGGTTGGCGATCCGCTCGGCGGTCTCGAAGGTGCCGACCATCGATTGCCGGAGCCGTTTGCCGGTCTCCGATTCGGAGGTCAACTCGCCCAAGAGCCCTTCGCCGCGCTCCATGCGGGCGAGGATCGTCGAGAGCGAGTGGGAAATCTCGACCACGTTGCCCATCACGTCCTCGCCCGAGGCGACCAGAGCATCGACGCTGGTCATCTGCGCGGCCGGGACGGCCCCTTCGTTTTCGACCTTCGGATAGGCGGACGCGCCGGAGGTGAGATCGATGTATTTGTCGCCGAGCAGGCCGAGGGTCTTGATCCGCGCCTCCGAGGAGGGCAGCTCACCGTTTGGGCCTTTGAGAACCTTGCCGTCCTTCGCGGCGCGGATTCGATCCTCGTAGCTGCGGTCGACTTCGATCCAGACGCGAATGTTCTCGACCGCCGGGTCGCGGGGTAGGTCGATTCTTTGGACCTGGCCGACCCCCACGCCGTTCAACTGGACCGGGTTGCCCGGTTTGAGCCCCGAAACCGTGAGCAGGTCGATGTAGTAGCGGTTCTTGCGTTCGAACAGGCTCCGCCGATCGCCGATCAGGAGGACCGCGGTGCCGAGGACGGCGATGCTCGCGAGCAGGAGCACGCCGACGCGCAAGGTGGATTTTTGGCCGTGGGTCTTATGCGGCATGGGCGACCTCTTCGCGTCCTTCGAGAAAATCCTCGAGCTGGCGGGGACCGGAGGCGTCCGCTTCCTGCCAGTCGCCGAGGAAGACGAACCGGCCGTCGTCGAGGAACGCCAGGCGATCGCCGATTCGACGCGCGAGCGCGACGTCGTGGGTTACGACCACCGAGGTCACGCCAAGGTGCTCTTGGATCGAGCGAATCAACCGGCCGATCGTGGCCGAGGTGATCGGGTCGAGCCCGGTCGTCGGCTCGTCGAACAGCATCGCCTCCGGGTCGAGGGCGAGCGAGCGGGCGAGGGCCGCGCGCTTCTTCATGCCGCCGGAGAGATCGGGCGGCATCTTTTCTTCCACTCCTTCGAGACCGACCAACGCAAGCTTGGCGCGAACCGTGTCTTCGATTTCCGGTTCGGACAGCGCGGTGTGCTCGCGTAAGGGGAAGGCGACGTTGTCGAAGATGTCGAGCGAATCGAACAGTGCGCCGCCCTGAAACAGCATGCCGATGCGGCGCCGGATCGGGAACAGCTCCTGCTCGGAAAGTCCAGAGACCAGGAGCCCGTCGAAGCGGACTTGCCCCGCGTCCGGAACTTCGAGACCGTTGAGCTGACGTAAGGTAACGCTCTTGCCGGTGCCCGAGCGGCCGAGGATGACCAGGCACTCGCCGCGACGGACGTCGAAGTCAATGCCGTCGAGGATGCGGCGGTCGCCATACGACTTGTGAAGGCCGCGGATTTCGAACAGCGCGTCGGTCACCGGAGGCTCGCTCATGTGAGGAGATAAAACAGCTTGGTCAAGAGGGTGTCGGAAACCAGGACGAGAATCGAGGATAAGACCACCGTGTTGGTGGTCGCGCGCCCCACGCCGTCGGCGCCGCCCTCGCAATGGAGACCATTGTAACAGGCGATGATCGTGATGAAGTAGGCGAAGAAGAAGGTCTTACCCACCCCGGAAAACACGTCCGCCAGAGTGAGCGAGCCGAACACGTCGTTGAGGTAAAAACTGGGAGCGAGCCCGAGTTGGAGGACGGCGACCAAAAGGCCGCCCAGGATGCCCAGAGCGTCGCCCAGGATGGTGAGCGCCGGGAGCATGATCAGCGTGGCCACCAGTTTCGGCACCACCAGCTTCTTGACCGGATCGACCGCCATCGCGCGCAGGGCGTCGATCTGCTCGGTCACCTTCATCGTGCCCAGCTCGGCGGTCATCCCGGCGCCGATCCGGCCGCCGACGATCAACGCGGTGAGCACCGGCCCGAGTTCGCGCACCAGCGACTTGGAGACCACCGTGCCGAGGTAGTACTTCACCCCGATCGCGGGCAGGCTGTAGGCGGTCTGGAGGGCGAGCACCATACCGGTGAAGACCGTGGTGATCCCCGCGACGCCGAGCGAGCGGACGCCGATCTGCTCCATCTGGGCGAACCAGGTCCCGACCTCGAACGGCCGGGTGAACATGGCGCGGAACGCCCGGGCGGCGAGAATGCCAAGGCTTCCCGCCTCTTCTACCTTCTGCCGGAGATTCATGAGCGGACCGCCCACCAGGAAAGGGCATGCGTCACACCCAACGCGAAGTCCGTCGCGGCGAGCGGCCAGAGCCCCCTGAACTCCGCATCGGAGAAGGCCGCCAGCGCAAGCACCGCGGCGCCGAGCAGGCGGCCGGCGATGGCGACCAGGATGATCCCGGTGTAGCGCCGGAGATCGTGGGCCGCGGTGAGGTAGAGAGCGGCGAGCATGAACAGGAAAACCGCGATCAGCCAGAGGTAGAATCGCGCCCCCGGCAGAGGCAGGTGGAGAAGCCGCTGCGGCAGCTCCGGAGCCACGACCATGATCACGGCAAAGGCCGCGTCGTAGAGGGCGCCCAGTATCAAGCTCGCTCCGAGAATCCGGAGGAACAGAAACCGGCGCGGATAGTCGATCGTTTCAAGCATCGGGGGGATTCTAGCGTCAAGCGGCCTGGCGCCGGTGGACGGCGGTGGACGGCGCGGGGAAGGCGGGGGAGAATAGCCGGACATGGCCGAGCGTCGAGCGCCCCTGCCTACCGACCCGGTGCCGAGATTCGGTCCAGGGGCCTGGTGGATGACTGTGACGGGCAACGCCTGGCTCTTGTGCGGCAGCATTCTTCTCGGCTCGCTCGCCGTGCCTGCAAGCTGGATACCGCCGCGCGGCAGCTGGGGCTTCATCCTGATGCGCTTTTGGGCGCGCGGCCTGCTCAAGGCGAGCGGCGTGGACGTGGCGGCCGAGCTGTCCGCGGGCATCGAGCCGCGGGGAAACTATGTCTTGCTCGCCAACCACCAGAGCATGTTCGACATTCCGGCGCTGCTCGCGACTGTACCGGGTCCGGTGCGGATGATGGCCAAGCGGAGTTTGTTTCGCCTGCCGTTCTTCGGCTGGGGCTTGGCGGCGGCGGGTTTCGTGCCGGTCGATCGCGACGACGGCAGCAAGGCGCGCCAGGCGTTCGCCTCGGCCTCCGCCCATCTTCAGGCGGGGACGTCGATTCTGTTGTTCCCTGAGGGAACCCGGTCGCGCACCGGAGAGCTTCTCGCGCTGCAACGCGGCGGATTCCTTCTGGCGATTCGCCATGGCCTGCGGATCGTGCCGGTGGGCATCCGGGGAACCCGGCAGATTCAGCAGCGGGGCCGATGGGATATTCGTCCCGGGCCGGTCGAGGTCCGCTTCGGCGAGCCGATCGATCCGGCGGCTTACGGGGTGCGGCGGATGAATTCGTTGATCGCCGAGGTCGAGCAGCGGATCGCCGCGCTCGCCGGGCACCCGCCGCCGACGGCGCAGGGTGAAGGGGCCGCCGAACCGTCGATCTGAATCCGGGGCCGGCCTTACGGCTCGTCGCGGTGGAATAGGCGGTGGAGCCGATCGTGGGTCTTCTCGCGCAAGGTCTCGATTCTTTCCCACAGGTGGGGCCAGCGCAAAAAAATTCGGCGCATCAAGCGGTAGATCAGGTCATTGTCCAACGACAGCAAGGCCGCTCCGCTGACGATCGTGAGCACCCCTTGAATGCCCGGCAGGACGAGCCCGGCGACGCCGACCAGGATCAAGATCCAACCGACGATGAAGATGCCGATGCGGACCCGTAGGCGGAGCCGAGGGCGCGGGGGCGGAAGCTCGATCATCACCTCTACTCTAAGCCGCGACAGGGTCGGATTGACAAATCGGACCAGATCAGTCCAGAATCTCTTGCACGTATTGAGATTAGGTCGCAATAAGATAGAGGCTAGGCGACCCAGGGGCGAATTCCAATGGCCGAGATTCGTGAAAAAGAACAGTTCTTGGCCTACTTACGCGGGGCCGGGCACCGCGTTACCGCGGAGCGGCTGGCGTTGTTCGACGAGATTTTCGCTCAGCACGGCCATCTCGACGCCGAAGCACTGCACGCCGCGATGCGCTCCCAGGGGCGCAAGATCTCCCGGGCGACCGTATATCGCAACCTCGACCTGTTGGTCGCGAGCGGCCTTGCGACCAAACAGCGTCTCGGCGGCTCAGGCGATCGGCGGTTCCTCTATGAGCACGTCCACAGCGGCCAGCGCCACGACCACCTGGTCTGTGCCGCCTGCGGCAGGGTGGTCGAGTTCGTGAGCCCCGGAATCGCCGCGCTCCAGACCGAAATCTGCCGCGCCCACGGCTTCGTGCCAAATCATCATACGTTGGAGATTCGCGGCCTGTGTCAGGCTTGCGCGCCCCCGGAGGGGACCATGGAGTCAAGCCGGCGTTCGATGGCGAAATCCGCGGAAGGCGACATCCGTGTTTGAAGCTCTGGTCATCACCCTCCGCGAAGGGATCGAGGCCGCCCTGATGGTCGGCATCATCGTTTCGTTCCTGCGGCGCCAGGGGCGCGACCGGTACCTCTCCGCGGTTTGGAGCGGCCTGGTCGCCGCGGTCGTGGCGAGCCTCGCGGGTGCGTTCCTGCTCTATCGGGTCGCGGTGAACGAGGAGGTCTTCGAAGGCCTCTTGTACGTCGGCTCCGCCGTTCTGGTCGCGACCCTGCTGATCTGGATGTGGCGCCACTCGCACGAGTTGGCCGGGGAGATGAAAGGGTCGCTGTCGCGAATTCTCGACCGGGACAACGCCGGCTCGATCCGCTTGGGGTTGTTTCTGTTCACCTTCGTGATGGTATTTCGCGAAGGGCTCGAAACCGTCCTCTTCCTCTCCGCCGTCTCGCTCACCACGACCGGTCTCCAGTCGTTTCTCGGGGCGCTGATCGGCATCGCCGCCGCCGTCGCGTTCGGCGTTTTGTTCGTCCGGGGCAGTCTGCGGATCGACCTCAAGCGCTTCTTCGCGGTTACCGGGATCGCCCTTTTGATCTTTACCGTCCAGCTTCTGGTGAACGGCTATCACGAGCTGTCGGAGGCGGGTTGGCTGCCGGCGAACGAGACGACCATGGCGACGGTCGGACCGCTGGTCAAGAACGAGTTCTTCTTTCTTGCCGCGGTGCTCGCCCTGCCGCTCCTGATGCTGCTGATCCCGGGCTCGAAGGGCAAGGGCACCGCCGCCGTGCCTGCCGCCGAGTTCGCCACCGCGGCCGACCGGCGCCTCGAACGGGCGGCTCAGATCCGTCAGGCGCGCGCCCGGAGCGTCGCCGGGGTGCTCGGTCTTGCGATCCTGGTGGTTCTCGGGCTCGGGTGGGTCTACTCGGCGAAACCGAAATCGCTCTCGGCCGCTACGGCGGTGCCGGTCGTCGCCGATCAAGTCACCCTACCGCTCGCCGCGCTGGCCGACTCGAAGCTTCATCGCTACAGCGTCGAGATCGGCGGTCGTACGATCCGCTTTATCGCGATTCAGGTGGCTCCGGGCGACTATGCCACGGCGTTCGATGCCTGCGTGATCTGCGGGCCGCATGGCTATTACCAGGAGGGATCGAACATCGTCTGCCTCCATTGCGGCTCGGCGGTCTATCCGCCGACGATCGGCCAGCCGGGTGGATGCAACCCGATTCCGCTCGCTTCGCGCAGCGAAAAAGGCAATCTGGTCATCGCCGCCGCGGATCTTGCCGCGACGACCGCGTTCCCGGCCGGCCGGGGCGAGATGTCGGGTATGCCGGGCCACGCGGGTCACGGAGGATAAGGGCCGCCATGTATTTCCGCCTGCTCGGCGAATCGCTGCGTCGAGGAACCCGTCGCAAGCTGCTCGCGGTCACCGCCATCGCCCTCGGTACCCTGGGCGCGAGCGCGCTCGCTGAAGTGCTGCTGGTCTCGGGAGACCGGCTGGCTGCGGAGCTCGGAACCTACGGCGCGAATCTGGAGATCGTGGCCGGTGCCGCCGCGCCAGGCTTTCGCGCGCCCGGTCCCCTCGTCGCGGGCGACCTCGCGAAACTTCGGAAGATTTTCTGGCGCAACAACATCGTCGCGCTCGCGCCGCTCGCCGAGTTGAGGGTGCGGATGACGAGAGCCGATGCCGGTCCGGAGTCCGCTCCTGAGATCGTGGTTCCGCTCGTAGGCACCTGGTTCGACCACCCGGTAGAAGCCGATTTCCGCACCGGGTTGCCCAAGGTGCGAACCACCCTGCGCGTCGTCGGCCGTTGGCCCCACGACGAGCCAAACGCGGCCCCCGAGATCGCGCTCGGCCGGCGCCTCGCCGCGCGGCTCGGAGGGGTGGGCGAGGCAATGACGGTCCGCGCCGAGCTGGGGGGGCGCAGCACGATTTTCCGCGTCGTCGGCGAGGTCGAGAGCGGCGGCGACGAGGAGGAGCAGGCGTTCGCGGCGCTCGCCGCGGTAAACGCCCTCGCCGCCCCGGGAGCGCCGCTCGACCGGATCGCCCGGGCGGAGGTCTTCGCGATGACCACGCCGGAAGAGCGGAACCGGAAAGATCCGGCGCGGATGAGCGGAGCGGAATACGACGCCTGGTACTGCACGGCCTACCCCTCGTCGATCGCGCACCAGATCGGCGAGGCTCTGCCGAACGCTACGGCGCGGATTGTGCGCGGGATCACGGACGCGACGGCCGACATCCTCGGCCGGTTGCGCGCCATCTTGATCGCGCTCGCCTTCGTCGCTCTGGTCGGGGGCGCCGTGGGCGCCGCGGCCGCGATGACCGCGACGGTTCTGGAGCGTCGGCTGGAGGCGGGGTTGCTCACCGCGCTCGGCGCGCCTCGGCGCAGGGTGGTCCTCTTCTTTCTTTCCGAGGCCGCGTTGCTCGGTACCCTCGGCGGTCTGCTCGGCGGCGCGGTCGGCCTGGCGGCCGGCCGCTGGGTGGGAGCGGAAGCGCTCGGGGTGGCCGTACCGTGGGCGCCCGTGTTGCTCCCCTGGGCCATGCTGCTCGGTCTGTTGCTCGCCGTTTTCGCGAGCCTCCTGCCGGTCTTTCGGGCGCTCGATCGCTACCCTGCCGCGATGCTCAAGAAAGCGACCGCCTGATGCTTGCCCGGTTGGTTTTTTCGAGCCTACGAAGGCGGGTGCGCCAACTCGCGCTGATTCTCGCCGCGGTCGCGGTCGCGGCCGCCACCGTCGCGGCGCTCGGGGCCTTCGCGAATCGAGTCTCCCATTCTCTCGGTCGCGACCTCGCGGCTTTCGGCGCGAACCTGACCGTGCGACCGCAGGTCGGCGGGCCGCAGGCGATACCCGCCGCCGAAGCGGCGCGGCTGGCGGCGATCCCGGGCATCGTCTGGAAGCACGAAGTCTACGACGCGGAACTCGCGGTCGGCGGTCCAGAGCGCCCTGCCGCCAGGATCGACGTGCGCGCCGAGTCCGCGCGATTGGAAGAGGTCGCCCGGGCCATCGAGGCGCAGATCCCGGGCGTGGAGGCGCGTCCGCTGCTGCGGGTGAGCCAATCCGACGCGCGGGTGACCCGCAGGGTGCTCCGGCTGCTCGCGGCCGTCTCAGGGGTCTCTCTGCTGCTTGCGCTGCTCTCGGTTGCCGCGGCGACCACCGCTCTGGTGGGCGAGCGACGCACCGAGATCGGTCTGCTTCTCGCGCTCGGCTGTTCGGTCGGCCGGATCGGCCGGCTGCTCGCCTCGGAGCTGTTGATCGCGGCGCTCGCCGCGGCACTGGTCGGCGAGCTACTGGGCGAGCTGGCGGCGCGCGATCTGGCGCACCGGTTGCTGGGTGCCCTGCCCCCTTCCCAGTCTCCCGCGGCGATCTCGGGCTCGGGGCTGCTCGGCGCGGCGGCGGTCGCCGTTCTGGTGGTCGGCGTGTCGATGACGCTGGCGCTCTCGCGCATCGGCCGCCTCGATGCGGCCCGCATTCTGAAAGGAGACTAGGCTCGTGCGGGACACCCCCCTCGCGCGCCCCGCGGTTTCTTCTCGCGATAGCGGCGACTCCGGTTCCGGCGCGGCGGTCGAGATCCGTGGCCTTTTCCGCCGTTTCGGTGCGCTCCCGGCGGTTGACGATCTGTCGCTCGACGTCGCCCGCGGCGAGTGGATCGCGATCACCGGACCCTCCGGCTCGGGCAAGACCACCCTCCTCAACATCCTCGCCGGGCTCGACCGGCCGACCGGCGGTTCGGTATGCGTCTCCGGAATCGATCTCGCCCACCTGTCGAGCCGCGAGCTGTCCGCCTACCGTCAGCGGGCGATCGGTCTGATCTTCCAGCAGTTCCACCTGATTCCGTACCTCTCGGCGCTGGAAAACGTGATGCTCGCCCAATATGTCCACAGCACGACGGACCGCGGCGAGGCGATCGAGGCGCTCGACCGGGTGGGCCTCGGCGGCCGGTTGGGCCATCTGCCGAGCCAGCTTTCCGGGGGCGAGCAGCAGAGGGTGTGTATCGCGCGAGCCCTGATCAACCATCCGCCGTTGATCCTGGCCGACGAGCCGACCGGCAACCTGGACGCGGTCAACGAAGCCGTCGTGATGCGCCTGCTCACCGACCTTCATCAGCAGGGTCACACGCTGGTGATGGTCACCCACGCCGAAGCGATCGCTGCGCGCGCTGATCGGGAGATCCGGCTGGAGCACGGGCGCCTGGCTCGGCCCGCGGAGACCGCGGCCGACGCCGTTCCCATCTTCACCGAAGTCTGGCGTTTGTTGGTCGAGGAAAACGCCGCCGTCTCGGTCGCCCGCCGCGGGGTCGCGGACCTTCTCTCCGAAGGCTTCCTGTTCTTTTCCGAAGGGAAGATCGCCTTTACCGATCACGGGCGAGCCCATGCCGCCGCCGCGGTGCGTCGCATGCGGCTCGCGGAAGTCCTGCTCGCCCGGACGCTCGCTTCCGGCGGCAGCGAATGCGGGGGAGAAAAGCCGATCGCCGACGGTTTCGAGGATCAGGTCTGCACGTTCCTCAACCACCCGACCGAATGCCCCCACGGTCGGCCGATCCCGCCGGGGATCTGCTGCCTCCGCCCCGCGGATGTCGCGGCGTGAGGAGGGGCTGGGGCATTGCGCTGGTCGTTCTCGGCGTGGCGGCCGTGGCGGCCGTCGCGTCGGCCGGCGTTCCGGGGCGATCTTCGATCACCCGTCGGCTTGCCCTCATGGGGACGACGCTCGACCTCGCGGTGACGGCGCGGACCAGGAATCAGGCGCTCGCGGCAAGCGAAGCGGCGGTACGGGCGATCGAAGCCGCGGAGCGTCGCCTTTCTACCTGGCGCCCCGAGACCGAGCTTGCCAGGCTCGACCGTGCGGCGGTAGGAGAATCGGTGTCGATCTCTCCTCGGCTCGCCGCGGATCTGTCCGCCGCGCTCGACTGTGCCCGCGACACCGAGGGTGCTTTCGATCCGACCGTCGGCCCGTTGGTCGAGGCCTGGGGTCTCCGCCAAGGCGGCCGACGGCCGAGCGAGAGGGAGCTGGAAGCGGCGCGTCGTGCAACCGGGTTCGCCGGGATGCGGCTCGGGTTCGACCTCGCGGGCCGGTCGCGCGCCACCCGCCTGATCGAAGGGCTGCGGATCGAGGAAGGGGGCTTCGGCAAGGGTGCGGGTCTCGTGGACGCGCTCTCCGCCCTTGCGGCGGCACCCGGCGTTTCGAGCGCGCAGCTCGATTTCGGCGGACAGCTGGCGGTTCTCGGGCGTAGCACCGTAAGAGTGTCCCTTGCCGACCCCGATCGGCGCGAGCGAGAAGTTCTGGAGTTCTCGATCGACCGTGGCTCGCTATCTACCTCGGGAAACGGCGAGCGCGGAATCGTGATCGACGGCGAACGGATCGGCCACCTTCTCGATCCGCGCACCGGTTTGCCGGCGCCTGATTTCGGCAGTCTCACCGTCTGGGCCGCCGATCCGCTACGCGCCGACTGCCTGTCGACCGGGCTCTACGTTCTGGGGCCGCAACCCGCGCTCGCCTGGGCCGCTGCGCATCCAGGGGTCGAGGTGATCGCGTTGGTCCGCGGGCGGAAGTCCGGCTCGGCGCCGCGCGTCCTCGCCTCGGCGGGGTGGCGTGGCCGCTTGAGGCCCTTGGTCCAGGGTCTGGCGATCGAGGGAAGTCCTGAAATCAAATGACTGGAACGACCTGACTGGATCGACCGAAAACAAACTGAGGGGGCGAGCCGTGGGCTGGAACCTCAAAGCCCGTCCCCTCCTACTTACCTAGCGCGCGGCCGTGACGCCGCGCCGGAGGAAACTCTACATGAAGAAGCGCGTTTCTCTCTCCCGAGGTCTCTCCCTCGCTCTCCTTGCGGCCCTGTTTTGGGGATCGCCGCCAGTCGCCCATGCCTCTTCGCCAGCTCCCGAAGATCGAATCCGCCAACTGGAGCAGGAGGTCGCCGCTCTCCGCGCCGCAATTGCCGAACTGGCAAGGCCCGAGGCGGCCGAGCAGGTACCGGCCGACCGCCTTGCCGAGGTGGAGGACAAGATCGACGTGCTCGCCGCCGAGATCGAAAAACTGAAGATCGGCGAGGCGGCGGTGGCGGCCGACCAGAGCGACTTGGGGATGGGGCCCGCGGCGTCCAAGGTCTATCGCACCGAGCGCGGCGTTTCGATCGGCGGCTACGGCGAGGCGCTCTATCAGAACTTCAACGCGAGGCACGACGACGGCTCGCCCGCCGACGAGACGGATGAGCTGGCCCTCGAACGGGCGGTGGTCTACGTCGGCTACAAATGGAACGATCGCTTCCTGTTCAACTCCGAGATCGAATTCGAGGACGGCGGCGAAGAGGTTTCGGTCGAGTTCGCCTACCTCGATTACCTGTGGAAGCCCGAGGCGAACTTCCGCGCCGGACTGCTGTTGATGCCGGTCGGCTTCTTGAACGAGTTGCACGAGCCGACGGTTTATTTGGGTACCCACCGGCCCGAGGTGGAACGGCGGATTCTCCCCTCGACCTGGCAGGAGAACGGTTTCGGTCTGTTTGGCCAGGTGGGACCGGTGAGCTATCGGACGTACGTCACCAACGGCTTTGATGCCTCAGGATTTTCGGCCGCCGGTTTACGCGAGGGGCGTCAAGGAGGGGGCGAGGCGAAAGCGAAGGATTTCGCCTGGGTCGGCCGCGCCGATTGGACCGCGGCGCCCGGCCTGCTCGCCGGGGCTTCGGCCTATCTGGGTAAAGCCGGCCAGGGGATCGGCACGGGAGTCCAAACCCGGATGCTCGAAGGGCACGTAGAGTGGCGCAAGAGCGGTTGGGAGCTGCGCGCCCTTGGCGTTCAGGCGGACCTCGACGACGTCGCCCGTTTGAACGCCGAGCTGGGGCTGGTCGGGCCTGAGTCGGTCGGCGAACGTCTTAGAGGGGGCTACCTTCAGGCCGGCTACGACCTGTTCAGCGCCTTTCCGCACGGCGAGCAGGCGCTGATTCCGTTCGTGCGTTACGAGAGCTTCGATACCCAGGCCCGGGTTCCGGCCGGCTTCGAGCGCGATCGTGCGAACGACGTGGACATCCTGACTCTGGGGCTCTCCTACAAGCCGATTCCGCAGGTCGTGTTCAAGGCCGATTACCAAAACCAAGACAACGCCGCAGGCACCGGACTCGACCAATGGAGCATCGGGCTCGGCTACGTTTTCTAAGGTCAAACTTCATGAATACTTTCGGTGCCCGGCACTGGCGATTCGAAGGGCGGCGGCTTGCCGTCGTCCTTTCGTTCGCTTTCCTGTTCGGCGGCCTGCCGGTGGGGGCCAAGGTGTTCCTTTCCGTGGACGAGGCCCTTCGCCTGGCGTTTCCGGATTGCCGGGTCGTGAAACGTACGGCGTTCCTCACCCCCGACCAGCGAAAGCAGGCTGCCGCGCTCGCGGGCGCTGAGATCCCGAGCGCTTTGATCGATCGTTCGATCGCAACCTGCGCCGGAAAGTCGGGCGGCACCGCTTATTTCGACACCCACCGAGTTCGTACGCTGCCCGAGACGCTGCTCGTGGTGGTAGATCCCGAGGGCAAGGTGGTGCGAATCGAGGTGATCTCATTTCGTGAGCCGGAGGACTACCTACCGCGCGGCCCTTGGTACGCGCAGTTTCTCGGCAAGGGGTTGGACGCCCGACTCAACCTCAAAGGTTCGATCCGCCCGGTGACCGGAGCGACCCTCACCGCCAACGCCACGCTCGCCGCGGTGCGCCGCATCCTCGCGGTCCATCAGGTCTTGGCGGTCGCAGGATCAGGAAAGGGTCACCCGCAGTGAGCCGAATCGAGGCTTGGTTTCTCCACCTCGCGACTGCCTTGGTCGGAGGAACCGGCCTGGTCTATGCCTGGATGCTCTATCTGGTGGAACCGGCCGATCCGTTCTCGGTCGCCCACCATCCGCTACAGCCGCTTACCCAGCACACCCACGTCGTCGCGGCGCCCTTCTTGATTTTCGCGGTCGGTCTGGTCTGGCGCCGGCACGTGTGGTCCGGCTGGCGCGGTCGAAATCCAGACCGCCGCCGGAGCGGCCTCGCCCTCGCCCTCACCTTCGTCCCGATGGCCCTTTCGGGCTACCTGCTCCAAACCGCGGTAGACGAAACCTGGCGGAAAATCTGGGTCGTCGCCCATGTCGCCTCCAGCATTCTCTGGCTCGCAGGTTATCTCGGCCACCAAACGCTGCGCTGGATAAATCGCCCCGGCCGCTGAGAAAGACTCTTCCTACGCGAGCCCTAGCTCTTTGAGCGATCGGGCGGTCAACAGTCTCTCGGCCAGGGAGCCTAGTTCCTCGGTCGAGGTTAGCGCCTGAACCCGCTGGACCGCACGGTCAGGTAACGCGGGAAAGCGTTTACGGAGCTGACGCAGGAGAACCTCCTGAGTGCCTTCGATCCCTCGCGCCATGCCCAGTTCGACGCCCCTCGCTTCGACTTTCTCTTCCCAGGTAATCGGTTGCATTGTCGCCTCCGGGCCGGCTTCGGCCGCTCGCAGCGCCGCGTATTCTGTCGCGGCCCCGCCGTCTAATTCTAAATAAGTTGCCACGCCGTTGAACAGTCGGAATCGCGACGCGTCGTCGAGACCTTTGGCTACCGCTACTTTCGCGAGGCATTTTCGCCGCAGAGCGCTCCGATCTTTACCTGGCGGCCGGGCGAGCGCCGCGCAGACCCAGGCGAGCGGCTCGGGCCGAGCGAGGAAATCCTCGGCCCGACAGCGCGAGAGCCCAAGGCTA
>JBBRUC010000064.1:0-28498 GCA_038248205.1 Thermoanaerobaculia bacterium
CTCCTGCCCGAGCTGGCGCAGGGGCGGATCCCGGTGCTGGGCGGCTTCATCGGCTCGACCATGCAGGGCGCGACCACCACACTCGGACGCGGCGGCTCGGACTTCAGCGGCGCGCTCGTGGGCGCCGCGGTGCGCGCGAAGGAGATCCAGATCTGGACCGACGTGAGCGGCTTCCTCACCGCCGACCCGCGTATCGTCTCCGATGCGCACGTCATCCCGCAACTCACACCGCGAGAGGCGGCTGAACTGGCATATTACGGCGCCAAGGTGCTGCACCCGCGGGCGCTGATTCCCCTGTCGACGCCGATCGGAGCCGCGGGGAAGGGGGGAAAGGCCGCCGACGCAACCCGCGGCACCGCGCCGCCCACCCGGTTGATCATCAAACCGTTCGGCAACCCGGAGGCGCCCGGCACCGAGATCGCAGCCCTCGGCCGGCCGCAGCGGTCGCAGCGATCGCAGCCAGTACGCGCGCTCTCCGCCGTGCGCGGCCAGGCGCTGGTCACCGTCGCCGGCAGCGGCATGCTCGGCGTGCCCGGCATCGCGGCACGGACGTTCGGCGCGCTGCACCAGGAGGGAATCTCGGTTTCGCTGATTTCCCAGGCGTCGTCCGAGCACTCGATCTGCTTTGCCGTACCGCGCACCGATGCCGAGCGGGCGCGGCTCGCTCTGGCGGACGCGTTCCGCGACGAGATCGCCCGGCGCGAGATCGACGGCGTCGAGGTGCGCGCGGGGGTCGCCACCTTGGCCGTCGTTGGCCTCGGCATGCCGGGCACGCCGGGCACCGCGGCGCGGACCTTTCGTGCGCTCTCGGAAGGTGAGATCAACGTCGTCGCGATCGCCCAAGGCTCTTCCGAGCTGAACCTCTCGATGGTGGTCGACGACCGCGAGGCGGAAGACGCCCTGCGCCGAATCCACGCCGCGTTCCAGCTCGACAAGATCGGCGGCGGCCTGGCGCATGCCCGCCCGGGAACCGAGCCCGCCGACGTGGTGCTGCTCGGCTTCGGCGCGGTCGGCCGCGAGCTGGCGCTCCTGATCGCCAAGCTCAAGAACCCGCCGATCCGGGTGGTCGCGGTAATCGACCGCTCGGGCTACGTGTTTCGGCCGGCCGGCATTCCCACCGCGACGCTCCGCTCGCTCGCGGCGAGCAAAGGGGCCGGCAGGGCGCTTTCGGCCGCTCCCGGCGGACGCGCGGCCACCCCTGAGGCGGCGCTGGCCGAAATCTGCCGCCATGCCCTGGCCCGGCCGATCCTCGCCGATCTCACCGCGGACGACACGGCGCCGCTGCTCAGCCGTGCGCTGGAGGCCGGGCTGCGCCTGGCGCTCGCCAACAAGCGCCCGCTCTCGGGACCCCGCCGCGAGGCGGCCGAACTGTTGGCGCTCGCCCAGGCGCTCGGTCGCGACCTGCGCTTCGAGGCGACCGTGGGCGCCGGCCTGCCGGTGATGGACACCTACCGGAAGTTGCTCGAATCGGGCGACCGGATCGAGCGGATCGAAGGGTGTTTCTCCGGCACGCTCGGCTTTCTGCTCACCGAAGTCTCCGGCGGCCGGCGCTTCTCCGAAGCCTTGCGCGCCGCGATGGCCGCGGGATTCACCGAGCCCGACCCGCGCGACGACCTCTCGGGGCTCGACGTGGCGAGGAAGGCGCTGATTCTCGGCCGCCTGCTCGGCTTCGGCGGCGAGATCGCAGACGTCGCGATCGAGCCGCTCGTGCCGGCCTGGGCGGGCGAGCTGTCGCGGACCGAGTTTCTCGCCCGTTTGCCGGAACTCGATGCCGGCTGGAAACAGCGCGGCGACCAGGCGCGGGGAAACGGCGAAGCGCTGCGCTACGTGGCGACCGTCACCCGGCGCAAGCTCTCGGTAGGGCTCGTCGCGGTACCGCCCTCCTCGCCATTTTCGGCGCTCTTAGGGACCGCCAACCAGGTGGTATTTACGACCGCGCGCTATAAAACCAACCCGCTGGTGATCACCGGCCCGGGCGCCGGGCTCGACGTCACCGCGGCCGGCGTGGCGAACGACCTGTTCGAGCTGGCGGGCGAGCCATGAGCGACGCCGTGCGCCCCTCCGCAAGAGTCTTCGCCCCGGGCTCGATCGGCAACCTCGGCCCCGGTTTCGACTGCCTGGGGCTCGCGGTGGCAGGGGCCGGCGATACCGTCACCGCGCGGCGGGTCGAGGCGCAACGCGGTGCCGGGCAAATCACCCTGCTTTCAGCCGGCCATCCCGACCTGCCGCTCGATCCGGAGTTGAATTCCGCCGGCATCGCGGCCCAAGAGATCCTCCGCCTCGCGGGCTCCCCCGTCGCGATCACGCTCGAGATCGAAAAAGGCTTGCCGCTGTCGGCCGGGCTGGGCGGCAGCGCCGCCTCGGCGGTGGCCGCCGCCGTCGCGGTCAACCTTCTGCTCGGGCGACCGCTCGACACCAGCGCCCTGCTCGCCGCGAGCCTCGCGGGCGAAGCGGCGGTCGCCGGCTGCCATCTGGACAACGTCGCCCCGTCGCTCCTCGGCGGTGCGGTGCTGGTCCGCTCGATCGACCCGATCGATACGATCCGGCTGCCGGTGCCCGAAGGCCTGCTCGCCGTCCTCGCAACACCAAACGCCGCGCTGCGGACGGCCGAGGCGCGCCGCGTGTTGCCGCGCGAGGTGTCGCGCGCGATCGCGGTCCACCAGCTCGCTCACACCGGAGCGCTGGTCGCCGGCCTTTGCCTGGGCGACCTCGCGCTGATCGGCCGGGCGATCGATGACCGGATCGCCGAGCCGGTGCGCACCCCCTTGCTCCCCGGCTTTGCCGAAGCGAAAGCCGCGGCGCTCGGAGCCGGCGCGCTCGGCTCTTCGATCTCAGGCTCGGGACCGACGGTGTTTGCTCTGGCGGGCGACCGTGAAACGGCCGAACGGATCGCCGCCGCGATGCAGGAGGCGTACGCTGGGCGAGGGATCACCAGCACGGTGCGCATTGCCGAGGTCGACCGCCAAGGCGCCCGCGAGATCGGAGGAGACGACCAATGATTTTCGCCCCGGGAACCGAGACGATTCAAGTTTGTGCCGCCTGCGGCACCGAGCTGCCGGCCCTCGACGCCCGCTCGCGCTGCGCCTGCGGTGGATTGCTCGAAGCGCGCCAGCCGGTCCCCGCACTCCGCGGCGCGGCCTTGCGCGCGCTGTTTGCCGAGCGCCGCGCCGCCGGCAGCGGTGTCGCGGGCTCGGGCGTCTGGCGCTACCGCGAGCTGGTGGCGCCGGGAGCGGCGGACGAGGAGATCGTGAGCCATCCGGAAGGCAACACGCCGCTCCTCCGTCGCGCCGCGGTGGCGCACTTCACGGGCGTCGCCGATCTAGCGATGAAGCACGAGGGGCACAACCCGACCGGATCGTTCAAGGACCGCGGCATGACCGCGGGCGTCACCCAAGCCAAGCGGGTGGGGGCCACAGCGGTCGCCTGCGCTTCGACCGGCAATACCTCGGCGGCGCTCGCCTCCTACGCCGCGCACGCGGGCATCCCGGCGCTGGTGGTTGTACCGGCCGGCCAGATCGCCTTGGGCAAGCTCGCGCAGTCGCTCGCCTACGGCGCCAAAACCCTGCTGGTGCGAGGAGATTTCGACGACTGCCTCCGCTTGATCGAGCAGGCGAGTCGCGAGCTGGATGTCTACCTGCTCAACTCGATCAACCCGTTCCGGCTCGAAGGGCAAAAGACCATCGTGCTCGAAATCCTCGAGCAGCTCGGCTGGCAGGTGCCCGACTGGATCGCGCTGCCCGCCGGCAACCTCGGCAACACCTCGGCGTTCGGCAAAGCGTTGGTCGAAGCGCGCGAGCTGGGACTGATCGACCGGCTGCCGCGCCTCGCGGCGATTCAGGCCGCCGGCGCCTCGCCGTTCGCCCAAGGCTTCGCCGAAGGGTTCCGGCAACGTAGGACGATGAAGGCCGACACGGTAGCCACCGCGATCAAGATCGGCGACCCCGCCTCCTGGGACCGCGCGGTACGGGCGCTTCACGACACCAACGGAGTTTCGATCGCCGTCACCGACCCTGAGATCCTCGAAGCCAAAGCCGCGATCGACGCCGCCGGAGTCGGCTGCGAACCCGCGAGCGCCGCAAGCGTTGCGGGAGTCAAGAAACTCGTGGCCGCAGGCACCATCCGCCCCGAAGAGCGCGTCGTCGCCGTCTTGACCGGCCACGTCCTCAAAGATCCCGGCATCCTGATCTCCTACCACCGAGACATCGACCCGCCCCCGCCGGGAGCGAATCGGCCGATCGAGATCGACATGGATTTGCGCCAGGTGGAGCGGGCGTTGCGGGGGTAGGGAACCCATTAAGCTTCAGACACATAGGAAGATTTAATGACCACCTTGCTTTGAACTCCAGCCCTCCTCAAGGTAGCGCTTGTACTCGGTGGAAAGGTCGCCCGGCCCCTCCCCCGAACCGATGAAACCCGTTGATTCGAAGATCTCGGCGGCAAGGGAGTGGCCCTGAGCAACCTCTTCGTAGTAGCGATCGATCGATCGCTTGATCACCTCGCTCACGCTCGCTTGGGTTTCTCGTCGTAAGAACTCAAGCCGCTTGGATTGTTCCTCGTCGAGGCGGGCACAGATTCGCATTTCTCCTCCAGAGCCCGACCTATCCCCCCGGCGCGAAGTACACCGTGAAGATTGCCCGCCGCTCGCGATCGGGAGAAGTGTTCTCGAAGGCGGCGGTGAAGGTGGTTCCCGTCGGCCCTTTGCGAATCCCCGGGTCGAGCGGGAAACGGCAGGTGCCCAACGGGCAGTCCGCTCCGGCGCGGCAGTCGCGCGAGGCGCCGCCGTCTTCTACCTCGAAGCGGTAGCCGGTGAAGCGAGCTTCCGGCGGCAGGGTGATGCGCAACAGTTGGCAGCTCGGGGGCAGACCCGTTTCGGCCTTGGCGGGATCACGCTCGCGCAGGCGAGAGTCGAGCCCGTCGCCGCAGGGCGCGCTCCCCGGCGGTACGGCGATCTCGATCGACAGCGCCTCCTCGCCAGCTTTGCACTCGATGCACGAGCGCTCGGCATAGGAACGGCGCTGCGCCTTGGGCTCGGGCAGAGCCGGAGCCGGAACGGGAGCAGGCGCGGGCGCAGGAATCGCTTCGGGCACCGGAGCCGGGGCCGGGGCGGGAACCGGCGGGGCGGTGACGCTCGGTGCCGGCGTGGGCGGCGTCGGCGGTGGAGAGACCGGCAGCGGCACCGGTGTCGGTTCCGGAAGCTTCAACGGTATCGGCTCGGCAGGAGGCGGCGAGACCGGAACCGGGCTCGGCGGAGGCGTCGGGGCCGCCGCCTGAATCGGCGTGGGCTCAGGGGTCGGCGGCGCGATCGGTTCGGCAGGAACCGGTGGAGTCGCCGGAGGCGAAGTCGGAGGAGGCACAGCGGCCGGCTTCGGTACTACCTGCGGCCCTCCCGCGGTCGCCCCCGCCGAGCGGCCTGGCCGAGGCCGGCCGATGCGCACTTGTAGGGTCTGGCTGGCCCCTGGGGTGTTTTCCTGGAATGTCGAAAGCACGGCGGGCTTCTTCTCGCCCGAGAGCACGAACTCCGAATGGATCGTGAGCGCGCCCTCCTTCGTCACTTCGAGCGCCCACCACCCTTCGGCGAGCGAAAAGAAATACGCCTCGCCCTTGTCGTCCGTGGAGACGGGATTCGGCCCGGTCTTCGGCTCGAGCGCCTGATAGAGGAGCCGTACCTGCGCCCCTTCGACCGGCTTGCCCGAGCTATCCTGGATCTGCACCTCCAGAGACGACGGGCCGCGCCAGACCTCCGCCGCGCGAAGCGAACCGGCGAATCCCAACGCCAGGGCGAACGAGACCAAGAACGAGAGAGCTTTGCCACGCATCCCAGAACCTCCCCGAAAGCATCGATCGATCGGACTCTATTCTAGACCTCACGCCAAAAGGCGCCACCCTCCCCCCTCCCCCTCCCCCTCCCCATGATAAAAATCGCGCCTATGCCTGGTCTGCTCCGTTCGCTCTACGAAAAGCTCCTCTCCGATCCGCTTGGGATTTCTGCCCCGGCCGCCAAACCGCCGCGGGTTTCGGCTTCGATCGTGCCTTGGCGGGTCGGGGACTCGGGCGAGGTCGAGGTCTACTGGGTTCGGCGCGCGGCCGAGCTGGCGTTCATGGGTGGGTGGCACGCGTTTCCTGGCGGCGGCCTGTCGAGGCGCGACGCGGCGCTGCCGGTGGTCGGCCACCCGCGTGGGGCGAGTGAGGGCGCCACGGTCGCTCTGCCGCCCGAAGCGCCGCAGCTCGGCGATTCCGAGCCGGACCTGGTGCCTGGGCTGCTCGCCTGCGCTCTGCGCGAGCTGTTCGAAGAGGTCGGCTTGCTGGTCGCTTCCGGGCTGCCCGCGGGGTTCGACCTCGCCGCCGCGCAGCGGGCGCACTTGGCCGATGACCAGCAGCTCGCGCTCCTGCTCGAAGAGACCGATGCCGCGCTCGATGCCTCGCGGCTGGTCTTCGCCGGACGCTGGCTCACGCCGCCGTTTTCGCCGATGCGCTTCGACAACCGCTTCTTCCTGCTCGAATGGCCGGCTTCCGAGCCGGAGCAGCCGCGGGTGATCCCGGGGGAGCTGGCTTTCGGCGAGTGGATTTCTGCCGCCGCGGCCTATGACCGCTTCCGCCGCGCCGAGGTGCTCGCGGCGCCGCCGATCCTCCACATCTTGAAGGTTCTCGCCGAAGACGGTCCGGAGCGCGGACTCCCTCGCCTGCTCGTGCCGGCCGAGGCGGACTGGGGGCCGATGCGCAAGATCGAGATGCGGCAAGGCATCGCGATGTTGCCGCTCCGGACCCGCACCCTTCCTCCCGCGGCGACCACCAACGCCTACCTGCTCGGCCTCGGCGAGGCCGTGCTGGTCGATCCCGGCTCCGATCTACCCGAGGAGATCGACCGGCTTCTCGCCGCGCTGGCGGCCGCCCGCGAAAAAGACGGCCGGCGGGTGATCGAGATCTGGCTCACCCACCACCACCCGGACCACATCGCGGGCGCGGCCGAGGTGCAGCGCCGGCTCGGAATCCCGATCGCCGCGCACCCTGAGACCGCCGAGCGGCTGGGCACTCGCCTGTCGATCGCCCGAACGCTCCGCGACGACGAGCGCATCGAGCTGGCCGGCGCCGAGCCCGGCGAGGCGATGACCTTCCGGGTACTCCATACGCCGGGTCACGCGCGCGGTCACCTGTGCTTTTTCGAAGAGCGCCAAGGCTCGCTGCTCTGCGGCGACCTGGTGGCCGGGATCGGGACGATCGTGATCGATCCGCCGGAAGGGAACATGAGCGACTATTTGGCGTCGCTCGACCGGATGCTCGCCCTGTTGCCGCGAACGCTCTTTCCCGCCCACGGTCCGGCGATCGAAGACGCGCCGGGTAAGCTCCGCGAGTACGTCGAGCATCGCCAACGGCGCGAAGACAAAGTGCTGGCGGCTTGGGGGCAGGGCCTGCGCTCCGCCCGGGAGATGGTCGCCACAGTCTATGACGACGCTCCCGATGCCGCGCGCCCGCTGGCCGAGCGACAGATCGAAGCGCATCTTTCGCGGCTGCGCGTGCTCGGCAGAATCTAGACCGGTCGGCGGAATCTCTCTCCCGTCGAACTCTGTTGGAACGATCAGGAGGGCCTGACCCTATGTTTCACCGAATTTTGATTCCCCTCGCCTTTGTCGATGAAAACGAGGCCGCGGTCCGGGTGGCGTCCGAGATGGCGACGCGCGACGGCTCGGAAGTTCTATTGCTGCATGTGGTCGAAACCATCCGCGGCATTCCGTTCGAAGAGATGCGCGGCTTTTACGAGCGCCTGGAGCGCCGTGCCACGACCGAGCTGGCCAAGGCGGCCGCACGCTTCCGCTCGCTCGACGTCCCGGTCAAAAGCGACGTGGTCTTCGGCGCCCGCGCCGAGCAGATCGTGACCTACGCCAAGGAGCACGGGGCCGACCTGATCGTTCTCTCCTCGCACCCCGCAAGCCCCGATCAGCCGGCGAGCCTGGGCACGATCAGCCACCGCGTCGCGCTGTTTGCGAGCTGTCCGGTGTTGCTGGTCAAATAAGCCGCCGGCCGTTCCGTTACACTTCCGGCCATGAAGACGACACGCGCGGTGGTGATGCTGGGCCTTCTGTTTGCGGGCCGGGAGGGGTACGCCTTGGACGGGAAGTGGACGCCGGAGCAGGTGCTCCAAATCGACGCGGCATGGTTGCGCGAGCAGGGGCTTACGATTCCCCCTTCCGATTTATGGAGCCCAGAGGGCGGGGGGCTGCTCGAAGCGGCGGTGGGGATCGAAGGTTGCTCCTCCGGATTCGTTTCGTCGGACGGATTGCTGATCACCAATCACCATTGCGTCTTTTCGATCCTCCAACAGCATTCGACCCCGGAACGCGACCTGATCACCCACGGTTTCCTCGCCAAGGGGCGCGGTGACGAGCTGTCGGGCGGCGGCGTCCGCGCCACGATTCCCTTCGCCGACACCGACGTCACCGCGGCGGTTACGGCGAGCCTGCCGGCGGGGGCGGACGATCTGGCGCGCTTTGCGGCGATCGAGCGGAAGGGCAAGGAGCTGGTCGCCGCGTGCGAGCGCCGGCCGAACCGCCGCTGCCGCTTCGCGATTTTCGACGGCGGCGTCCAATACCGGCTGATCGAGATGATCGAATACCCGGACGTGCGGCTGGTCTACGCGCCGCCGCGCGCGGTGGGCGAATACGGCGGCGAGGTGGACAACTGGAGTTGGCCCCGCCACACCGGCGATTTCGGCTTGCTGCGGGTGTGGGCTACGGCCGACGGCTCGCCCGCAGCTAAAGGCAAAGGCACCTCCGTCTACAAACCGCGTCATTGGTTTCCGATCGCACCCCAAGGGGTACAGCCGGGCGATTTCGTCATGCTCGCCGGCTATCCGGGTGCCACCTACCGCTCGCTGATCGCGCCCGAGATGCGCGAACGGGCGGAGCGTTATTTTCCCCGCCGGGCCGAGCTGTATCGCACCTGGATCGACCTCATGAAAGAGGCGTCGAACCAGGGTGACACCCCGCGCCTCGCGCTGTCGGACCGGATGAAATCGCTCGCCAACCGGGAGAAGAACGCGCGCGGCCAGGTCGAAGGACTTGCCCGCGGGGAAGTTCTCGCCAAGAAAGAGGCCGAAGAACAGGAGATCCTCGCCTGGATCGCCGCCCATCCGGCCTTTTCCTCCGCCGCCGCCGCGCACGAGGAGCTGGCGACCCGGATCGCCGAGCAGCTCACCACCTGGGATCGCGACTTCCTGCTATCGCAGGCGCGTAGCGGAGCCAAACCGCTCGATCAGGCGCTGACGCTGGTGCGCTGGGCGGACGAGAGAGCGAAACCCGATCTGGAGCGTGACCCGGAGTACATGGCGCGCAACAACGATCGGATCACCGAACGTCTTCGGCTCGACCAGAACAAAATGCACGGGCCGACCGAGGCGGCCCTGCTCGCCGATTGGCTCGCCCGTTGCGCCGCCCTGCCGCCCGGCAGCCGTTCGGCCGCGGTGGAGGGCGTTCTCGACGGGCTGCGGAGCGTGCGCGACGTAGGGCGCAGCCGGAACGCGATCCTCGCGCGCGCCGAGGCGCTCCTCGGCACCTCGAAGGTACAGGATGCGGCGGAGCGCGCGAAGATGACCGCGGAGACGCCGGAACAGCTCCGCGCTCGACACGATCCGATGCTCGATTTCGCTTTCGCCCTCGACCGGGAGTTGCTCGACGCCAAAGAGCGCGATGAGCGACACCAGGGCGCAATCTCGCGCCTGCGCCCTGCTTGGCGTAAGGCGGTGTCCGCCTGGGCCGGCAAGCCGATCGCGCCGGATGCCAACGGCACGTTGCGCGTGACGTTTGCCCACGTCGAAGGGTATCGGCCCCGTGACGGGGTCCGGATGGAGCCGCAGACCACCCTGTCCGGCGTGATCGAGAAGAACACGGGAGAGGAGCCGTTCGCGGTGCCGGAGAGCCTGCTCCAAGCGGCACCGAAAGCCCCCGCCAGCCGGTTCGCCGATCCACGCCTACGGGACGTTCCGGTCTGTTTCCTCGCCGACGCGGACACCACCGGCGGCAATTCGGGAAGCCCCGTGCTCAACGGCAAAGGGGAGCTGGTAGGGGTCAACTTCGATCGCGTCTGGGAGAACGTGGCGAACGATTTCGGCTTCAACCCCGCGATCGCGAGAAACGTATCGGTCGACATCCGCTACCTGCTCTGGATGCTCGACAGCATCGAAGGCCAAGCGGCGGTACCGCTGCTGCGCGAGCTTCTCGGCCCGAGCTTCGCCAGCGCCAAACCGTGAGGCGCGCACTCGGGGGCGCCGCTCCGGTTTCCGCCGATTTGAGCGAATCGGGCGACCAAACTTTGGCGAACGGCGGCGCGGAAGCCGCTTTGGCCCCCCGCCCGTCGATCATCCGCTGGCTGATGGTCTGGCTGCTGCTCGCGGCGGTCTATGCGCTGGTCCGCCTGGTCGTGCACTGGGTGTTGGGAGACTCCGGGGGAGATCCCGGAACCTCGCCCTCCTCAGCTTTTCCCTTCGACGCCCTCGACCGGCGCGAACTCGCGATCGTCCCGGCGGTGCAGACCCTGGCGCTCGCCCTGCTCGCCGAACTGCGCCGCGCGGCGAAATACTGACGTCATAGAGGGGCCAGCGTAACCGCTTAGGTGACCGCCGTCTCGTCGGGATCGTCGGCTTCGAACGCCAACAGCACGACCGTCACGTTGTCCGTACCGCCGCGGGCGTTGGCGTCGGAAACCAGGGCCCGACAGGTCTCGTGGAGCGACTTGCCCGCGACCAAACTATCGCGGATCTCGCGGTCCGAAAGCATCGTCGTCAGGCCGTCAGAGCAGAGCAGGAACAGATCGCCCGGGATCATCTCCAGCTCGCGGACGTCGATCAAGATCTCCGATTCGCCGCCGAGCGCGCGGGTGACCACGTTTTTGAGCGGATGGGAGCGCGCTTGCTCCCGGGAGAGGAAGCCCGCGACCACCTGCTCGTGGACCCAGGTATGGTCTTGGGTCAGTTGCTCCAGAACCCCGTTCCTCAGCCGGTAGGCACGGCTGTCGCCCACATGGGCTACCGCTCCGGAGTCGCGTTCGAACAAAAAGCCGACCACCGTGGTACCCATGCCGGAGAGCGAATCGTCCTGCTCGATCGCCCGCAGCACCCGCTGGTGAGCGACGCGCAACGCCGTCTTCAAACGGCGGGCGCCGTGCCCGAGGGCGCCGTCGGGGCCGAGCGGCGCACCGTCGGCGGCACTCTTTTCGATGTAGTCGCGGATCGCGCGCACGGCGACCTGCGCCGCCACTTCGCCATGGTTGTGCCCGCCCATGCCGTCCGCCACGACGTACAGTCGATGTTCGGGGTCGATCTCGAAATAGTCCTCGTTGTGCAAACGGGTTAACCCGACATCGGAAAGCCCGCAGGCCTTGACTCGCAACATCAGCCGCTCCGTCCAAAAAAGCCGCGCCGACGCGCGGGGGCGAGCGCTTCCAGGGCGGCGGCGACCTGCGGATCATCGCCCCCCCAGTTGAGCGCCTCGCGATAAAATCGCTCAGCCTTCTCGACGTCGCCGGTCTCGGCGCCGAGCCGCCCGGCGAGCTTCAGGTACCCCGGATTCATCGGCGTGAGCTGAACGGCGCGCTCGATCGCGATCAGTGCGCGAGCCAACTGCCCGGGAGCCTGCGAGCAGGCGAGCGCCAGATGATGCCAGGCTTGCGCGTTGCCGCGATCCTCCTGGACGGCCGCATCGAAGCTTTCCACCGCCGCGGCAAAGTCGCGCTCGCGGTAGGCCTTGATGCCGCGCTGCAGGAAGACTTTGCCGAGATTGCGCGAATCGACCGCCTGCGCCGACTCGACCGGCCGGGCCAACTCGTGGTCGTGGTCGCGGCGCTGGGTCGTGTCGGACAGCACGTTGAACGCTTGCGTGATCTCTTGGAACTCCAGCTCCGCCCGCTCTTTCTCGGCGCCTTGGAAGCGATCGGGATGACGCTCCCGCGCGAGCTCGCGAAAGCGTGCTCGAACCTGCTCCTCGGTGGCGTTCCGGGACAAAGCGAGGACCGCATAGAAATCTTTGGCCATGGCTCGACGATTATTGAAGCTTGATTCTATACAAACGAAGGGCGGTAGAGCGCACTACGTCGGGAACATTTCGATCGCGCCCCATGTCGCGCAGGTCGCGCACCGAGAGGCGACTCACCAGGCGCATCGAATAGACCACCGGAGTACGCGGATTTTGCACCAAGGCTTTGATGATCGGATACTTGGAGATCCAGTCGCGGCGGGTCGCGATCTCGGCCAGCACCTCTTCGCACACCGCCCGGTTGCGCGCGATCTGCTCAGCCTCGGTATCGGGTACGCCGTTGTTCGTGAGTACCCCGAGGGCGATCTGCGCCACCGGGTCGCGAATCAGGATATTGCGCAACGGTTTGGAGGCGCCTCGCGTGAGGCGCATGCGCGCCGGCACCGGCAGAAGCCGAATCTGCCCTTCCGAAAGCCCCGTGTGATCGTCGTACTCGCCGGTCGCCGGTGCGGCCTTGACCTCTTCGATCGCGGCGGCGAACGCCTCTTCCGAAATCTCCGGAATCGCCGGCGCTTCCGCCGCGGCGTGCGGCAGCAGGTGTTGGCGATACTCTTGGATCCGGCGCTGCGCGTAGATTGCGAGCTGCGGGTTCTTCTCCAGGGCGTCCAGGATCGCCGGCTCTTCGACGATCGCATCCTGGCGCAGGATCAGGATCTCTTGCAGGTCGGAGGGCAGCCAGGCCGCCATCGCGACCAGCAGCTGGCGCGGCACGTCGCGCCGCCGCAAGATCGCTTCCAAAACCACCGGATGGCGCACCCGCTCGGCGCAGAATTCGAGCACCTCCAACGCGGGAGTGAACTCCACCAGCCGGCCGAGCATTCGCGGATCGAGGGCGGTGAGCGCTTTGGCTGCGAGCGCCGCGATCTCGGCGTCCGCCGATTGGGCCAGCTCCACTTGCAGCGGGATCAATTCTTCGGGCGCGAGCGGTACGACGCCGGTCGCGGCAAGGCGTCGAAGCTCAAGATTGCCCCCGGATCGGATCTGCTCGATCAGGGCGTTGCCCCCTTCGGCCACGGCTCAGCGCGACTCTTTCTCGTTCTGTAGCTGGCGCAACGTCTCCAAGTCGATCGTGCGCCGGACCACTTCGCCCTGCCGCCGCGGCAGAGGCAAGGGCAAGCCGTTCAGTCGCGCATCGACCGCGCCGGAACTGCCGAGCGTGAGTTCGATGGTGCGATCCGCTTCGAGCTGCACCGTCTCCCCTTGGACCCGCTTTTCGCTCACCCGCTTCTGGCCGTCCATGATGCCGTCGATCCAACAATCGGCGGTGAAATCAAGCGTCAGACGCAGGGCTCGCGCCGGCACGGCGGCTTCGTTCGCCGCGGGGGTCGAGGGGACGGCCAGGGCCGGCAACGAGGGGGCGGCGACCGACGGCGGCAGCGCCGCGACCGGCGTCTCCGGGGGCCGATCGCGGCGCTGATCGGCGAGCCAGGCGGCCAGGGCGACGACACTGAGCAATACGGTGGTCGCGAGACCGAGAAACAACCAGCGCTTCCAGGTTCCGGCCGACGACGAGCGCGGCATCGACAGGCTCGGACCCGAATTGGATAGACCCTCGGCGTTGGCGGTGCCTTCTTTGCCGTCCAGACCTTGCGCGGCGAGGAAGTGGTTGACCACCTCGTCGGCGTTTAAACCCACATAGCGGGCGTACTCGCGCAGGAAGCCGCGGGCAAAAACCGGCGCCGGCAGCAAGGCGAAGCGGTTCTCTTCCAGCGCTTCAAGGTAGCGCATGCTGATTTTGGTTCGCTCGGCGATCTCGCGCAGACCGACCTCGCGCGCTTCGCGCTGGCGCCGCAGCCAGATACCGAACGACGCCGGATCTCCGTCTGCCGGACGCTCCGGAGCGGCCGCGGCCGACGCCGACGCCGCGCGCTCGTCCTCAGGGCTCATCTTGGTACCGCGCGACCGCGGCTCGACCGGGGGAGGCAATTCGGATTCGACTCCGCGTTGGGGAATACGACGACGTTTGAAGGATTGATCTGCCACTCGGATTGCAACTTTACGCGCCCCTACCCCGCCGGTCAAATGCGAGGCCCGCCTACCCCGCCGCGCCGAGCAGCAACTCGGCACGGCGACGTACCGGCGCGGCCAGGCGGGCGTCGCCCGCGAGCCCCCGCAGCTCGTCCTTGCGCAGCGTCGGCAAGAGCGGCAAGGCCACGGCCGCCGGGGTGCGCGGGTTGCGGCAGATCAACACGCGGAGGTCGTGGCGCACACCCCACCGCTGGTTCGTCGCGACCGCCGCCAGGAGCGCCGGCAGCGCCCGTTCGCTGGTTAGAGCCGGGGCGAGCAGGCCTTCGGTCAAGCGTGGATTCTCCAGCAGCGCGGCGATCACCCGTGGCGTTGGATCCAGGCGCAGGGCGGTGATCACCGCCGCGCCGCCGCGCCGGGCGATCGCGATCTTCTCCCCCACCGCCAGGCGCGGCAGGCGGGTGAGCAGCGCCAGCTCGGCCGCCCGGCGCACGGTGGGGCGCACCCGCACTTCGAGCGAGACCGCCAGCAGGTCTGCCCAAAAGAGCCCGACCACCAGGTTGAGCGCCACCCCCTCCGGTGCGCGCGGCGACAGGGCGAGCGCCCGGCGTACCTGGTAGGCGGAGACCAGCTGCGGCCGATCGGCGATCGCCCGCGCCGCCTCGGCCGACAGGTACGGGTTGCGCAACGCCTCGACCGCTTCGCCCGGGCCGATCTCTTCCCGGCGCTCGATCAGCAGGCGCAGCAGCTCCTCGGCCGACGCGTCGCGCAGCTCTCTGCGAAGCTCGAAATCCAGTACGGGCTCAGTTTGGCTCGCGCAGGCGACTGGCAGCGCCGCAGGCGCGCACACGAAGGAGCCGAGCGGAGCCAAACTGAGCCCGTACTCGGAATCCCGTTCGGCCGCGGCCGATTGGCTCGATCCCGGAGCCCGGCTGAGGAGGTCTTCTTCTGCCATCCGACAAGCTTATCTTCCTCTCGCCACGGTTTCTGGTATCGTTCGCGGTCCCCATGTCGATTTCCAGAAATACCCAGACCCAACTCTCCAAAGGCGACTTCTCCGCCATCGAAACTGAATGGCTGGCCAAGACCGCCGAATCCCCCGAAGAACTCGATTACTTCGTCGGCGTCGCCCGGGCCTTGACCGGCACCGGCGAGGACTCCCGCGCCGCCACCCTGCTCGAAACGCTCGACGATGAGCTGAAGGGCAAGGAGCTGTGGCGCGCCCGGCTGAAGCTCCTCAAGCGGGCCGGCGCGATCTACGTCGACGACGACAAGATGCACGCGGCGATCATGGCGACGCTCAAGCGAATGTTCGGCGGCCGGCCGAGCTTTCAAGGCCTGGCGGACGCCGCCGGCCTCTCCCGCGCGGTCCACGACCTGCCGAAGACCTGGGAGAAGGTCGAACGGCTGGAAAGCCTCCTCGCCTTCGACATCGGCTCGGTGGTGATGATGGAGGGCAAAGGGGTCGGCCGGGTGATCGAGGTCAATCTGGGCCTCGAAAGCTTCAAGGTCGATTTCGAGCGCATCAGCGGCATGAACGTCGGCTTCAAGGCCGCCGCGAAACTGCTCCGCCCCTTGGAAACCGGCCACATCCTGCGGCGCAAGCTCGAAGAGCCCGAGACGCTCAAGGCGCTGGTCAAGGAGCGGCCCTCGGAGCTGCTGCACGGCGTGCTGACCAGCTTCGGCCGGCCGTTGAACGCCACCGAAATCCGCGAGGCGCTGGCGGGAATCGTCTCTCAATCGCAATGGACTGGCTTTTGGAACGCCGCGCGGAAACACCAGCAGGTGGTCGCCGCCGGTACCGGCAAGCAGACCTACCGCTGGGCCGAAACCAGCGCCGACGCGCTGGACGATGTCTGGCGCGCCTACACCAAGGCCGATTCGCGGCGGAAGATCGAGCTGTTCCGGCGCGACGCCGGGCGCGATCCCGCCCTCGCCCGGAAGATGGCGAACGACCTCGGCCAGATCGCCGAAACCGCCCAGGCGATCGAGCCGGGCCTCGCCTGGGAGATCTGGTTCAACCTGGAGCGCATGCTCGGCGCCCCCGAAGGGGTGATCTGGGCGCCGGAATCGCTGCTCGAAGACGCGGAGCCGCGCCATCTCGCCGGGGGCATCGACGACCGCCTGCTCCGCGAGCGCGCCTACGTGATGTGGCGGGACAAGAACGAGCGCTGGCCCGAGATCTTCCGCGATCTGTTCGGCATCGAACAGGATCCGCGAGCGCTCGATCTGTTGGCCGACGGCCTGTCGGTGGCCGCGCCCAAGGACTACGAGAGGATCTTGGACGGCCTGCTCGCCCAGCCGCACCGCCAGCCGGCCGCCTTCGCCTGGCTGGCCGAACGGGCGGCGACCGATGAGTCGCTGCGCGCGCGCAACCCGTTGCGTCTGATGCAGCAGATTTTTACCGCGCTGATGCGCGACGAGTTTCTCCCCGTCCGCTTGCGCCTGCTCGCGCTGGTCGAATCGGGCAGCACCGTGCCGCGCCTGCTCTCTCATCTCTCTGAGACCCAGGCGCCGCAGGCTTTCGACGCGGTGGACCGAGCCGCGGCGCTGGAGCCTTACCAGAGGCAGCAGCTGACCAACGCCTTGGAGTTGCGCTTCGCCTCGCTGCGCAAAGAGGAGGAGGCACCGCTCTACGCCCGGCGCAACTCGATCGAGGACAAGCGGGTGGAGCTGCACGATCTGCTGACGGTCGAGATCCCGAACAACCGCAAGGCGATCGAAGAGGCCCGCGCCCACGGCGATCTGCGCGAGAACTTCGAATACAAGTCGGCCCGCCAACGCCACGAGTATTTAAACGCGCGCGCCGCGGCGCTCAACGGCGACCTCTCCCGCGTCCGCCCGATCGATGAGCCGACCGACCTGTCGGAGATCCGCATCGGCACCCGCGCCCAACTGGTCGGCGGCCGGACGCTCACCCTCCTCGGCCCTTGGGAGAGCGAGCCGGAGCACGACGTGATCTCCTACGAGTCGGACCTCGGCAAATCGATCCTCGGCCTTCGCGCTGGCGGCGAGATCGAGCTCGACGGGATCAAATACAAGATCGAGTCGATCGAGTCGGCGTCCGCCTAAGGGGTAGTACCTGGGTGTGCCGGGCTCCCGCTCGGCCACTTGGGCGATCTTGGCCGCTTCGGTGCCGAGCTGGTGCTCGGCGCTCCCAGGGAGAAGCAAAGCTCCGCGCACGGCTTACTTGATCTCCTTACCAACCTTCATTACAGTCGCGCCATGAAAGCGACGCTTACCTCCAAAGGCCAGATCACCATCCCGACGGCGATTCGGCAGCGTCTCGGGCTCAAGGCCGGCCAGGTTCTCGAGTTCGACGAGAGCACCCCTTACCTGGTGGCGGTACTGGTATTCGACGAGCCGGCCATGCGGGCGCTCATGGGTTGCACGAGCGGCCGACTGGGGAAGACCTCGGCCGAGTGGCTCGACGAGACTCGCGGACCCGCTCTCGCCGAGGAGAAATGAGACTCGCCCTCGACACTTCGGTGCTCTTTGCGATCTTCAACCAAGAGCCCGGCGCTGAGGAGTGGATGGAAGCCCTAATTGGGGCACGGCGGCAAGGGCAGCTCGTCCTGTGCGAGATCGTTTACGCCGAGCTGGCGCCCGCCTTTCGAATGCGCGCTGAGCTCGACCAAGTGCTCGACGACCTGGGCGCGCGTCTCGATCCCATTACCGCCGATGCGGCCTGGCTCGCCGGCCAAACCTTCAGGAAATATCGACAAGGAGGCGGACCTCGGGAGCACCTGATCCCCGACTTTCTGATCGCCGCCCATGCCCAGGTGCAGGCCGATCAACTCGCCGCCCGGGACCGCGGGTACTTGCGCCGATATTTCCCCGACCTGCCTCTACTAGGCCACCTCTAGAAACTCAGTCGGCGGGGGATCGCCAGCGCCGAAGGCGCGCTCTCATCCCCAGCCGAGAGCCGCCCGTGCGCACCTTCCAGTGTTACGCTCTGCGCTGTTTCCCTGGAATCTGCGATGAGCTACGACATCGAAGTCTGGCCCCCGCCTGACGATCCTACGGCGTTCGAGTCGCTCTGCCTCGATCTCTGGAAGGAGATCTGGGGACCGCAGAGCGGCGCGCAGAAGAACGGCCGGTCGGGTCAACCCCAAGCGGGTGTGGATGTCTTCGGCCGGGTCGGCGAGGACTGGATCGGTGTCCAGTGCAAGCAGAAGAGCGGGCTTCTTCGTTCGAAGCTCAGGGTGGCTGAGCTGGAGGAAGAGGTCGAGAAGGCACGGACGTTTCGTCCTTCGCTGCGTCGTTTCCTGGTGGCGACTACCGGTCCTCGCGACGAGGCCGTCCAACAGCGCGCTCGAGAGATCACCGAGGCCGGCTTCGCCGTCGAGATCTGGTCGTGGTCGGACCTCTGGGCTGAGATCTATCGCCGGCCGCAGTTTCTGCCGCGGATCGCTCGGAACTACTGGCCGCAGCTGTTCGCGATCTGGAGCGCCGCGCAGAAGATTGGCACGCCCCGCCTTCCGCGCACCGTCGGCCCGCTCTTTGGCCGCGAGGACGAGAAGGCGCGTCTGGATGCCGCATGGGCCGATCCCGCCGTCCACGTCGTGACGCTCGTCGCCTGGGGCGGGGTGGGTAAAACCTCCCTCGTCGCCAAATGGGCGGCGGGGCTTGCGACGCGAAACTACGAGGGTGCGTCGTACTTCGACTGGTCGTTCTACAGCCAGGGTACGCGAGAACAGGGTGCCGCCACGGGCGAGACGTTCGTCGTGGCGGCGCTGCGATTCTTCGGTGAGGAAGAAGGGGAAAGGGTCGCGGCAAGCGCTGACTCCCCACGGGACAAGGGCGGAAAGCTTGCGGAGATGGTTGCCCAACGGCGCACCCTCTTGATCCTCGCCGGCTTGGAGCCGCTCCAGTACCCGCCGGGAAGTCCGCTCGCCGGGCTGCTCAAGGATCCGGGGGTGGAGGCCCTGCTCAAAGGTCTCGCGCAGCGCAATGCCGGACTCTGCGTGGTGACGACGCGCGAGAGCGTGACGAATCTGGAGGACTTTCGAGAAAGCACGGCGCCGGAGTGGTCGCTGGAGCGGCTGAGCACACCGGCGGGGGTGACGCTGCTCAAGAAGCTCAAGGTGGATGGAACCCAAGCGGATGTAGAGAGGCTGGTCGACGACGTGGACGGCCACGCGCTCACGTTGAATCTGGTCGGGACGTACCTCGTGAAAGCACACCGCGGCGACGTGCGGCGGCGGGACCGAATCGATCTGCGCAAGGCGGACTCGAAGATTCAAGGGGGTCACGCGTTCCGCGCGATTGCGGCCTATGAGAGGTGGTTGGTCAGCGAGGAAGGGGAAGAGGGCGCTCGGCAGCTTGCCGTGCTTCGGCTGCTCGGCCTGTTCGACCGGCCTGCGGATGCCGAGTGCCTCGGCGCATTGCGGAACGAACCGGCGATCCCCGACTTGACCGATGTGCTCGTAGGCCTCGACGAGGAGGACTGGAATCTCACCGTCTCCTCGCTCGCCGACTGCGGCCTCTTGTCTCCCTCTCCCGTTTCGGGAGAGGGCCAGGGTGAGGGCTGGAGCCTCGACGCCCACCCCCTCGTCCGCGAGTACTTCGCAAAGCAACTCCGCGACCATCACCCAAAAGCCTGGCGCGCCGCCCACGGTCGGCTGTTCGAACATCTGCGAGACACGACCGAGAAATTCCCCGACACGCTCGAAGGCCTCCAGCCCCTCTACCAGGCCGTAGCCCACGGCTGCCACGCGGGGCGGAAGCAGGAGGCGTGCGACGAGGTCTACCGGGACCGCATCCAGCGAGGGCAAGAAGCCTTTAGCACGAACAAGCTCGGAGCGATCGGCGCCGACCTGGGCGCCGTGGCCTGCTTTTTCGATCCCCCCTGGCGCCGCGTCTCGCCCGCGCTCACCGAAGCCGCCCAGGCCTGGCTGCTGAACGAGGCCGCCACCCGCCTGCGCGCCCTGGGCCGGCTGACCGAGGCCCTGGAGCCGATGCGGGCGGGGTTGGAGAACTTCGTCCGGCAGGAGAACTGGAAGTTTGCCGCAGGGATGGCCTCCAACCTGAGCGAGCTGGAGCTGACGCTGGGCGACGTCCCCGCCGCGGTCTCGGACGCCGAGCAGGCCGTGACCTTCGCCGACCAGAGCGGGGATGCCTTCCAGCGAATGGGAAAGCGCACCACACACGCCGACGCCCTGCACCAAGCGGGCCGCCGGGCCGAGGCGCTGGCGCTCTTCCGCGAGGCGGAGCGGCAGCAGGCCGAGAGGCAGCCCGAGTACCCGCGGCTCTACTCACTCCAGGGCTTCCGGTACTGCGACCTGCTGCTCGCCGAGGCCGAGCGGGCGGCTGGGCGACGGGGCAGGGCGGGAGCGGACGGGGCGGCGATTTTATCGGAGTCACGGGAGGCGATCCGCGAGGTCGAGGAGCGGGCGGCGCAGACGCTTCAGTGGGTCGCCAAGGCGAAACAAGACATCTTGTCAATCGCTTTCGACCACCTGACCCTCGGCCGCGCCGCGCTCTACCGGGCGATTCTGGAAGGCTCCGATCTTAACCTCTCGAGAGTCGAGATCGAGCCGGCCGTGAACGGCCTCCGTCGCGCGGGCCAGCTCCAGTACACCCCTCTGGGACTCCTCACCCGAGCCTGGCTTCTTCACCAAGAAGGCAACCCCACCGCCGCCCGCGCCGATCTGGCCGAGGCGCAGGAGATCGCGGAGCGGGGGCCGATGCCGTTGTTTCTGGCCGATATCGCCCTACTGCGGGCGCGGCTGTTCGGCGACCGCGCGGCGCTTGCCGAGGCGCGGGGGTTGATCGAGACGCATGGCTACGGGCGACGGCGGGAGGAGTTGGCGGATCTGGCGGCGGAGTTGGGCTAACAGTTCGGCGGAGGCGACCGCCCGCCTGGGCGCGCCGAGCACCAGCTCGGCACGGGAGCGGCCGAGATCGCTCAAACGGCCGAGCTGGTGCTCGGCGCTCCCAGGAGGCCTTCCCCCTTCCAGTGTTACGCTCTGCGCTGTTTCCCTGGAATCTGCGATGAGCTACGACATCTCCAACTGGCCCGCGCCTACCGATAAGGGTGTCTTCGAGTCGCTCTGCATCGACCTCTGGGAGGACGTGTGGGGACCGGAGAGCGGTGCGCGGATCAACGGGCGATCGGGGCAGAAGCAGGCGGGGGTGGACGTCTACGGACGGGATGGCCAAGGGCGATGGATCGGCGTTCAGTGCAAGGTGAGAAACGCCGCGATCGGCGCGAAGCTGACGGTTGCCGAATTGGCGGCCGAGGTAGACAAAGCGCGCGAGTTTTCTCCTCCCTTGAGCCTCTACATCGTCGCGACCACGGGCCCTTCGGACAGCACCCTGCTGACCCGCGCCCGCGAACTTACGGAGAGCGGTCCTTTCGAGGTGCAGGTCTGTTCCTGGCAGGACATTTTGCGGGAACTCAGCAGCCGCCCGGCCCTGCTGCGGCGGATCGCCTGGAAGTATTGGTCGGCGATTCTTGCGATCACGGGTGGGCAGAAGATCCTGGTAGAGAAGCTCCCCCGCGTCTCCGGAGATCTGGTCGGCCGGGACGAGCGCCTCGCGCAGCTCGACGCGGCTTGGGACGACCCGAAGACACACATCGTAACGATCGTCGCCTGGGGCGGCGTGGGCAAGACGGCCCTGGTGGCGGAATGGGAAGGGCGTCTCGCAGCGCGAGAGTTCGACGGCGCGGACGCTTTCGATTGGTCCTTCTACAGCCAGGGCACGCGGGAGGAGGTTTCGGCGTCGGGAGAGCCGTTCCTCAACGCGGCCCTCCGGTTCTTCGGCGATGAAAAGGGCGAGGAGATCGCAGCGAGCCCGAGGGCGGCGGCCGAGAAGGGAAAAGCGCTCGCGGCGTTCATCTCTCGACGCAAGGCACTTCTGATTCTGGATGGCCTGGAACCGCTTCAATATCCGCCCAGCAGCCCCCTCCGTGGCGAGCTGAAAGACCCCGGGGTCGCGGCGTTGCTCAAGGCTCTAGCGGCAAGGAACCCGGGGTTGTGCGTGGTGACGACGCGGGAGGTGGTGGCCGATCTCGCCCGGTACCGCACCACTACGGCGCCGGAGTGGAAGCTGGAGGGTTTGAGCGTCGAGGCAGGGGTAGACCTGCTCGGGAAGCTTCGGGTAAAGGGAAATCGAAAAGAGCTGGAAGAACTCGTCGCGGAGGTCGACGGCCATGCCCTGACCTTGAACCTTCTGGGGACCTACCTCCGCGATGCCCACGGCGGTGACGTGCGCAAGCGCGACCTCGTGAAGTTCGAGGAAGCGGATCGCGAACAGCAGGGCGGACATGCGTTCCGCGTCATCGCGGCCTATGAACGCTGGCTTGCGCCAAAAGTATCTTTCCGCGAGAGGGTCTCCGCTTGGTTCTCCGGAAAGAAGAGAGGAGATCGAGTCGAAGGCGCGCGCCAGCTCGCCGTGCTTCGCCTACTCGGACTCTTCGACCGGCCGGCGGATCGCGCGTGTCTGGCCGCGCTCCGAAAAGAACCGGCCATCCCAGGCCTTACTGAACCGCTCCTTGGCCTTACCGAAGCAAAATGGAATCTCGTAGTTTCACGCCTCGCCGCCCGTGGTCTCGCCTCGACCGAGGGCGCCGCTCTCGACGCCCACCCGCTCGTCCGCGAGTACTTCGCAAAGCAGCTCCGCGACCATCACCCAGAAGCCTGGCGCGCCGCGCACGGTCGACTGTTCGAACATCTGCGAGACAGCACCGAGAAATTCCCCGCCACGCTCGAAGGCCTCCAGCCGCTCTACCAGGCCGTCGCCCACGGCTGCCATGCGGGGCGGCAGCAGGAGGTGTGCGCCGGGGTCTATCGTGACCGCATCTTGCGGGGGCAGGAGTTCTTCAGCACCAAGAAGCTCGGACTGTTCGGCGCCGACCTGGGCGCCGTGGCCTGCTTTTTCGATCCGCCCTGGCACCGCGTCTCGTCCGCGCTCACCGAAGCCGACCAGGCCTGGCTGCTGAACCAGGCCGCCTTCCGCCTGCGCGCCCTGGGCCGGCTGACCGAGGCCCTGGAGCCGTTGTGGGGGGGTTTACCCATTGTGGTAGCGCATGAAGTTTGGAAAAACGCCGCTATCCGCGCCTCCAACCTGAGCGAGTTGGAGCTGACGCTGGGCGACGTCCCCGCCGCGGTCTCGGACGCCGAGCAGTCCGTGACCTTCGCCGACCGCAGCGAGGATGCCTTCTGGCGAATGGCGAGCCGCGCGACCCACGCCGACGCCCTGCACCAGGCGGGCCGCCGGGCCGAGGCGCTGGCGCTCTTCCGCGAGGCGGAGGGCATGCAGGCCGAGTGGCAGCCCCAGTACCCGCGGCTCTACTCGCTGCGGGGCTTCCGGTACTGCGACCTGCTGCTCGCCGAGGCCGAGCGGGCGGCGGGGCGACGGGGCGGGGCGGGAGCGGACGGGGCGGCGCTTTTATCGGAGTCACGGGAGGCGATCCGCGAGGTCGAAGAGCGGGCGGCGCAGACGCTTGAGTGGGTGACCACTCAGAACTGGCTCCTCGACATCGCCCTCGACCGCTTGACCCTCGGCCGCGCCGCGCTCTATCGGGCGATCCTGGAAGGCTCCGATCTCGCCCCCGCGAGAGCCGAGATCGAGCCGGCCGTGGATGGACTTCGCCACGCGGGCCAGCTCCAGTACATCCCTCTGGGCCTCATCACCCGAGCCTGGCTTCTCCACCAAGAAGGCAACTCCGACGCCGCCCGCTCCGATCTGGACGAGGCGCAGGAGATCGCGGAGCAAGGGCCGATGCCGTTGTTTCTGGCCGACACCGCCCTACTGCGGGCGCGGCTGTTCGGCGACCGCGCGGCGCTTGCCGAGGCGCGGCGGTTGATCGAGAAGCATGGCTACGGGCGGCGGCGGGAGGAGTTGGCGGACTTGGCGGCGGATTTGGGCTAACAGTTCGGCGGAGGCGACCGCCCGCCTGGGCGCGCCGAGCACCAGCTCGGCACGGGAGCGGCCGAGATCGCTCAAACGGCCGAGCTGGTGCTCGGCGCTCCCAGGCCGCTATCCCTGCTCGATAGCCGATATCCACGGCCGATAGCCGCTTCCCAGAGCAACTTAGCCTCTATCCCTGCCCGATAGCCGCTATCCCCGACCGATAGCCGCTTCCCAGAGCAACTTAGCCTCTATCCCTGGCCGATAGCCGCTATCCGTGACCGATAGCTGCTTCCCAGAGCGACTTAGCCGCTATCCGAGCCAGATAGCCGCTATCCGTGACCGATAGCCGCTTCCCAGAGCAACTTAGCCGCTATCCCCGCCCGATAGCCGCTATCCGCCACCGATCACCCAGTTCCGCCCCTGCTAGCCGTTCCACAGCTCCAGCGTGTCGCGGTGGTCGCGGAGCACGACCCTTTCGCCGGCGGAGATCAGATAGCCGAGATCGCTGTAGCGGGCGAGCAGGCGCCGGCCGGTGGGGCTGGACGATAGCACCACGCGGTGCGGTGCCCACTCCTGGACCCCCACCTCCACCCAGAGGTTGTTGTCGTTCCAGACGAACGTGCGGCCGGCCACCTCGCTGGTGGTCTGCGGCTGGAACAAGAAACCGCGCTCGGTGACGCTCACCACCTCCCGCGGCGGTTCGAGCGCCAGCGCCCGGCTGCGGGCCCCGCTCAGGTCGCTCAGGTCGCGCGCCCAAGAGACCACCAGCACCAGCACCGCCGCCGTGGCGAGGGCGGCGAAACCACCCCAGCGGCCGGCCAGGCGCGCCAGGAAGGGGCGGTCGGGCGCCCGGCGCACGGGCTCGGCGAGCACGCCCCAACGCACCCGCTCCTTGAGGTCGGCGGGCGGCGCGGAGCGCGGTACCGCGACCAGGCGCGCCACCGTGCGGTCGAGGCCCTCCAGTCGTTCCCGGCAGGAGGCGCAGGTTGCCAAATGCAGGTCGAGCCGCCGCCGTTCCGGCAGGGGCAGCTCTCGGTCGAGATACGCAGAGGCGAGCTCGGCCGATAAGTGGCGCGAGGGACGCGAGGAACCATTCATGATCCGCTCTCCAACAAGTCGCGCAGGCGTTCCCGTCCGCGCGCGATCCGCGAACGCACCGTGCCGATCGGCACCGACAGCGCTTCGGAAATCTCTTCGTAGGCCAGACCCTCGATATCGCGCAGCACGACCGCCGCACGGAACTCGACCGGTAGCCGGGCGAGCGCTTCGCCGACCCGGCGAGAATCGTCGGAGGCCACGGCCAGATCCTCCGGATCGCGGCCCAGATCGGGCAGCGGCTCGGCCGTCTCCTCCCCCTCTTCGAACAGGCGGCGAAACGACCAGCGACCGCCACCGCTCAAACGGCCGCGGCAGTGGTTCAGGGTGATCCGGTAGACCCAGGTGCGCAGGGCGGAGCGCCCGCGAAAACTCCCCAGGTGGCGATAGATGCGCAGGAAGACCTCCTGCGAAAGGTCGGCGGCACGGTCCGGATCTCCCGTCAGGCGCAGCGCCACGTTCCAGACCATCTCGGCAAACTGAGAGTAGACCTCGTCGAACGCCGTGCGGTCCCCCGCTCGATGCCGCTCGACCAGGTCGAGTTCGGAATTCCGAATCGCGATAGGCGTGGAGATCAAGGCGACGTTCACCGGGCCCTCCCCGGCCCTGAGGGTCGACAACTCAGGGCCTCATCGAGAGCTTAGACCCATCCTGGCCGAAATTGGTTCCTGAAGGGGCAATGGTCGAAAAGCCACCCGCCCTCACCCCCGGCCCCTCTCCCAAGGGGAGAGGGGAGAAAAGCTAAGGCTTCCGGAGCCTTCGGATCAGACCGCGCACCTGGGGAACGCCGAAGAGGAAGGCGGCGACCAGGTAGATCGTGCCGAAGGTGCCGGCGGCGAGCGCGGCGAGGACGATCGACCCGAGCCGCCCGCCGGGGGCCAGATCGGCGAACGTAGGGCGAAGCGAGAAGGCGACCACCCCGGCGAGCAGCGCGGCGCCCCAGAGGCGCAGCTGCAACGAGCCGGGAAGCGCCACCCGGCCGATCCGCGCGCCGAGCTTCCGGCGCAGGAGCAGGAACTCGATCCAGGCGGCGATTCCGGCCGAGGCGGTCAAGCCCACCGCGCCGAGCGCGAGCGGCCCGCCTTCCACCGCCGGAATCGGCAATCCCACGGCGACCAGCGCCGCCACGAACAGCGGCCGTAGCGGAAAGGCGAACAGCGCGCCGAGCGCCGCGGTGAGCGAAACCCGGACCACCGCGATGCGAAACGGCGTCCGCGGATCGCCCAGGGCATAAAACGTCGACGAATAGAGCCGCCCCAAGCAGGCCGCGACGAGGCCCACGGTCGAACCCGCGAGGACGTAAGCGACGAACTGCGAATCGGCCCGGGTGAACTCGCCCGACTGAAACAGCGCGGTGATCAACAGGTCGCCGAGCACCAGGAACGCCAGAACCGTCGGCACGACGAAAAACGCCACCCGGCCGAGCCCCGTCTGGAGTTTGCCGCGCAGCGTCGCGGCCACCTCCTCTGGGGTACCGGCGCTACCGGCGACGCCCGCCATGGTCGGCAGCTCGGCCGCCGCGACCGACATGCCGAACAGGCTGATCGGCAACAGATAGATCGCCTGGGCATAGCCCAACCCCGCCACCGCCGCGGTGCCCAGAAAGCTCGCGAGAATGCCGTCGACATACGCCGAGAGTTGGACCACGCCACGCCCGGAGACGACCGGCCCGAGGTTTTTAAACACCGTGCGCACGGGGGCTAAGCTCACGTCGAGCGCGAAGCGGATCTCGCGATCGTGGCGGAAGACAAACGGCAGTTGGAGCAACAGTTGGAGCAACGCCCCTACCACCATCCCCCAGGCGAGCAAAACGGCCAGCTCGCCGCCGCTGCGCCGACCGCCGAAGAGCAGCAAGGTGGCGATCATCGCCGCGTTCCACACCACCGGGGCGACATAGGACAGAAAGAACTTCCGGTGGCTGTTGAGGATGCCCAAGCACCAGGCCGAGAGCACCAGCAGCCCCGTGCCGGGAAAGAGAATCCGCACGATGTCGATCGTCAGAACCCGCGCGTGCCCGTGAAATCCCGGCGCCACCAGATCCACCAGCCAAGGGGTGGCGATCGCTCCGAGCGCCGACAGCAGCCCGACCACCAGCGCGAGCAAAGCCCCCACCACCCCGGCCACCCGCCCGGCCAGCTCGCTCTTTCCCTCCGCTTGAAGCCGCGCGTAGACCGGGATGAACGAGGCCGAAAGCACCCCCTCGCCGAGCAGGTTTTGCAGCAGGTTGGGAATCCGCAGCGCCGCCTTGAAAGCCCCCGAAGCGGGCGATGTGCCGAGAAAATGGGCGTAGACCAGCTCCCGCACCAGCCCCGAGATCCGCGACAGCAAGATCCCCGAAGCGACGAGCAGGGAATGAAATCCGGTAGATCGGGAGCGGTTCACAGGGGAGGTCTCGCGCCGATCGTATCGGAGCCCGGGCCTCTGGTGTGCGAACCGACGACCAGCAACCAGCCAATGATCACGAGCGCCAAGGCGGCCAGCGCCAAGCCTATTGCGAGTCCCGGCGGGCGGAAGGTCAGACGGACATCGCGAACCGTGGCGGGCACGCGCACCCCCAGGTAGCCGCCATTGACGCTCACCGTGCGCAGGCGCTGGGCCGCGCCAAACGCTCTCCAGCCCGCCGGACCGGGGAGCGAGGTGGCGAGCAGGCGATCCGCCTCGGCCGACGGGGATTCCGGCAGACGGAGGCGCAGGTCTCCCGGTCGGCTACCGAGCGACCCGAGACTCTGGCCGCCGACGGGTTCGAAGTCGAGGGGCTCGGCCGGATCGACCTCCTCGACGCGGAGTGCCACGCGGCGCGGATTCTTCATTTGGGCGATCCAAACGGAGAGATCGCGATCGGCCACAAGGTCGGCACCTTCGGCGAGAAACCAGCGCGGCACCGTGTTCGGGTTGCGCCAGAGGCGAAACGGTCCCAGGCCCTCGGCTCTGATCCGCCGCAGGGTTCGAGGGCGCGGCAACCCTTCCTTCGACACCACCACCCGCACGTTGAGGAAATCGAGCAACGGGTGATCGATGCCGCGAAACGGGGCGAAATACCTCATCCGCGAAGGGCGGAAGCCGAACGCCGCGTCCAGGGTAGCCAGGATTTTTTCCTGCGCCAGTGGATTGTGCGGCCGCAGCTCGGCGAAACCGTAAGACGCGAGAAGCGAGGGATAGAGGGTCAGCTCCTGCCCCACCACCCGCCAGGCATTTTGGCCCACCTCGCGATCGAGCGCGTCGATCACCGCGGCCCGCGGCAGAAACCATTCCGGCCGGCCGCTCGGAAGGAAAGCGCGCGCCCAAGGTCCAAGGTCGGCCAGCAGAACCAGGGCGAGGGCGCCCCAGAACCCCGCGCGGACGGTGGCGAATCGGCGGGGACGGCGCGCGGTGATCGATTCACCGGCCGAGTCGAATAGCAGCGCCGCCCCGATCGCCAAAACACAGGCGCCGAGACCGGCCAAGAGGGCGATGCTGCCGGGATCGCGACGGATCGCCAGGCTCGCGACCGCCGCGAGGCCCACGCCCAAAGCGGCGCGGCGCCAGCCGGAGCGGGTCGCGAGGCGATCCCAGCCGAG
>JBBRUC010000065.1:0-28440 GCA_038248205.1 Thermoanaerobaculia bacterium
CAGAGGATGCGCGACAGGTTTGGATGACCGGAGAACTTGACCCCGAACATGTCGTAGACCTCGCGCTCGAACCAGTTCGCGCCCTTCCAGACCGGGATCACCGACGGTAGCAGCGCGTCCGCCTCGGAGATTGGAACCTTCAAGCGCAGGCGGTCGTTACGGGCAACCGAGTAGAGGTGATAGACGACGTCGAACCGGCCGCCCTCACTCTCTTCCCGTTCCGGATAATCGACCCCCGCGACATCGAGTAGCAGATCGAAACGCGTGTCTTTCCGGTCGCGCAGCTCCTTGGCGAGGTCCACCAGCACCTCGCGCTTCACCACCCAGGTCGGCTGGTCGGAGTTTTCCTGCGCGGTTACGCTGCCGGCGGGATACTTCCCGGCCACGTCTCCAAGGAAACCCTCAAGCAGGGACGGCTCGGCCAACGTCGGCACGCTCGCTCTCCTTGTTCTCCAGCGGAACCGGTTTTCCCTGCTGGTCCTTGCGCTGCTGATTGTGGCGACGCCGGTCGCGGACGACCCGCTCTTTGAGCTGCAGAATGCCGTAGATCAACCCTTCGGGCGTCGGCGGGCAGCCGGGGACGTAGATGTCGACCGGGATGATTTCGTCGATTCCCTGCATCACGTGGTACGAGCGGTAGAAACCGCCCGAGCAGGCGCAGGCGCCCATCGAGATGACCCACTTCGGATTGGCCATCTGGTCGTAGATTCGCTTGAGCACCGGCCCCATCTTGTCGTTGATCGTACCGGCGACCAGCAGCACGTCGCTCTGGCGCGGCGAAAAGCGCACGACCTCCGAGCCGAATCGCGCCACGTCATAGTGGGCGGAGACGGTCGACATGAACTCGATCGCGCAGCAGGCGGTGCCGAATGGGAAGGGCCAAAAGGAGTGGCGCTGCGACCAGTCCTCCAAGGCCTCGAACGTCGTCGTGACCCAGCTTTCACCGACGGTTTTTGTTTCCATGGATTGGACTCCTTGAGGCATGATCACGGTCAGTCTACCACTTGTTCCCACCGGGAACAAGCGACCCGAAGCCTCGTGGAATCTTCAAGTTACGTCGCTTTGAACCGGCTCGCGGAGACGTTGCTCGACGCGATAGACTGCGATCCGATCTTCCATGGAAACTTTCGCCCGTTGACTCCCCTCCCTCCCCCTCCCCTGCCCGCTGCACTCCCGCGCTTCGCCGTCGCATGGGCGTTGCGACTCCGGCGCCTGCTTCTGGCGCTCGCCGACCGGGTGGTCCCGGCCTCCGCGGCGATGGTCGATCGAGCGGCCGGTACGGGAGAAACGCAGGCGATTCGCGCAGCTTCGAAGCTCGGCCTCGCCGATCGGTTGATCGGACGATCCCGAACGGCAGACGATCTGGCCCAAGAAATCGGCGCCGACGCCGACGCGCTTCACCGCATGCTCCGTGCGCTGGCGACCGCCGGGGTGTTCCGCCTCGACCAGGCGGGACGTTTCGCCAACAACCGGCTCTCCGAAGCACTCCGGAGCGACCGCGCCGCGGTCGGCCCGATCGCCGAGTATTTCGGCTCGGAGGCGACGATCGCCGCCTGGGCAGATCTTCCGCGGACGGTGTTGACCGGCGAAAACGCCTTTCCACGCGTCCACGGCCAATCCATTTGGAGCTGGTTCGATGAACACCCGGACGACCTGGCGACCTTTGCCGCCGCGATGGGCGCGGTGACCGAGATGTACGCCCCGGCGGTATCCGCGCACCCGGCGTTCGGCACGATCGCCCGGCTCGCGGACTTAGGCGGCGGACGGGGGACGATGCTCGCCGCGATCCTCCGTCGTCATCCGAACCTTCGCGGCGTACTGGTCGACGCCCCCGGCGTACTCGAACAAGCTCTTCCTTACTTGGAAAGGCAGGGTGTGCTCGACCGGGTCGAGCGGGTCCCGGGCAACTTCTTCGTCGAGGCGCCCGCCAACTGCGACGGCTACCTGCTCAAACAGGTCCTCCACGACTGGGACGATGAACGTTGCCTGACGATCCTCGCCGCCTGCCGCGCTGCGGCGACTCCAGGGACGAAGCTCCTGGTCGTCGAATCGGTCGTCGAGCGCAATGAAGCGATAGGGTTCGGCCCGCAGGTCGACCTCCATATGTTGGTCGCCTGCGACGGCGGGCGCGAACGGGGGCGCGAGGAGTTTCGCCACCTGTTCGCCTGTTCCGGCTTTGAGCTTCTCGCCGTCTACCCAACGGCGAGCCCGATGTGGATTCTTGAAGCGGTCGCACGGTAAGCCACGGAGCCCTGATGCAGCCCGGACGCGAACGACGCCTCGTCACCACCGCACTGATGCTCGGTTCACTGCTCGCCGCTCTGGAGGCGACGGCGGTGGCCGCGGCCGTGCCCACCGCGGTCGGCTCGATGGGCGGGGTCTCCCGCTACAGCTGGGTGTTCTCCGCCTACCTGCTGACCTCTACGACGACGGTGCCCCTCTACGGCAAGCTCGCCGACCTCTACGGCCGGCGGCGGATCTATCTGATCGCGGTCGCCCTGTTCGTCGGCGGCTCCGCTCTCTCGGGTTTGTCCGGATCGCTCGGCCAGCTGATCATCTTCAGGGCGATCCAGGGCCTCGGCGCGGGCGGATTGATGCCGGTCGCCGCGACCGTCATCGGCGACATCTTCACCCTCGACGAGCGCGGCAAGATGCAGGGTCTGTTCGCTTCGGTCTGGGCGTTCGCGAGCCTGGTCGGTCCGCTCGTCGGCGGTCTGCTGACCGACGCCATCTCGTGGCGGGCGATCTTCTTTCTCGGCGTGCCGTTCGGCCTGCTCTCGGCCTGGATGCTCAACCGCCATCTGCGCGAAGAGCCGCCGCGCCGCGAGCATCGGCTCGACCTGCTCGGGACGTTGCTGCTGACGGTCGCGGTCACCCTCCTACTGCTCGGGTTGATCGAAGGGCCGGAGGTTTGGGGCTGGGGCGATCCGCGCACGGTCGCCACCCTCGCGGGCGCCGTGCTTTTGACCTTCCTGTTCCTCTGGCAGGAGCGCCGGGCGCCGGAGCCGATGCTGCCGCTCGACCTGTTCAAAAGCCGGGTGATCGCCGTCTCCTGCGCCGGCAACGCGCTGCTCGGCGCGCTTCTTTTCGCGCTCACCGCGTTCGGCCCGATCCTTGGCCAGGGCGTCCTCGGCGGTTCGGCGACCGATGCGGGCGCGCTCCTTTCGCCGGTGCTGATCGGCTGGCCGATTTCGAGCACGATCACCGGCCGCCTGATGACCCGCTTTTCCTATCGCCGTTTCTGCCTGGCGGGCGGACTTCTGCTCGCGGGCTCCGGGATCGCGCTTGCGCGCCTCTCCGCCACCACCACTCGTTTCGAGGTGATGGTGATTTTGTTCATTATGGGCCTGGGCCTCGGCTTCGTCTCGATGCCCTACATGATCGCGGTCCAGAGCGCGGTGCCCTGGCGCCTGCGCGGGGTGGCGACGATCTTGCCCGGCGCGAACATGCTGCGCCGAAGCTGCGGTGCCCTGGCGCCTGCGCGGGGTGGCGACCGGCTCGGTCCAGTTCTTCCGTTCGATCGGCGGCGCCGTTGGCGTCGCCGCGCTCGGCGCGCTGTTCGCCGCCCGACTCACCCAGGCGGTGGGACCCGGGATCGACGCCAACGCGCTGCTCGACCCGGGCAAACGTACCGCGATGGGTGTGCTCGAAGTGAGTCGCTTGAGCGACGCGTTTCTGCTCGCGCTCCAGGCGGTCTTCTGGGGAATCGGCGCGATCGCCGTCGCCTCGCTCGGCATCGCGCTATTGTTTCCCGCCGGAAAGCCGCGCGATCTCGCGTGGATCGATCCCAATCTTTCCACCCCAACCAACGGGCCGATCGCCGAGCCGGTCCCGGCCCTGGAGATCTCCCATTGATCGCGATCCACCTCCTTCGTTTCGCCCTGCTCGGCGGCTTCCTGCTCGCCGCCGCCCCTTGCGACGCCGCAGCCCCTACAACGGCAAAACCGCCGAAGATGCGCCTTCACTTCTCCGGTCTACTGGCCGGCAGGAGCTACACGGTCACCCTCACTTCAGGGGCCACGTTCGTGGGCGATGCCACGCCGACGAGCCACGTGACGAGAACCGCCGACCACCTGACGCTCACCATCCCGAACGCACCGAAAGGCTCCGATGGGCCGGAGATCGAAGAGGCGCTGGTCGAATCGGACGTCGAAATCTCCGATCGTTCGGTCACCTACCAGGTCGAACTCTCCGGCCGCACGTCGGTCGAGATCGACCTGCTCGGCGTGGTGGAGGTGCGCGGTCGGCCGCGGCAGCTGAACGGTGTGCCGTTTACGATCGAGCTGCCGATTCCGGAGCTGCCCGCGGGCTGGGTGCTCCGCGCGCCACCCTGCCCCGCCGATCCCGCCACGGGTACGGCGCGCGCCGCGACGGTCCACGGCGGTTGGAGCGCTTGCCGGCCGTAAAGGAGGAGAGAGAATGATCCGAACCCTCGACCTCGCCGTGCCGGGACCGGGCCTCCACGAGATCACGGCTCCAGTCGCCGCCGCGGTCGCCGAGCTGCTGGGCGAGATCGCAGATCCGAAGGTTTCCGACGGCGGGCTCTGTACCCTCTTCATCCGCCACACCTCGGCGAGCCTGACGATCCAGGAGAACGCCGATCCGTCCGCCCGGCGCGATCTCGAGCGCTTTCTCGCCCGCCTGGTGCCGGAAAACGATCCTCTCTACACCCACACCGCCGAGGGACCGGACGACATGCCCTCGCACATCCGCGCGGCGCTCACCGCGACCTCGCTGTCGATCCCGATCTTAAATGGCCGTTTGGGCCTCGGCACCTGGCAGGGAATCTTTCTCTGGGAACATCGCCGCGGCCGGCGGGAGCGGCAACTGCTGGTCCACGTCGGCGGCTAGCCGGCAGCCCCTGTGGGGCGGAACTTTTATTGGCTTTTTCTCCTGGGCTCGCCAGGCTCCAGCCTGGTCGCCTTTGGCTTCGAGGCCCCGGCCAGCACGTCGGTGCGAACGTTGCCAGGCTGGAGCCTGGCGAGCCCAGGAGAAAACTCTCGCTTTAGTTCTACCGCAGACGCAGCACCACGACCGTCATGTCGTCCAACTGTTCGCAATCCCCTTTGAAGTTCGACAGGTCGCCGAGGATCGCGTCGCGCATTTCGCGGGCGGTGATCTGGCCGGGTGGCCGGCGTTGGCCGGCGGCGCCCGCCACCTCCGTAACCAGGCTCGAAAGCCGCTCGTCGCCATAGTCACGCCCTTCGGCGTCACGCGCCTCGATTAGCCCGTCGGTGTAGAGCACGAGCAAATCGCCCGGATGACAGGGCCGGACTTCCAGCTCAAATCGGGTCGGCAGGTTGGTGCCGAGCGGCAGCGAGCCGTGGCCAACCTCTTCAACCGCCCGGTTGCGTGCCGACCAATGAACGATCGGCGGATGGCCGGCGGTGACGACACCGACACTCTGTTCGGCCGCGTCGATCACCGCGCAGGCGAGCGTTACGAACGACCGCTTACCGGACGTACGACGGACCATCTTGTTGATTCGCTCGAAGACTCCGATCGGCTCGGCAAGCTGGTCTTCGAGCAGAAACAAACAGCTGCGCAGACCGGAGAGCACGAGACCCGAGCCTAGTCCGTGACCGGCGACATCGCCGATCACCGCGACCAGCTGAGAAGGTCCGAGGGGAAAGAACTCGTAGTAGTCGCCTCCCACCTCGGTCGCCGGCAGTGAGGCCGCGGCCACTTCGAGCCAAGCAAGGTCAGGCGCCTTCTGCGGCAGCATGCTCAGCTGAACGCGGCGCGCCTGATCGATCTCTTCGCGCATCCGTTGCCGCTCGCGATGGCGAGAGGACTCGCGCCGATACCCGACGAGAAACGTCAATTTGTCGCGCCGGGTGAGGCCGAGCGCCGCCGCCAGGCAGAGGACGACGACCGAGGTCGTGATCGCCTCGAAGCCACCGAAATGCCAGGGCCGCACTTCGGCAAGCGTGCCTACCGGCGAACTTCCGCTACCCGCCCAGGCACGCCAAACGGTGGCGATCCAAGCCGACCCGAACAGCAGCAGGTGCTCCGTCGGCCGCAGGCGCAGCCAGACGAGCACGAGCGGCAGCAGGCTGACCACCGAGAACTCGACGTGCTCGGCCCGCAAGCGGAACGGAATCAGCAGCTGAAACAGCACGTACGCGAGGATGATCTGGCGCACGAAACGGCCGACGAAAGGTTCCTGCCGCGCCGCGAAAAGGACTAAGGAAAGAAATACGTTCAACCCGAGCAGAGCGGGAGAGAGCGTTTCCCCGCGACCGATCGAGACCGCGAGGCCGACCAGGGACCAGGCGCCGAACAGGCCCAAGATCCATTGGAACACGCGCTGGTTCTGGGCATCGAAATGCCGCTGGAGCGCGATCGGCTCGGGTAGGTGGACCAACTCGTCCAAGGTCGGCGCGTTCATGGGAGAGCGGAGGTCTGCCCGGGCCCGAGTGCAGCGAGTCGTCGGGAGAGGGACGCGTCGTCCGCCAAGAACGCCGACGCACCTCTTTCAGCCGTGCCGGGCGGGCAGGCGGCGCTACTCTAGCAGGGCGCGCGGGAACGGTGACGCCAGGCGACGCAGTTCTTGAATCGGGATCGCCAGATGGCGATTTCGGCGCGCCAAGCCCGACAGCTCGGCGAACACCCGTCGCGCCTCGAACCAGCGCTCCGCCGCCGACAGCGCGGCGAGTTGCTCCGTAAGCGCCTTGGCCAGCAGCTCGGGCTCGGTATCGCGGAGCAGCGCGACCGCCTGGCCGCCGTAGCGGGCGGCGCTCTTCGGGTGGCCGAGTCGGCGGTGGACCTCGCCCAATTCGGTCAGGCAGCGGCCCGCCTGCCGATCGTCGCCGATTTCGTGAAAGATCGCGATCGCTCGCCGCAAAGAGGCCTCGGCCTCGTGCCATCGCTCCTGCGCCCGGCGCAGCTCCGCTTTCAGCTCCAGCCAAACCGCGCGCTCCCAACCGTCCCGAGAGCCTTGCAACAGACAGCGGTACGAGCTGTTGAGCGCCGCTTCCGCGCCGTCCAGGTCCCCTAGCATCCGACGGGCGCGAACCCGGCAGCCCCAGGCCCGCGCTTCCAGATCCTTGCGATGAGCCCGGGGATAGAGCTCGGCGTCGATCGTCGGTGCAAGTTCCAGGGCCAGGTCGACCAGGTCCTCGGCCTCGCTGGGATTCGCCGGGACGGCGGAAATAGCCTGCCGGGCCGCTCCGACCAGGCGTTCCAGAACCCCCCAGGTGCGCAGGCGCTCGCTGTTGCGCACCAGCAGGCCCCGCCGAGCGGCCGGAAGATCGAGCAATCGGGCGATCTGGCCGACCGCCGCGGTGCGCTCGTCCTCCAACCGTCGCCAGCAATCGGAGAGCACTTCGCCCGCGCGGTCGAATGCCCGGTCGTAGAGCGCAGGGCCTGAATCCTTGACGGAAACGGCACCGCCGATCTTGGCGAGCGCCGCCACGCGCCCCCCTCTGGTTGCTCTCCGGTGGTTGTAATCTCGGTTTGCCATAGCGTTTGCAGCTCCAGCGCTTTTCGGTCCTCAAGAGAAGGTTGCCGCTGGGCCGCTTTTTTGGACACTCTTCGCGAAGAAAAGTGTAACTTCCGCGCCACGGGCGCATACACGGAGGTCGTCAGGAGAAGAAATCCTCCCGGAGGACGTTCCGCCATGGATCGGCTCGCGCAAGACAGACGTTCGATTCGCCGTCCGCATGCTTCGCGCACGGCCCGCCTTCGCGGCGGTCGCCCTCTTCGCCAGCTTCATCCCTGCCCGCCGGGCCGCCGGAGTGGACCCGAGCACTGTGCTTCGTACGGAGTGAGAGCTACACGACTCGCTTCTTTGCCCTTTTCTGGGTTCGCGGCTTGGCAGGGCCGCGTTTCAAGATCCGCGGATCTCCCGCAGCTCGTCAGGCGCTGGAATCTCCCTCCAAGCCGAAGGAAGGTCGCTCGCTTCGAGCTTTTCGATCTGGATGCCTTTCGGCAACACCGCCTGAATGGCGATGAGGTCTAAGGGTTCTTCTTCCGGATCGAGGTGAACGAACAGCTCGAGGGCTGCCAGGGAGAGCGCACCCGAGGTATAGACCATCGGAGCCCCCGGCATGTTCCACCGCCCCCCAAAGCGCCGGGCGCCCTCTCCATCGAAAGCACTGAACGTCCGGCGCGCTTTGACGATGCGCCAGATCTCCCGAGGTTGCGCCAAGCCGCGAGGCATGGAGTTGGGGTGATCAGCTATAAACGCCGTGTTCGATCCGACCGAGTACGGCCTCCACCTCGCGAGCGCCGAGGTCGGTATCCAGGAGAGAGAGCGGCGGGCGGCCCGAGAGCGCACGATTCGGACGCCGCAACCAGTGGGAGGCCTTGGCGTCGTCCCCCAACACATCGGATGCGAACGCTGCGATTCGCGCTAGGCGAACCAAACGGTCCGATTCCTCGGCGTCGAGCAGCCCCCGAGAGGAGGGAGAGGTCGAAAGGCGAAGCAGCACCCGGAGATCGTCGCGATTGAGTCCGAACCGCTGACCGATCTGATCGACCGCGGCAAATGGCAGACCTGCCCGTACCCGCTCGAGCAAGTCTTCAATGCCTCTCACCTGGCGGCGAAAGACGTGGGTACCGCCGAGTGCCTTGACGATCGATTGAGTGCTGGTCGCCATCGCGATCCCTCCTCGGGAACTGCTTTCAGTATACGGCGAGGAGACGTTCCTGGGGAGGGTAAACGATCCGGCGCTCCCCCGAGGGAGCCGAGCAGAGCCAAACGGAGAGCCGGCACCGAGTGAATGGGACAAGTGCCAAAGGCGTTCCGAGAGCGATAAGCTCCCCCGCTCATGGCTAAGAAACCGAACGAAGACCGGGGTCCGGTCGAGAAAATCCGTTGTGGCTGGTGCCTCGGTTCGCCCGAGTACGTCGACTATCACGACCGCGATTGGGGCGTGCCGGTCCATGACGACCGATTGCTGTTCGAGATGCTCACCCTCGAAGGGGCGCAGGCGGGGCTCGCGTGGATCACGATTCTGCGCAAGCGCGGCTCATATCGCGAAGCGTTCGCGAATTTCGATCCCAAGAAGGTCGCCCGCTTCGGGCCGGAAGACGTCGAGCGCCTGCTCGCCGATCCCGGGATCGTGCGCAACCGATTGAAGGTCGAATCGACGATCGACAACGCGCGGGCATTCTTGGCGGTACAGAAGGAATTCGGGTCGTTTGCCAACCACCTCTGGAGCTTCGTGGACGGTCGGCCGGTCCGCAATGCGCGGGAAGCCCTCAAGGACGTACCGGCCCAGACGCCTCTCGCCGAGCGGATCTCGAAGGACCTGAAGCGCCGCGGTTTCCGCTTCGTCGGCCCGACCATTATCTACGCCTATCTCCAGGCGGTGGGCGTGGTCAACGACCATCTGGTCTCGTGCTTCCGGCGCGCCGAGCTGGCGGACGGGTAAGAGTTTACGCGGCAGCGCGCCCGACGAGATCGGCGAGCCAACCGAGCGCCTGATCTTCGAGCCGGGCCGGTCGGCCTTGTGCGAGTTCGACCTCGAACGGCTTCGGGAAACCGCAGTGCCCCGCGCGACGAAGCCAGTGCACTTCGAGGTTCGGAAAGGTTCGAGCAAGCGCCGGACGGACGGTCGAGGCGGGAACCATCGGATCGCCTTCGGCCTGGAGCAGGAGCGCCGGAACCGTGAGCTCGCCGAGCAGCGGCGCGACGCTCGCCCGGGCGTAGTAGTCAGCGCCGCTGGCGAATCCGTGGCGCGGCGCGACCACCGCATCGTCCCAGGAGCGTAGGGAGCGGATTCCGCGCACCGCGGCGAACGGGATCAGCTCGGGGCGGCGCGCGGCGACCGGCTCATAGATTTCTTTCAGGTGCGCCACCAGGTATTTCTTGTAGAGCACTAGCCTTGGCCCGTCGATAGCCGCGGCGGAGAGCGCGAGGTCGAGCGGCGCGCAGACCGCGACGACGCCGGCCAGGCGCGGCTCGCGTTCGACCGCGGCGAAACGGAGCGCGATATGACCGCCGAGCGAAAATCCGAGCAGCAGGATGCGGGAGAACCCGGCCAACTCGGGGCTCGCAAGCGCGGCGGCGAGATCGGCGGTGAGCCCGGCATGGTAGAAATCCGTGCCGCTTCGATCCGAGCCCCGCAGATTGAACCGCAGAGTGGAGAGCCCGGCGCGATCGGCCGCGGCGGCGGCCCGGCGAACGTATTGGCTCTCGCAACAGCCACCCAGACCATGGACGATCACCGCCAGATCCTCCCCCGCTCCCCCCTCCGCCCGAAGATCGAGGAACCGGCCCGAGAGTCGCACCGAACCTAGCGACGGATCTTCGATCGTACGCGACCAGGCGACCCCCGGCGGACATTCGACCGGGCGGAACGAATGCGCCACCCGCGGAGCGATCGTCCAGTAATGGTGACGCAGGGCCATGGGCGCGGATGGTATCGCGAGAAGTTTCCTTCTTGGCGCCCGCCGCCAGCCGCGGTATTCTCTGCCGCTCATGCGCTTTCGGACGTTCGCGATCCTCGTTGCCGCACTGTGGGCAGCGCAGTCGGCAGCCGCTTCGGTCGCTTCGACCACTTCGACCGCTCTGGCCACCGCCGAGATTGCGCCCCCGGCCCATTTGATCGCCCCCAACGCGGCGATCCCGATGGTCGCGGGCGAGACGGCGGAGCTGGAATGGGGGCCGCTCGCCTCGTTTCTCGACTTGCCGAATGTCTCGGAGTGGGAGGCGTTCCTGTCGCTCGACGACGGCGCGACCTACCCGATTCGCATCACTCCCCATCTCGATCGCGACCTGCGCCGCATCTCGTGGCAGGTTCCGGAGTTTCCGTCGCGCTCCGCGCGCCTGCTGCTCCGCTTCGGCGACGAGCGGCGCGAGACCTCCGTCGAGATGCCGCATCGCTTCGTCATCCTGCAACCTGTGGGTGGGGCCGCAAGCGTCACCCTATACCGCAATCTCACCTCGACCGTTCATCGGCTCGGCGAGTCGGCACGACCGGGCGAGCCGGGCGTCGTGATGTGGGTCGAAGGCTCGCGCCATGGCGGCGATCTTCGGCGGGTCGAAACTGACCTCCCCGAGACCACCGGGCGTCTGCACTCGCCGTTCGCGCTCGAATCGGTCGTCGAGACCGCCGAAGAGCCCCCCAGACCGAATGCCAAGTCACGCATCGAACGGGCCGCGATGACCGAGGCGTTTCTATCTTCGCTTCCGCGCACCAACCGTCTCGTCGCCGTGCGCGCACCGATTTTTCCCATCCCTCCCCTCCTTCAGACGCTGCGTTCGAACCGTTGAGACCCGACGCGGAAGGCCTAACCGCGTACTCGCCCGTCTCACCATCGAACACCGTCGCCGCGATCGGCCCAGCTCTTGGGCCGGGGCTTTGCGTGCGTCTATGCATTAACTGCAGCATCTAAAGGAGAAGGACCATGAACGTTTTGACACCACGCGGCGGGCTCGCCCTGTCGCTTACGCTGTTTTCGCTGCTCGGCCTCCTCGCCGGGGCCTCAGGGCTCCAGGCCCAGGGCGCCGCCACCACGATTGAAGAGACCGTTCAGGTCACCGCTACGCGCATCCCCGAAGCGGTCGAAACCGTCCCGGCATCGATTACCGTCGTCTCCGGCGAAGAGCTGGCCGAGCGCGGCATCACCAACTTGACCGGCGCCTTGGCGCTCGTCGCGGGCGTCGCGATCGCTCCCGGCGGCGACGGCGGCCCGGCCGCATCGGTCCCCGAGATCTGGGGCCTGCGCGAGTTCGACGCCTTCCTGCTGGTGGTCGATGGCGTGCCGTGGGGTGGCGCCTTCAACCCGGCGCTCGCCTCGCTCGATTTGACCAACGTCGAGCGGATCGAAGTCCTGCGCGGCGCGGCGCCCGTGATGTACGGCGCCACCTCGTTCGTCGGCGTCATCCAGATCATCCACCACCAGGCGGGCAGCCGGAAGAACGCCGACGGCTCGACCGGCGAATATCGCCTGGGGCTCGGCAACTACGGCACCGGCATCGCTTCGGTCTCGCTCGACCTGCCCGCGCTCGGCACGTACCAGCAGTCGCTCACCGTCAACGGCGAGCGGCGCGGCTTCAAGGACGACGACACCGGTTTCGATCGCGGCCACGTCCTCTACCGCGGTCGCGGCCAGATGGCGGGCGGCGATTTTCGGCTCGATTTCGACGGCTCGGTGGTCAATCAGGAGCCGGCGAGCCCGCACGTTCGCCAGGGACGCGTCCTCTCCACCGTCACCCCGCTCGACGCCAACTACAACCCGCGCGACGCCAAGATCGACGAGGATCGCTTCCATCTGGTCGGCGGGTACGACCACGCGGCGGGCGGCGGCCGTTGGTCCACCACGGTAGCGCTTACCAACACGAAGAAGGACACCATCCGTGGTTTCCTCGCCGACGTGTCCAACGCCTTCCCCAACGCCTTCGGCTACGAGCAGGAGCTGACCCTAACCGACATCTATCTGGACACCCACTGGGAGGGCAAGCTCTCTCCGGCTTTGCAACTCGTCGCGGGCCTGGATCACCTGTACGGCAAAGGGGAGGCCGAGTCCGAAACCTTCTCCTATCACGCGAACCTCGACGGCTCGGGCGCCCAGAGCAGCCCCTTCGGGCGTCGGTTGATGGGGTTCGATTCGGAGGACGAGCGGAACTTCACCGGTCTCTACGCCCAGCTCGAATGGAACCCCGCGCCGCGCTGGCGCATCCAGGTCGGCGGCCGGGTGAACCGGACCGCGGAAGACATCGAGGCGGGCGAGGAAGAACTCGACGGCTCGGGGATGGATGAAGAGGAAGAGGAAGAAGGTTCCGACAGCCGCACGACCACGCGCGGCAGCGGCATGGTGGGCGTCAATTTCCTCGCATGGAGCCGCGACAACGGCGACGGCGTTTGGCTCTATGCCGACGCGCGCGACGCCTATAAGCCGGCGGCGCTCGATTTCGGCCCCGAGGCCGAGGCGGACATCCTGGAGCCCGAGACCGCGCGCAGCTACGAGATCGGCGCCAAGGGCCACCTGCTCGACGGCCGGCTCGACTTCGACATTTCCGCCTACCAGATGGACTTTGAGAACCTGGTGATCTCGGTGGTGGAAAACAACCAGCCCGGCCTCACCAACGGCGGCCAGCAGAGGTTCAAGGGCGAGGAGATCGAAGTTCGCTATCGGCTCTTCCCCGACCTTCGCGCGGTAGCGACCTACGCCCACCACAGCTCGAAGTTTCGCGACTTCATCCAGGACTTTGACGGCGAGCTGACCCAGCTGCGCGGCAAGCGCCTGGAACTCTCCCCGGAGAAACTCGCTTCCTGGGGCCTGCTCTACAGCCCGAAGGCGGGCTTCAATGCCTATGCCCAGGGCAGTTACACCGGCGACCGCTTCTTGAACAAGCGGAACAGCGCGCTCGCCAAGGGCTACACGACCTGGGGCGCGGGAGTCGGTTATCGCTTCTCGCGCGGCGAGCTGCGCCTCGACGGCGAGAACCTGAGCGACGAACGGCCGGCGATCTCGGAAAGCGAACTCGGCGACGCGCAGTACTATCGCCAGCCGGCGCGCAGCTACCTGCTCAGCTGGCAGAGCCGATTCTAGGCTGCTGACGACGGTCCGGTAAGCGGTAGGCCCGTAGGGGCCGGTCCCGAAAAGTCCTGAAAAGTCCTGAAACCAGGACCTTCGGGGCCGCCCCTACAGCAGCTCGGCCTTCCGCGCTCTTCGAAGGATCTCCCCCCCAAGCTTGCCGTAGGCGGCCGCACCGGTCGACCAGGACTCGTAATCGAAGATGCTGCGGCCATAGCCCGGCGCTTCCGCGAGCCGGACGTTGATCGGAATCTCGGTCTTGAGCACCTTGCTGCCGTACTTCTTGCGCAAGCCGGCCACCAGCTCTTCGGTCAGTTTGGTCCGATGATCGACCATGGTGAGGAGGATTCCGAGCAGCTGCCCCTTGCCCACCCGGTCCCGGTTCAACTCCAGCAGCTCGAAGAAGCCACCGAGCGCATCGGCATCCAAATGGTGGGGCGCCAGCGGCACGATGTAAGCGTCCGAGGCGGCGAGGCCGTTCAAGGTCAGCACCGAAAGCCCCGGCGGACAGTCGATCACGATCGCGTCGAAACGGCGGCGGACCGGCTGGAGCGCCTTCTTGAGCAGCTTTTCCGGATCGTGCTTGCGTGCCACGGCAAGGTCGGTGCCGGCCAAGGCGAGAGCGCCGGGAATCAAGGAGACCCCGTCGAAGGTAGATTCGCGAATCGCGTCGGCCGCCTCGACCTTACCGAGCAGTACGTCGGCGCTCGAAGGGTCGGCCTCGGAGCGGGTGACCCCCAGCGAGTAGCTCGCCGAGCCCTGCGGGTCGAGATCGACGACCAGGGTTTTCAAGCCACCCCGTGCGAAGGCGGCCGCCAGATTGACCGCCGTGGTGGTCTTACCCACTCCCCCTTTGACGTTCACCAGAGCCAGATTCATTGCGTCCCTCCTCTTTGTATCGATTCTACGCAAGTCTATCCGCCTCCGGGACGAAGCGCGAACGGCGGCGGCTCGGGGCCGCAAATCGGGCGGGACGCAAAGAATCCCGGCCGAATAGACCCTCCGGAAGGGAGGGCTCTTCGGCCGGGCTGCGGGGAGGTCACGAAGGAGTCGAGCAGAGCCAAACTGAGCCGCTACCCAAAGGTAGTGTTAGTTCGGTAGCAACACCGCGTCGACGACGTGGATCACGCCGTTTGACTGGAAGACGTCGGCGATCGTGACGGTCGCGGCATTGCCCTTTTCGTCCGTGATCTTCACCGCCTTGCCGTCAAGCATTGCGGTCAGCTGACCGCCGGAGACCGTTTCGAGCGTCGCTTTGCCGCCGCCTGCCTTGATCTTCGCCACCAGGGCGGCCGAATCTACTTTGCCCGCGACGACGTGGTAGGTGAGGATCTTCGCCAGAGTCGCCTTGTTTTCCGGCTTGAGCAGGGTTTCAACCGTACCCGCCGGCAGCGCGGCGAAGGCGGCGTTGGTGGGCGCGAAGACCGTAAACGGTCCCTTTCCTTGCAGCGTTTCGACCAGATCGGCCGCCTTGACCGCCGCGACCAGGGTCGTATGGTCCTTCGAATTGACGGCGTTCTCGATGATGTTCTTGGTCGGATACATCTCGGCGCCGCCGACCATCTTGGTGCCCATCTCGGCCGCCACCGCGCTCGATGCCACCAACACCACGGCCATGCTCAGCCAAACATTCAGTCTCTTACGTCGCATCTTGGACTCCTCACCAGAAGGGATTCGATTTCGGGAAGCTCATGCAGGCTTTTTGGCGCCTACAAACATTCCTACGCGGACATGAGCGTTTCGGATGAGACCGAAACCGAAACCCGTCTTCGCTAGGCCGACGCGATCGCCCAGAGGAACAGGATGATCCCAGCCGCGACCATCAGGCCGCCGGGAAACAGAAATGCGATGAAGGCGAGCGGATGGGCAGAACCGAGGGTGGCCGCTTGAATCGCCAGCCCCGGGGCGATCAGCCAGGCCGCCTGACGCAGGCGCCGGTCGATCGGACGGGGAACCGCGGCGCTGGTTTCCAAAGTCGTCATGGCTTGGGCTCCTTCCACAGGGCCTGCTCGGCCAAGTGCTCGACGTCATGGACATCCGTGTGGCATTCGATGCACGAAGTTTTCTCGGTCGCGAGGTCTTCGAGCTGCCCGTCGTGCCCCTCGCTCTCCTCGTAGGAGCGCGCCCCGGCATGGCAGTGCAGGCATTCGCGATTCAAGAACGGCTCGTAAAGCTCGATCTTCGCGGGTGCCGTGCCGAGGTAGTTGATATAGAGATGGCGCAGGCCGCGAACCTTCGCCTTCATCCCCCCGAACATGGCGTAGTTGGTATGGCAGGTGTAGCAGGCCTGGTCGCGCGGAATGCGGCGATTCTGAAAGTGGGCCGCGGGCAGGAAGTCGGCGCTGTCGACTTTCAAACTCTTGCCGTACGGCTCCATGATGTGACACGAGAGGCAGAACTCGGTCGATTTCGACCGCTCAAGGTGCGCTTCGAGCGCAAACACGCCCCCCAAGACAGGGAGCAGAAAGAACGCCAGAAACGCCAGCACCTTGCCGCCCTTGGCGGAGGTAAGTCCTGGGCGAACGGCAACTACGGCGATCAGTGCGATCGCCAAGACAATCAGTGAGGTAACGGCGAGCGCCATGCCGGTCATCTCTCATTTCCCTCCCGGTCGATTTCTACGCCTCACTTCGCCTTCTGCGCGACAAGCCAATCGAGAACCGCCTGAATCTCTTCGTCGGTCCCCTTGAATTCCTTCCCGTGCTTCTTGCCGTTTTCTCCCGGTTCCAGCTTGCGGAGAAATTTGATCAGTTTGGGCCCGTCCTCCGCCTTGACTTCTCCGGTCAGATCGGGCGCCTTCATCTTCTCGCTGGTCTTCGTGATGCCGGCGGCAGCGATGGAATGGCAAAGGTTGCACTTTTGGGCGAGGAAGATTGCCTTGCCGTCCAACGCCGCCCCTGCCGAGGAGGCGAACGCGGCGGAACTCGCCAGAGCCAAGATGAAGCATGGAAGGAATCGATTGCGCATGAGTCGGCCTCCTCCTGAAGGATCAGCCTGGAGTTTAGCCCCGGAAGCTGCCTCAGGAGAGGGAGATCCCCCAGATCCACCCTGCGATGCGAATCCTGGACGAAGCTCCCTACCTATTGGGGTGGGACGCATGCCACCTTGGAAGGGTGCGACATTCGGTGACAAAACTGAAGAATTAGCCTCAGAAGTGCTTTTTGTCGAGTTGGGTTGACCAAAGTGAACCGGGCACGCCCGGGCGGAGGGACTCAAGGAATGAACTCCAGGATTCGAGTCGCGCTATTTACCCTCGTAGGCGCCGCCTTGGTCGGCGGTGGCGCCCACGCCCTCGGCTTTGCCCTCGCCCCCGGGCATTCGGCCGAGGCCCCCGCCGTACAGGCAGCCGCCGAGGCCCCGAGCATCGGCTCCGGTTACGCCGGAACGGAAGCCTGTATCGGCTGCCATGGGGACCAGGCCGACCATCTGGCCAATACCCCGCACGGGCGCGCCGGGTTCACCAAACTCTCCTCGCTCGGTTGCGAAACCTGCCACGGCCCCGGCAACGCCCACGCCGAGGCGCCGGACGACCCGGCGCTCTATCCCAAAATCGAAAACCTCTCCGCCGCCAAGCAGTCGGCCACCTGCCAAGGCTGCCACTCGGGGGGCAAGCAGTTCTTCTGGCACAACGGCCGCCACGAAGCGCGCGGCCTGTCCTGCATCTCCTGCCACAGCGTCCACTCGCCAAAATCCGAGAAGGCGCAGCTCAAGCAGGCCTCGGTGACCGAGCAGTGCTTCTCCTGTCATAAGGATGTCCGAGCCGACACGTTCAAGAACTCGCACCATCCGATTCGCGAGGGGAAGATCTCCTGCGTCGATTGCCACAATCCGCACGGCACCCAGACCCCGAAGATGATCGATGCGGCATCGGTCAATGACCAGTGCTACAGCTGCCACACCGAGAAGCGCGGTCCCTTCCTTTGGGAGCACCCTCCGGTGCGTGAGAACTGCTTGAACTGCCACTCGCCGCACGGATCGAACCACCTGAAGCTACAGAAAACTTCCGTGCCCTTCATCTGCCAGCAGTGCCACGCCAACACCCGGCACCCCGGTACCCTGTACGACGCCACGACCCTGGGCGACGGAGCGCGGGCGAGCAACCGGATCTTCAACCGGGCCTGTCTCGACTGTCACGCCGCGATCCACGGCAGCAATCACCCATCGAGCCCGTACCTTGGCCATTGACCTCGATTATTCCGGAGCGAGAAGATGAGAACTCAAAAGTCAGTCTCCCTTCCGATCCTGCCGTTGGTGCTGCTGTTGGCACCGTTCGGTGCCCTGGCCGGTCCCGTATTGGCCGAAGGCTCGGACTCAAGCCCCTTCGTCTTCCATCTCGATCCGGTCGTGATTGAGTGGCTGAACCTCGACCAGGACACGAATTCCTCGAAGTTTCAGGAATATCAGGATCTCGACAGCGGATTTCGAATCCCCCTGCTGAAACTCAATGGCGTGAGCCCCGACGGCAACCGGACGCTCGATTTCACCGCCAAGAACGTCTGGCGTGACGACGCTCGCCTCGATCTCGACTACGGTCTCGCGGGCAAATACGGTATGAGCCTGTCGTACGACAAGATTCCGCACCGCTTCGGCAACGACGGGCGCTCCCTCTGGACCCGCACCGCGGCCGGCCGGTTCGAGATCGACGACGCGGTGCAGAGCGCCAACCAGGCCGCGCTCGCCGCGCAATTCGCGGCCAATCGCGCCCTGATCGGGTTTCCGTTCCTCAACAATCTCCTGGCTCCCCAGTTCGCCGCGGCCCGGAAGATCGACATCTCACTCGAACGGGAGCGGACCCGCCTAGACTTTGACCTCGGCACGCTCAAGGGTCTGTCGTGGGACGTCTCGCTATTCAACGAGAAGCGGACCGGCCTGCGCCCCTATGGCGCCTCGTTCGGGTTCAGCAACGCGACCGAGATCGTCGAGCCAATCGACTACGACACGTCGGAGGCCACGGCGCGCGGCGAATGGGCCGGCAAATCGGGCGGCCTGGTGTTCGGCTTCCGCTCCTCCAGCTTCAAGAACTCGATCAACAGCGTGACCTACGACAACCCGTTCCGCGTCACCGATTCCACCGATCCGCAGGCCTACTCCGCCCCCGGCAGCGGCTCGATCGGCGGCCCGGCCCAAGGTAGAAACGCGCTCGCGCCGGACAATAAGGCGGGCAGCCTCTTCCTGGACGGCCGTTGGCGCTTCGGCACGGGCTGGTGGGCGAACGCGAGTGGCAGCAAAACCCGCATGCGGCAGGACGAGGCGTTGCTCGCCTATACGACGAACACGGCGATCACCACGACCGGCGGTGCGCCGTTCAACGCGGCCGACCGGGCGAACCTGCCCCAGCAGTCCGCCGATCGAACGGCCGACGTCACCTCGTTTTCGGCCAACGCGGGCGGCAAGCTGGCGAAGAACCTGGGCCTGACGTTCCGCTTCCGCTCCTATGAGTACAAGGACGACAGCGACCGCGTGACGATCCCCGGCTACGCCCGGTTCGACGCGGCCTGGATCGCCACCGCCAGAATCACGGTGCCGCCGCAGTTCACCCGCACGAACTTCGGCAGCGAGCTGTCTTGGGAGGTCGCTCCCTCGACCAGCCTCGGCCTCTCGTGGAACCGCGAGTCTTGGGACCGCAAGCGGCGCGAGGTGGAAAAGACCGACGAGGACGTGTTCAAACTCTCCGCGGACACCCGAGCCTGGAAGAACGTCACGCTGCGCGGCTCGCTAGAGCACGGCGACAAGTCGATCGGCCCCTACGATGTCGAAGCCGCGGAAGACAGCTTCGTCATTTCGTCCGGGGCGACCAACCAGCCCGACCTGCGGAAATACGACGAGGCGGCCCGCATCTACGATTCTTGGCGCATCGGTGCGGACTTCGTGATCGGCGACGCCTGGACGTTCACCCTCGGCACCACGGGCCGGAAGGACGATTACGACCAGAGCGTCTTCGGCTTGATCTCGGACGATGTCGACCACCTCGATTTCGAGCTGGCCTACACCCCGGGCGACAAGCAGGACCTCTACGTGTTCGGCGATCGCTCGAACCGCAAGACCTTCCAGAAGTCGCGCCAGTCGGGGGCATCGCCCTCCACCAATCCGCTCGACAACTGGCAGGTGAAGTTCGACGAGGTCAACGACGTCTGGGGTCTCGGCTGGAACCGCCGGTACACCGAGCAGTGGAAGAGCGAAGTGCAAGGGCGCTGGTCGAAATCCGACGGCAAAGCCGACATCTACAGCCCGCCAGGCGGCACGCCGGACGTGGCCTTCGGGTTCGACAACTACGAGGACATCGAGCTGTTTTCCATCTCCGGCAAGCTCGACTTCACCCTCAACCAGCACGTCGGCTTCGGCTTCTGGTACCTCTACGAGGACTACACGATCGACAGCTTCATCCGCCAGGGAGTCCAGAACTACCTGCCGGGATCGATCCTCCTGAACGCCAACAACGGCGACTACACGGCGAACCTGTTCGCGGGGTACGTGCGGCTTAGCCTCTAGCGGCAAATCTCTCAGCCCTGAGCCAGCGGGTTTGGGTTCCCGGACCACCGACCGGGGCGGAGCGATCCGCCCCGGTTTTTTGTTGCCAAGCGGAGAGCCGAGGACGCGGTGATCGCGGTCTTTGCCGCAGTAACGATGCGCGAAGCCGGCTCCGACTTCGCCTCGGCCAGAGGGTAGACCCGAGCCCTGAGCGAAGTCGAAGGGCGGCCGCAGGGCGCGGGAGAGTCGCCCAGGCTTCCTCGTCGATCTCCGCTTTTAGGCTGGTCTTGAGCGCCTTGTAGGGATCCACACCCGAGAGTCCAAGCCCCGCAGTAGGAAGAGCGAAGCCACGCGAGCGTTCCCGCGAAGCCACGCAGTTTCGGCGGCGAAGTCACGCCAAACGACCGTGAAGCAACGAAAAGGCGGCCAAAACCGGCCGGTCGGTCGGTGAAGCCACGCGGAAATTTGGTGAAGCCACCGAGAAATTCACTGAAGCCACTGAGTCGGGCGTCGAAGCAACGCTCGGAGGCGGTGAAGCCACGCAAGTGACTAGCCAAGCCACTCACCGAATGGCAGAAATTACCGAGCCGTTCGTCGAAGTCACCGAGAAATGCGCCAAAGTGGCCGGAATCCTGGCCGAGTTCACCGCCGGAGCGGATCGTGTGCGTGGATTCAGTGATTTTCTCGGTGGCTTCAGTGATTTTCTCGGTGGCTTCAGTGAATTTCCCGGTGGCTTCAGTGATTTTCTCGGTGGCTTCAGTGATTTTCTCGGTGGCTTCAGTGATTTTCTCGGTGGCTTCAGTGATTTTCTCGGTGGCTCCGATGGATTTCTCGGTGGCTTCGGAGTTCCGCTCGGAGGCTTCAGCGCTCGGCGCAATGGCTTCACCGTTCCGCCGCGCGGCTCTGAACGATTTGGCGCCTCCGAACGTACACTCTTCGATCCGAACTGAAACGGCCCTGAACGACGCGATGCCCAAGCCAGGATTTCTCTCATTCCTCCGCCAAGGCGGCGAACCTCTGCTCGACGATATCCTAGCCGGCCGGCGGCTCGGCCGGATCACCGTCGGCCTGGCCCTGGCGATGACGCTCGGCGCCGCTCTCTACGGCGCGGTGTTCGGTTCGTGGCACGGACCTCGACTCGCGTTCTTCGTCGCGATGAAATTTCCGCTCGTGATGTGGGCCACCACCGCGATCACCCTCCTTTTCAACTGGATCGCCGCCCGGTTCCTGGGGCTGCCGCTGCGGCTCGGCCAAGTGGCGGTGTTGACGCTTCTCGCGCTCACCGTTGCGAGTTTGGTGCTCGCGGCGCTCGCTCCAGTCGCCGGCCTGTTCGTCTACTGCTCGCCGCGCCCGACGCCGGAGGCGCGCACCGCCCACAACGTGCTCTACCTGATGCACACACTCCTGGTCGGCACGGCCGGCTTCGCCGGAACGCGCGCGCTACTCCGGGCGCTCGGGCGGCTTGCCGCGACTCGGGCGACGATGGCCGCGGCCTATGCGCTATGGCTCTTCTCCTTCGCCCTGGTTGGCGGCGAGGTCGCGTGGGTGATGCGGCCGTTCGTCGGCAGCGTCTATGCGCCGGTCGAGTTCCTGCGCGAGCGACCGCTCGACGGCAACGTCTACGAGTTCGTTTTCACCGACGTCCTCCCCCACTTCGGCCGACAGCTTAACGAATACCTGGACGACTGATTTCAAAGAGAGGGACTTCTCCCCATGACCGAACCGTCCCGTGCTCAAGCCCCTGCCGCGCCGCGCGGCCTCGCCGTCTGCCACGAACTGCTGACCGATCCGCTCGCACCGGTGCGCCGTGCGATCGCCGGCCGACCCGCGGGAGGAGGTTGGCTCGCCCTGCTCGGCCTCGCCGGCTTTGCGCTCTACGGCGCCGCCGCGGGCCTATTCCAAGGGGGAACGCAAATCGCGCTCGCGGCGGCCAAAGCACCGGGTATCGCCGCGCTCACGCTCGTCCTCTGCCTGCCGAGCCTCTATGTCTTCGGAGCGCTGGCGGGAGCTCGCTGGACCCTTGCCACCTTTCGCGCGGTCGCCGCGGGATTGATCGCCACGCTCGGCCTCCTGCTCGGCGGCCTGCTGCCGATCGCCTGGCTGTTTTCCTCCTCCAGCCGGTTCCTCGGGACCGTCGTCGGGATTCACATCGTCCTCTGGATTCTTGCCCTCGGCCTCGCCTTCCGCTTCCTCTCCGGCGCGCTTCGCGAACTCGGCGCCCGCGGCGGAGCGATTCTCTGGCTCGCCCTCTTCCTACTCGTTTCGTTCCAAGTGGTCACGCTGCTTCGGCCTGTCCTCTGGCGTCCGGCCGGAGCGCCGGCCCTGCGACTGGGTGAGAAGTTGAGCTTCTTCGAGAACCTATACGACGTGTTCGAGGTGAAGCCGGTGAAGGAGAAGAAGTTGGAAGGAACACCGCCGGGCACAGCGGACGCCGCGACCGAGCGCTGAATGTCTCGCCGGCACGGTAGCGGCGAATCCCCGGCGCAAGCTTAGTTGTTCGCCCCCGCCCCCGGATGGAAACGAACTTCGGGCTGGTAGCGCGCTTCCTGCAAATAGGCCCGAAGGTCGCGAACCAGAGCCTCGGTGAGGATCTCCTGATGAACCGCTTCCTGGAATAGACGCAATGCGGCGAGAGCCTCGCGATGGATGTCCAGCGACTTGAAAATGGGCATCATTTCGTCGGTCAGTTCGCGCACGACTTCCGGCCGGCCCAATTGTAGGGAGGCCAAAGCGAGATCGAGAGAAACCTGAGCCGCGTCGTACATCGCCTCGGCCTCGATGAACTCGTTGCGCACCCAGAGGAAGTGCTCTCTCGCTTCCGCGAAGTCTCGCTCCGCCGCCGCGATTCGACCGCGGATCCAGCGATAGCGCACCTGGGCGAGAGGCTCGCCGAGTTGCGCATGGCGCGGCTCGTCCTGATCGAGGACTCTCTTGGCGGCGCGCAGATCCCTGGTTTCGAACAAGGCTCGTGCCAAATTGATGCGCGCCCAAAGAAACAGCTTCTGATCACTCACCACCGGTGCGCTCTGCGAAATCTCACGCGCCACCTGCAGGGCCTGAAGGGGTTGGCCCGCTTCAAGGAAGACGAGCGAACGCATGATTTCGATTCGAGCAACGTCGCTGGCGGCCCCCACGAGACCGTAAAGAATCTTTGCCCGGTCGAGGAGCCCCTGCGCTTCGGAAAAGCACCGAAGATCGAAGTAGAGCGATGCCTCCAACTGGTCGATGCGGGCGATCACCGAAGGATCTCTCAAGTTTGCAATCTCAATCAGGGCACGGCTTCGATCGAAAAATTCACGGGCTTCTCGAATTTTTACCGTAAGCCGTAGGGCGTTCGCTTTCTCAGCCAACGTCAGGGGGACGAGGCCCTGGGCCATCTCCGAACCCGTCAGCCTGTCGGCGACGTGGAATGCAAGATCGGCAAAGTGGAAGGTCTTTTCATGATCGGAGTGAACCGTCTTCCGCCCCTCGGCAATCAACAAGCGAACCAAAGCGGCGCTCCGGTACCGATGGCGGGACCTGACGATACGGCCGACCCGTCGCGTCGGCTCCAAATCCAAGAGCTGCTGAAAATCCTTGACCGCGTCCGCTTCGGCCGATTCGATCGCCTTGAGCTGAGCCGCAAGAAAGCCGGGGAGTCGGTCGGTTGCCAAGGCCCGTTTCTCTTTTTCCCATTCATCCCACTCCATGGCGCAAGTAGGACACAAGCAGCGCAAATGTTCCAGCCCGATGCTGACCAAGAGCCGGGGCTCGACCTCTCCTTTGGCGATAGCGCGCAACAATTCACGATTCAGGTGGATGTCTCGCATCCTCCGCCCTCCTAGATTGACCATGTCTTACACCAAAGAGTGCGCAATTCCCAGTATCTGGGACACGAAAGAGTGGCCAAGCGGAAAGGATTACCGCTTGGCCGCCTGATTTGCGCTTTTCGACCGCCTTACTTGCGCCCTTCAGCTATCGCACTTCGGCGACCCGTTGGGGTCGATTCCACAGCTGGTTTCGATTTGCGGCTGCTCCCTTCCGCCGTCCTGGTCGGAACCGAACCACGACGAAACATACGCGACCAGGCGACTCCAGGGACTCCACCCCTCGCCTACCCAGCTCGTCTTCTGGGCCGGTAGCGCGCCGGCCGCAGCGGGAATCATTAGGGCGAGAACCAACAGCGCGGCATTCCAACGAAGTCCATAACGCATAACAAAAACCCTCCAAAGAGCGAGCGCGATCTCTCCTACCCCCCAATAGGGCGGAGGCCGGTACGGACTCAGATATGGCTGCGCTCGCTGGGGATTAAAATACGCCTGCGTTGCCGTAAAGGGAAGTTTCCCTAGCAATCGAGCAAGAGTGTTTGGGTCAAAATCGCCCTTCCCGGCAAAAGGTCTCGGCGAAATCGCGGGAGTCGAAGTAGCGGATTGTCAGATTCGATATCGGCGTTGAGCCGTACCCGCCTTCGTGTTTCACCCCAACACGTCGGCGAGAGCATCGATCGTCCGCTCGATCTCCTCGATCGAGTTGTAGTGCGCCATCGAGATTCGCACGACACCCTGCCGCTCGGTGAGACCCAGCACCTGAACCAGCCGTCGGGAATGGAAATCGCCGTAGCGAATGCCGATCGAGTGAGCGTCGAGCGCCGCGGAAATCTCCGATGCGTTCCGACCCTCAACGGCAAACGACACCGTGGCCACCCGTCGGGCGGCATCCCCTTCCGGGAGGCCGAGAATACGGACGGCACGACGTTCGCGCAGGAAGGCGAGAAGCTTTTCGGCGAGTACGCCTTCGTGCTCCGCGATCGCTCGAAACGCCGCGGCGCGTACGGCGGCGCCGTTGCCTTCCCCACCCGCCCGTCGCCCGAGCTCGCCGAGATAGTCGACGATTCCCGGCAGCGAAGCCGCCAGCTCGAAACTGGCGTTGCCCGGCTGGAGTTTGTAAGGGATCTCCCCCCGGCCGATGAAGGCGTGATTGACGTTCGCCAGCCCTGCGAGCAAACCGCGTTCGACATAAAGCGCGCCGATATGCGGCCCAAACACCTTGTAGAGGCTGAACACGTAGGCATCGGCCCCCCAAACCCTCGCCTCCATCTGACGATGCGGAGCAAAGGCTACGCCGTCCACCATCGCCCGCGCCCCGGCGGCGTGGATTCGAGCGACAATTTCGCGAACCGGATGGATCGTGCCGAAGAGATTCGAGACGTGCGGAAAGCAGACCCAGCGGGTCCGGCTGGAAAGCAGCGGATCGAGCTGCTCGGGGATCAAGGCGAGAGCGTCGAGATCGGTCTTCCACCAGCGGATGACCGCTCCCTTTTCCGCCAAGCGCAGCCAGGGGGTGATGTTCGCCTCGTGATCGCAATCGGTGACGACGATCTCGTCGCCGGGCGCCAAATCCTCGCCGATCGATCGTGCCAGGTTCTGGAGCAGTTGGGTGCTCGTCCCGCCCAGAATCACCTCGTCCAACGAAGCTCCGAACAACTCCGCCGCGGCGCCCCGGCCGGCCGCAACCCGCTCGGCCGCCCGCCGCGACGGCTGGTACGTCGCGCCGAGCTGGACGTTCGTGGTGAGCAAATAGTCGCGCACCCGATCGGCCACCGACGCCAGGGTCTGCGAGCCTCCGGCGTTGTCCAGATACACCCAGTCTCCCGCGAGGGCAGGAAACGAATCGCGAACGAACGGGAGATCGAGCGGGGGCACGACGGAGGCCGAAGGGGCGAAGGGGGCTGGCATGGCAAGAGGCTCCTCAGAGTTGGGTCGAGAGCATAGCCGAGGCGCGAAACCTCTGCCGGTTGTGTCCCGGAAATGCCGTACCACGACCGGCTGTGGCAGGTGGCTTCCGCGGGGTTCGTAAGTGCTTCGTCCGGCGCATATTTCTCCGCCTTTTATCTTGACTTACGCCTTTGTTACGCCTATCGTCTCTCTATCGCAAGCGCCCGGTACCGATCCAGAAGCCGAGCCCTGCGGGAGGCCATTTCAGATGAACGACCGTACTTCTCCTCTTTTCGATCGGCTCGGGCGGGCGGTGCGTTGGCTGCGCGAGCAGCAAGGCAAAAAGCAGTACATCGTGGCGGACACCGCGGGCGTCACCAAGGGAATGCTGTCCGCCTACGAAACCGGGCGGCAGAAGCCGTCGCTCGAAACTCTTGAAAAGCTGCTCGCGGCACTCGACTGCGATCTCCACGATCTGCACAACGCGATTCAGATCGTCAACGAGCGTCCCCAGGGGATTCGCCGCCCTTCGTTCGGCTCGTCGGGCTCGTTCGGCGCCTTCGATCCGTATCCCCAAGGCACACCCGGACCGCGATTGGAAATCGCCGAGCCGGCCGGCAGAAGCGGTTCTCCGCTGGACGTCGGCGACCTGCTCGGCCTCGAGCAACCGCTCGAAGAAGAAGAGCGACGGGCGCTCGAAGAGATCGTCGGCGGGTGCCATCGCCTGGTACGCCACCTGCATTGGTCCGTCCGAGTGCGCCGTCCCGGCGTACCGAGCTGACGAGTCGGAAAGCGGGCCGAAACGTCCCGGAGCGGCAAGATCGCGACACTTTGTTCATGGTCGCCGTCTTCGGGACCGTCCGATTACCCGACGGTTCTCGATTCCTTCATCGATTCTCCGAGGTGCCTCATGCTTTCTTCCTACCATCGTGCCGTGATCCGTTTCACCTTCTCCGGGTCATTGCTGCTCCTCGCCACCGCGGCGACGGCTGTCGATCCGGCGAAGTTCTTTCTGTCCGAACTCGATCGGTCCGATGCCATTTTGGTCGGCAAGGCGACGAGCATCCGCCAAGAAAGCGTCGAGGGATCGACGGTGGCTCTGGTGAAAGTCGCTGTCGGGGAGACGCTACGCGGCTCGGTCGCGCCCGAGATCGAAATCGTCATTCCGCGAACGATAATCAAGCCGGGTAGCGTGATGGTCGAGACCGGCCAGGTCGACCAGCCGGTTCTCGATATCGGAGAAGAGGCGGTTCTGTTCGTAACGCGCTTCCCGGGCCGGGAAAACTCCTACTCCATAACGTCCGGCGCGCTGGGGAAATATACCGTGACGACCACGGCCTCCGGCGACAAGCGGGCCAACCGCTACCTGATCTCGTCGCCGAAACCCGGCGGCGTACCGCTCGCGGGATTGATCGACCAGATCCGCAAAGAGATGAAGATTTCCGCCCCGGCGCCCGATCCCGCCAAGCAAGGGGAAGCGGACTCGAAAAAGCCGAGCTGAGGCGCGGACCTTGGCTTGCTGCGGTTAGCCGGATCGGCCTTCGAGGGCGTCGAGATTGCCGAGGGCGAGGCCGAGGAACGAGTAGATCCGGCGGACGTAGCCGCGGGTCTCTCGATAGGGCGGTACCCCGCCGTAGCGCTGGACCGCCTGCTCCCCCGCGTTGTAGGCGGCGAGCACCCGCGCCAGATCGTCCGGGAACTGCTCGATCAGGAACTTCAGGTAGCGGACTCCGGCTTCAAGATTCTGTTCCGGATCGAACAGCCGGTCCGCTCGAACCCCGAACCGCTTGGCGGTCGAGGGCATCAGCTGCATCAAGCCGCGCGCGCCTTTGCGTGACAGGGCACGGGGATTGCCCGACGATTCGGCGCGGATGACCGCGGCGACGACGCTGGGGTTCACCTGATGGCGGCGGGCCGCGGCGAAGATCTGCGCGCCGTACGGTCCCGAAGGTACCTCTTGCTCTTCGTCGAACAAGAGCGCGACCTTCGGCTCCAGAGGCACCGGGGTCGGCGGCGGTGGCTCGACCGCGGCGATCACCGGCAGCGGCTCTTCGACCTCGTCGTCCACCACCCTCTCGATGCGGTCGATCGGCAAGCTCAGCCGCCCTCCGTGAGAAAACGTCAGCTGGGCGCGGTCGCCCTCCGCCGCCTCGAACGCGGCGACCTTGAGGGTGCTGCCATCGGTAAGGACGACCAGTTCGGCATGCGCGGCAGCCGCGGCTCCCCAAAGGGCAAACGGCGCGAGGAGGGCGAAGATGCGGGCGGGCGAAGTCACAACTCCTCATTGTACGGTTCTCGGCTCGAAAACGTCGCATCGAGGTGCATTCCGGTATCTCCTTGCCTCGGCTCCCGCACGACTCCCGTCCTTGATCCACCACCAAAAAAGAATTGAAAACCCCGTTGGCTCTGATTTCTCAGAGAGATAGAATCAGGTTATCGAGACCGATCCTTCACCAACGAGGTGCAGAAATGATGTCACAAGGCGTTTTGGGGTTCCAGTACGAGGGAGAGCAGCGGCGCAGCGGGATGACTGGTGTCGCGGGCCTGTTGCTGTACTTGGACTTGGCCGAGGCGGCCGAGGTTGGCCGTTCGATCCAGCGTCACATGCGGGTACGCCAAGGGCGTCAGGGGTGGACGGATCGGCAAATCTTGATGTCGTTGATCTGTTTGAACCTGGCGGGCGGCGACTGCGTTGAGGATCTGCGCGTGCTGGAGGGGGACGAGGGGTTTGGGCGAGTATTGCGTCGGGTGGAAGGGCAAGGCCTGTCGCGTCGGGAGCGCCGGGAGA